>CAVOAK010000077.1:0-12146 GCA_963693665.1 Alphaproteobacteria bacterium | reverse complement strand
CGTTTGACCATTCGAAATCGAAGGCGTAGGCCAGCGCACGCCGCACATTACGGTCCCGAAAAAGGGAATTGCGGGTATTGAAGACGAAGCCTTGCATCCCCGCCACGCGATTGTGCGGCAGTTCCTCCTTTTTAATCAAACCATTTTTGACGGCTGGAATTTCATAGGCGGTCGCCCAGGCTTTCGACCCGTTTTCGGAGCGAAAATCGAATTCACTGGCCTTGAATGCCTCTTGTGCCACCGTTCCATCGCGGTAGTAGTCATAGCGGATCGTGCCAAAATTATTCTTACCAACCATCGTCGGACGATCTTCTGCCCAATAATCAGGAACCCGTTCGTAGGTAATGGATCGATTCGGCTCGAACGAGGCGATCCGATATGCACCGCTACCGAGCGGTGGCTCAAGCGTCGTTTTGCTGAAATCGCGCCCCTCCCAATAGTGTTTTGGGAGGATTGTCAGTTCGCTAATGATCAGTGGAAGTTCGCGGTTTTCGCCGCCAGTAAAGGTGAATTTGACCTTACGGGGCCCAACTTCTTCGGCGGTCGCAACATTGGAATAGTAGAAGCGATAGATGGGTGCGCCTTTCGCCTTTAGGGTGTTGAATGACCAGATGACATCGTCGACAGAGATTGGTTTACCGTCATGCCAACGGGCGTCGGCGTCGAGCGTGAAGATTATCCACGAACGATCTTCAGGGACCTCGACGCTCTCGGCAACGTGGCCATATCTGGAGAACGCTTCGTCAGCTGAGCTTGTGAGCAAGCTGTCATAAAGTAATCCAATGCCGGATGCGGAGCGTCCCTTGACGATAAAAGGATTGAAGCTATCGTAGCCGCCAATTGCCGCCAGCCTTATGTCGCCGCCCTTCGGGGCATTCGGATTGACATAGTCGTAGTGTTTGAAGTCTGGGCCGTACTTTAAGTCCCCATGCATAGCGATGCCGTGCGAAGGGGTAACCTGCTGTGCTGCAACTGGTGCCGATACACTCAACATAACGCCAGTCGCAAAGGAGATAAGGGCGATTCGAAACATCAATGCCATCCCTTTAAATTTTGTTCAAAGGTACTCTACCTGAATTAGTCATGGGCGATAATATGCTCGGAGATGAATTGACGGATGCGTGATCAGGGTCGCGTTGACAGTTTGCCGCAACGTCGCGTTGGAGTATGCTGAAGTACGGACTATGGTAGTGGGAGAGGAGTGGAACTCAACGACCGCATAAAGGCGATAATATCTGCTCGCTTGTTCGCCGCCGCGATGCCGGCATATGTCATCTTCGTGCCGGGTACAAATGCCTTAGGCTTAAACAGGAATTGGTTCAACGTTTCGTAATCCCACGCCCCCTCCATTTTCCTGAACGCCGAGGAGTACTTATATCCGTCCGTGCCTGCCATCGTTTTGCCGACTACGTTCCAAAGATTAGGCCCAACTTTGTTGGCGCCACCATGCGTGGGCGTATGACACGCCGCGCATGCCTTGAATAGTTTTTGGCCGCGCACCGCGTCGGCGGATGCGAGTAAACCAGCAATCGGTCCCGGGCCCACAGGTGCGGCCTTTTCTTGCGCATTGGCAGCGGCAACCCCAGGGCTTCCACCAATTGGGAAGGCGAGTTCATCGGGTGTTTCGTGATGGAAAACTTGTTCCGAGATAAATCCGGAGGCCATCGCCAGCAGCCCGGCAGTCAATATGGCGCCGACAATTTTGTTTAATAAGAGCGGATCACCGTGCATATTCTCGCCCCGAACGAATTGCTTGTTTCAAAGATTCACACATCAATTTGTGAAACGGCAATTATTCTACTGATTATTCGTTCTGTGGTATGTGTTCGCGGTATATGCGTTGGACCACCGCAAATCAAGAGACAAATCCCACAGCATTTGGGCGAGAGCCAAAGCCTTCGAAGCATTTTTGTTAGTTTGTCAGTGCGAATATGGCGTGTGTTTCACGCAGCTATGAAAAAAATTGCAGTAAAATTTGCAAACCAAAATCTGTGGCATGTGAGCTAATATGGTTGATCTACAGCGCCCGCCACCAATCAATTCTATTGTCATTATTCCAACTCGCTTGGCGTCAACGCGCCTGCCAGGCAAGCCATTGGCCGATATTCATGGTGTGCCGATGATCGTGCATGTTTGGCGCAAAGCAGTAGCGGCCGATATTGGACCTGTTATTGTCGCCGCGGGTGATGCAACGATTGCCGACGCTGTTCATTCTGCAGGCGGTAAAGCCATTTTAACTGATCCGGCACATACATCCGGCTCTGACCGAATTTATGAGGCGTTGGAGCATGTCGATCCCGATGGGCAATACGATGTGGTCGTCAACCTTCAAGGTGATCTGCCGACAATCGAGCCAGAAGCGTTGCGGCATGTGACGGAATTGCTGTCCCGTGATGCGGTTGATATCGGCACCCTTGTTACTGTCATAACAGACGCCAAAGAACGCAATGATCCCAATGTTGTGAAGGCAATCGTTGCAATCTCACAGGGAGAAAGCCGCGGACGTGCCCTATATTTTACGCGCGCCGAGGCTCCTTCAGGCCCCGGGCCCCTCTATCATCACATCGGAATATATGCGTATCGACGCGAGTCCCTTGCTAGGTTTGTGGCGCTGCCGCCAGGAGTGCTCGAGCAGCGTGAGCGACTAGAACAACTGCGGGCGCTTGAAGCCGGCATGCGAATTGACGTTGCCCTGACGAAAAGCGTGCCGCTTGGTGTCGATACGGAAGCTGACTTAAATGCGGCGAGGAAATTGTTAGGATAATGTAGTTATCCATAGGCATAAATTATAAATAAAATGATGGTCTGTTATTTTTAATGATTATTAATATAATTTATTGATATAATCATAATGATAAGCCTATAATACTGATATGAATATAGCAAAACGTATAAAGCAGGCACGGGTCGACGCAGACCTTACGCAAGCGGATCTTGCCACCGCGGTTGATGTTTCGCAGCCTACAGTCAACGGCTGGGAGCGTGGAGCCTTTGCGCCCTCTCGTGATCGCGTCGAGAGAATTGCACACGCAACTAAGAAAAGTCGCCAATGGCTGGAGCTTGGGGGTGAGGGAGCGGATGCTAAGGTTGCTGATGCCAAGGTTTATGGAGGGGGTGAAGCGTCCTCATTGGCACCTCGGGAAACCCTGCCGTCTGAGGTCGATCTGCCTGTAACACACGTACCGGCGTCAATTGCGGGTGAGAGTGTTGCCTTTCAGGGGATCGAAGGCGCGTATTCCCATCTTGCATGCCAGCAAGTCTATCCGCAGATGACAGCATTGCCGTGCCGTACCTTCGAGGCGGCATTTGCGGCGGTGAGCGATGAAGAAGCGCGCTTTGCGATGATTCCAATTGAGAATTCATTGGGTGGACGAGTTGCTGATATCCACCATCTTCTGCCGGAGTCGAGTCTCTACATCGTCGGCGAGCATTTTCAATCCGTTCAGCATCATATGCTCGCCCCACAGGGGGCAACACTTGAGGGTTTGCGGGCTGTCTATAGCCATGTCCAGGCACTTGCACAGTGCCGCGACGTTATTCGCGAGCTTAATCTGGAAGCTGTCGCGCGTGCTGATACGGCCGGGGCTGCCATGGAAGTTGCCGAAATTGGCGACCCCAGTATCGCGGCTATCGCTTCGGATTTAGCAGGGCAGATCTACGGGCTGCAAACGATCCGTACCCGCATCGAAGATCGCATCGGCAATACCACACGTATGGTGGTCATGGCGCGCCGGCGTATCGAGCCTGATTCTCGTGCAGGCCGTTGCATAACAAGTTTTGTCTTCCAGGTACGAAGCGTGCCGGCTGCGCTCTACAAGGCTTTGGGTGGTTTTGCGACAGTTGGGGTCAACATCATCAAGCTTGAAAGCTATATCGTCGACGCAAATTTCACAGTTGCTCAATTTTATGCCGAAATTGAAGGCCACCCGGACCAACGCGCGGTAGACCATGCGTTCGAGGAACTTCAATATTTTTCATCCAGAATGAAGATTCTGGGGACTTATCTAGCGAGCCCATTTCGCGATCAAACTAGCGGTCGCGGGGTTTCTGGCTAGGCATCTTCAGGTTCCGAGCCAGTCATCAACCAGTCGCCGGGCGATGGAATCCTTGCGCGGTAAACGGAAGTTTTCGTCTTCAGACGACGTCACTAAATCTTCGCGGCTGTACCATTGTGCGTCTTCAAGCTCGGTATGGTCGATGACCAACCGTGTTGTCACTGCTCGGGCCGTAAAACCCAGCATGATTGACGCTGGGAATGGCCAAGGCTGAGATGAATGATAGCGAATATCGGTGACCTCGATACCAGCTTCCTCGAAAATCTCCCGTGCAACAGCGCCCTCAAGGCTTTCGCCAGGCTCAACGAAGCCGGCGAGCACTGAGTGCATGCCTGGTGGCCAACGGTTTTGGCGTCCCATTAGGATACGCTCGCCATCATGAACCAGCATGATGACTGCTGGGTCAGTGCGCGGGAAACAAGACGCGCCGCATTCTGTATTGCTGCAAACCCGTAGGTGGCCAGCTTGCCGACTAATCGTCGGTGACCCGCACTCCCCGCAGAACTGGTGACGGATGTGCCAGTAGACGATGCCGCGTGCGTAGGCGAGGATCGAGCCGGCTTGCCGGGTGAGAAGCGCGCCGACAGCCCGCAAATCGCAAAATACGCCAAGGTCTCCGAGCGGGGGTTCCTCATGATTGGAAAAATCGAGTGCAAAATATGCCTTGCCGTCGGCAATCCCCAGCAGGACGACTTCGTCTGCTATGACGGCATCCGCGACGTCTTTCGCCAGGAAAACCGGCTGTTGCTCGTCATCGATCGCGAATAGATTTTGCAACTGCCAAACCGGTGCAAAGCATGTGGTGGGATCGGCTAATCGCTCAGCGAGCCAGAAATCATCCTGTCGCAAATGTGACACGCGGTCGAGTTCGCCGGCAGCGTAATAATTGGCTGATTTCATTCAATTACCCTGTCACGCAAACAGTGCCATGCGCAATCATCGTTTTTCTCATGTCACGATCTTTCAATCATCGGAAGATTGGACTGCTCAAATCGCCGCAAAGTTAATTCGTAGGTATCACGAGTTGATACGTTCACCATCCTTGCCCAGAGGTCCCGGAGTCCTGATATACTAAAACTGGAAGATCGGCTTGCGGACGGGCCGCTCGCCAAACCGGTCAGATCCGGAAGGAAGCAGCCGCAACGAGTTTTGGTCCGGGTCGTCTGTCCGGTCTTCCACTCCTCGGTATCCAGGCATCACGCGAGGTATTCCACGAGGCACTAAAATGGGAAGCACGCAAACTGATGTCCGCTGAGCCAACCACCACTCCTTATCGCGTCCTCGCGCGCAAATATCGTCCAACGACGTTCGAAGAAGTTATCGGACAAGAGGCGCTGATCCGGACGTTGACCAACGCTATTGCCGGTGGCCGCATCGCCCATGCCTTCATGTTGACCGGTGTGCGGGGGGTAGGAAAAACGACAACCGCACGGCTTATCGCACGCGCCCTAAATTGTGTCGGGCCGGACGGCAACGGCGGGCCGACGATCAAGCCATGCGGTGTCTGCGATCAATGCAAATCAATTGCCGAAGATCGCCATGTGGATGTTGTGGAAATGGACGCAGCAAGTCGTACCGGAATCGATGATATCCGCGAGCTGATTGAAGGGGTGCGCTACCATCCGGTTTCGGCGCGCAACAAGATTTACATCATCGACGAAGTACACATGCTTTCCAAACCGGCCTTCAACGCGCTCTTGAAGACGTTAGAAGAACCGCCCGAACATGTGCATTTCATCTTTGCAACGACCGAAGTGCGCAAAGTCCCGGTGACCGTGCTTTCGCGGTGTCAACGATTCGATCTGCGCCGCGTGAACGGCGAAGAATTGGCCAGGTACTTTCAACAAATTGCTGAGAAGGAATCGGTGGACATCGGCGAGGAGGCCGTGGCGCTAATTGCCCATGCTGCCGATGGCTCCGTGCGTGATGGATTGTCACTTTTCGACCAGGCGATAACGCTTGGTGATAGCAAGGTTTCCACCGAGCTTGTCCGCGACATGTTGGGCTTGGCGGACCGCACGCAGATATTTGATTTGTTTGATCATGTGATGGCAGGTCGCACAGCAGATGCCCTCGATTTGTTTGCGCGCATGTATCGTGATGGCGTGGATCCGGTGACAGTCATGCAGGATCTACTTGAGGTCACTCATTGGCTGACGAGGCTCAGCATCGTTCCGGAGATTGTGGAGGCGCCTGGGACGCCGGAGACGGAACGGACCCGCGGTCTTGCCATGTCGAAAACGCTCCCTATTTCTGTTTTGAGCCGTGTTTGGCAGATGCTGTTGAAGGGGTTGGGCGAAGTGCAATCCGCTCCGTCACCCCGGCAGGCAGGGGAAATGATTTTAATACGGCTGGCCTATGTCGCGGATTTTCCTACACCGGCTGAATTCATTCGTGAGTCGCTCGATCAAAACCCGTCACATAGGGACTCCAATGACGCCGACTTGTTTTCGGCACCCGACGCGCCATCTACATCACCTGCGCCGCCCGTGACATCGGCAACACCCACGGCAACTTTAATGCAGACAGACGCCGTTCAGACATTCGGTGGTGGCCAGCAAGCCGCACTTGCTGCGCCTATAAGTGACCCGATGCCTGCGGACGTTCCAGAGTCTGTTGACGACGAAGTGTTAGCGGATGCCGAGCCCGAGGGCGGCGTTCCTGAGACGACAGTTCAGGCGGGTATTGTTAATACCTTCGATGATTTGGTCACACTGTTCTCTGAGAAGCGCGAGTTGATGCTGCAGGCACAGCTTTATAACAACGTCCACCTTGTGAGCTTTGAATCCGGACGGCTGGAAATACGACCAAATGAGCACGCGCAGCCTAGTCTTGCCAGTCGGGTGTCGTCGCTTTTGTCGGAGTGGACTGGTATGCGCTGGATTGTCACAATCTCTGCGGAACCGGGTTCCCCGACCCTGGCGGAGCAGGAAATGGCCGCGGAGCGCGGTCGTTGGGAATCCGCAACACGTCATCCGCTTGTTAGGGCGGTGACGGACGCATTTCCCGGTGCTGAGATCACGCGTGTAACGACGCTGACCGATGACGCAGCCAAGTCTCAGCAGGAAGATCTGCGGTCGGATAACCAAATCCCCGGCATTGAAACCACGGACGGTGAAGTCCCCGACAGCCAAACTATCGACCAAAAGGACGACGTATGAAGAATCTCGGTCAGATGATGAAGCAAGCGCAGCAGATGCAGGAAAAAATGGCGGAGTTGCAGGAGCGCTTGGCAAAAATTGAAGTTACTGGTCGATCAGGCGGCGGCATGGTGACGGTGACCCTCAACGGAAAGAGCGAAATGCATTCTCTTACCCTTGATCCATCGTTGAGCCTTGAAAACGAGCGCGAGATGCTTGAGGACCTGATCCTCGCTGCGCACAACGATGCAAAGTCCAAACTCGAGATAACGCTGCAAGAGGAAACGTCCAAGCTGATGGGCGGTTTGCAGCTTCCACCTGGAATGACATTACCTTTCTAAGCGACAGAGTTTTCCGACGGATTTTGGATGGCTGACATCGATCGATTGATTAAGTTGCTGGCACGTTTGCCGGGCCTTGGTCCACGTTCTGCGCGACGAGCCGCGCTGTCGCTCCTCAAGAAGCGTGAAAGTTTAATGGAGCCGCTAGCGCAAGCGTTGGCAGCGGCAGCCAGTTCCATCAAGGCATGCTCGCAGTGCGGCAATTTGGATGACATCGACCCTTGTCTCATCTGCCAGGACGAGAAGCGCGACAACTCGCTGATCTGCATTGTTGAGGATGTTGCAGATTTGTGGGCGCTTGAGCGAACTGGTTCGTATAAGGGGCGCTATCATGTGCTGGGAGGCGTGTTGTCGGCACTCGACGGCATAGGACCAGAAGACCTCAATATCGGCACACTCGTGGATCGCGTGGGCGCTGGTGGCGTAGGTGAGGTGATCCTTGCGACGAATGTGACAGTCGATGGCCAGACCACGGCGCACTACATTACTGATCGGTTGGCGTCGAGTGGCGTGAAAATTACGCGGCTAGCTCATGGCGTCCCCGTTGGTGGCGAGCTTGAGTATTTGGACGACGGCACGCTTATGACGGCACTCAAAGCCCGTCACTAAATTGTTTTGCGCAGAGTCTTTGTTTCACATACGGGACGGCTGGATTGTTTTACAGAGAGAGCAAGTTGGTTTGCTCTTCGTCATCGTCGCCTTCGGGCGCCTGCGGTGTCTTCTTTAGTCAGATCGACTTCGCCGATACGCTGGACGCGGCGCGTCACTTTGTCGCTTGAAATGACGATTTGACGGAGGTCCTTCTCCGCTAGCTCAAAGTGTCGCTGTAAATTTGCCGCGCGTTCATCCAAACGGGATACATCGTCGGCGAAAATCTGAACTTCATTTTGGATCAAGCTTGCCTGCTCACGTATTTGAGCGTCCTTAAGGACGGCTCGTATGGTGTTCAATGTTGCCATCAAAGTGGTTGGGGAGACGATCTAAACACGTGCTCGATGAGATTTTTCGACGACTGTCTGCATTTCTGCATGCAATTCTGCGTAGACAGCCTCTGACGGCAAGAACATAAGTGCCGATTCTGCTGTTTCGCCTGGAACGATATATCTTTCCGCAATATCGCGAACATGTTTCGAGATATCCGCGCCAAATGACCGCAAGGCATTGGTGCGTGCTGTGTCGTCCTTGGCCGCCCGCAACAAGTGATAGCTTTCCAAAGGAAATTTAGCGTCTATGGCAATTGACCCAGATGGATTGGGCAATTTGAGC
Source organism: Alphaproteobacteria bacterium (assembly GCA_963693665.1). GTDB lineage: Bacteria > Pseudomonadota > Alphaproteobacteria > UBA8366 > CAVOAK01 > CAVOAK01. The sequence continues at coordinate 3,344 of CAVOAK010000077.1, read as the reverse complement.
AGGCAGTCAGCAATTTTCCCATTGGAAAGCTTCGCCTGAAATTTATAGGCAGACGGCGGTAAGGCATTTCGAATTTGGTCGGCGAGTTGTGTTTCACCAAAGGCGCCGCGCGCCTGTTTATTTGTGAGGACGTCCTGCAACAAGACAACCTGCGCAGACAGCTTGCTTATGTTTTCCTGGGCTGCGGTGATGACAGCAAGTCTTGCCGTTAAGTCACCCATAGTCGTCGTGGTCTGGATAGACTGTTTTTGTAACGGCTCGCCGATGAGCTTCGACACATTGCCGAGCCGATCTTCGAGTGCCTTTGAAAGCGTCCGTTCTTGAACTTGTAGCCGCTCTGAGAGTTGGTTCTGAGCGATGGTCTGTTGCTCTGTCAGTTGACTGATACGTCCTGCTAGGTCTGCCTGTTGATCGACCAGTTTTTGCGCTGACTCCTCTGAACTCGCGTTGTTATGTCCGCGCAGCAAAACAACAATAGCGATAGCGGCGGCCACGATTGTGGCAAGGATGATGAGTAGATTTACATCCATCGTCTGACGGTACCTTTTTCCATGCAAATTCTATGGTGGAGATTAGTACAAGGTTTTGCATCTCCATACCGGCTGGCTTGACGAAAGTGCGGTTCGGTCATAACAGTTCAGCCCTGCAGGTATAAATTACAGAACAGAGAATTCGTGGCGGTTCTTCCCATCATAATCGCGCCAGATTCGCGGCTAAAAATTGTCTGTGATCCAGTCGATGAGGTGAACGACGAGATTATGCGACTCATGGACGATATGCTTGAGACGATGTATTTAGCGCCAGGTGTTGGTTTGGCGGCACCACAGGTGGGCGTCGCAAAGCGTGTAATCGTTGTCGACCCGGCGCCAAGGGGTGCCGAGCCGCTGCCACTTAAGATGGTCAATCCAGAATTGATCCGTGCCTCTGATGAAACCAACAAACACGAGGAGGGCTGTCTCTCCTTTCCAGATCACTATTCTGATGTGATCCGGCCGAGCAAAATCAATGTGCGCTATGTCGATGAAGCCAATCAAAAAACAGAGCTTGAAGCTGAGGATTTGCTTGCGACATGTATCCAACACGAGATGGACCACCTCGATGGAGTGCTTTTCGTCGATCATATCTCGTTGCTGAAGCGTAACATTATCGTTCGCAAACTTATCAAGTCCAAGAAGCAGGCGGCGGAATAGGCCGCTGCAAGTGGTGATTTCGACATGACGTTGCGCTTGGCCTTTATGGGCACACCTGAGTTTGCTGCATCGAGCCTGAGGGCGGTCGTCGATGCAGGACATCAAGTGGTCGTTGCGTATTGTCAGCCGGCGCGGCGAGCTGGCCGAGGCGGTCGCAAACGCGTGAGCTCTGTCCAAGCGCTGGCGGAGGAACTTGGTATTCCAGTGCGCACGCCCGACTCGCTCGCGGCGGTAGCGGATCAAGATGAATTCATCCGGTTGGAGTTTGATGTTGCTGTCGTTGTCGCCTACGGATTGCGACTGCCGACACAAATGCTTGAAGCGCCGAAATTCGGTTGTGTCAATGCGCACGCCTCCCTGTTACCACGCTGGCGGGGCGCCGCGCCTATTGAGCGCGCAATTCTCGCGGGTGATCAAATATCCGGGATTTCTATTATGCGAATGAATGAGGGTCTCGATACTGGCCCGATACTCCTGCAGGAGCGATTGGCAATAGCACTCAGTGACGACGCCGGGAGCGTTCGGGATGCACTGGCGGAGCTCGCGGCGGGGCTGGTTGTGCGGGCGCTTGCGCTGATCGAGAAAGGTGAGTTGACGGCCGCAGAGCAAAGTGATGCGGAAGCCACCTACGCGCATAAACTAAAGGTGGGTGAGGCGCGACTCGATTGGCGAATGAATGCGGAAGTGCTCGCGCGCCAAGTCCGCGCCTTTAGCCCTCGCCCAGGCGCCTGGTTTCAGCATGATGGTGCGCGCATCAAAGTCTTGCAGGCAAGCGTTTCCCCGGGTCATGGCATTCCTGGAACAGTTATCGATGATGAATGCACAATTGCCTGTGCGGATAACGCGCTTCGGCTCATTCGCCTGCAACGACCAGGCAAGGCTGCAATGAGTGCTGCCGAGTTTCTTAGAGGGTACGCACTCCCTAACGGCGTCATCCTACCGTGACACGCTGGAAGCTCGTTATCGAGTATGACGGCGGCAACTTCGTTGGTTGGCAGCGCCAAGACAATGGCCGGTCGGTCCAACAGGTGATCGAAGAGGCAATCGTTGGCTTTGCTCAGGAACAGGTTAACGTCTTTGGCGCGGGAAGGACCGACAGTGGGGTTCACGCGCTTGGCCAGGTGGCTCATTTTGATCTTGTTCGGGATACAGACCCAGAAACCGTACGCGATGCGCTCAACTTTCATTTAAAGACTGATACTATCACGATCTTGGAAGTCGAGGCGGTTGACCAAAACTTCAACGCGCGATTTTCCGCCACTCACAGACATTATCAATACCGGATCCTGAACCGAAGGGCTCCGCCCGCGATTGAGCGCGGCCATGTTTGGCACATCCCCGTCGAACTCGACTGGCGTGCAATGAACGAGGCTGCGCAATTCCTCATCGGCCATCATGATTTTACGAGTTTCCGCGCGGCTGTGTGTCAGTCCGATTCGCCAGTGAAGACTCTGGATGCTCTCACGGTCGAACGCCATGCCGACGAGATCGTCATTGATGTGAGCGCACGCTCATTTCTCCACAACCAGGTCCGCATCATTGTCGGTACGTTGCGGCTGGTTGGCACCAGTAAATGGGGCGTTGCGGATGTCGCAGAAGCGCTCGCAGCGTGTGATCGCGCGAGCGCGGGCCCAACAGCTCCACCCGATGGGCTTTATCTGACGCGCGTTGATTATTGATGACGGTTTTCTCGCCCGTCGCTGCGACACGCGTCTCCTTGATTATTCCTGTCCTGTTGGTAGCGGCCGCGTCAGCGAGCGTTCTCTCAACCGATCTCTATACGCCGTCTCTGCCACACCTGACCGGGTACTTTCAAACAAGTGCTGAGACGGTCCAGTTGTCCATGAGCCTCAATCTCCTGGGTTTTGGTGCGGCACAACTCCTCTATGGCCCGCTCAGCGACTATTTGGGCCGGCGACCGGTTTTACTCGGTGGCATGATTTGTTTTGCCGTTGTCAGCTTGGTTTGTGCGTTTGCCTATAGCATTGAGTTTTTAATTTTTGCGCGTACTCTTCAGGGGGTGACCGCTTGTGCCGAGGCGGTCGTCGGTTTGGCCATCATTCGTGATCTTTATGATGAGGAGGACAGCGTCCGCGTCCTAGCCGCCTATGGTATGGCGGTTGCGCTGGCACCCGCAGTCGGGCCGTTAATTGG
>CAVOAK010000076.1:0-12173 GCA_963693665.1 Alphaproteobacteria bacterium | reverse complement strand
CGGTCCAATTTGCCTGAGAGTTTCCGGGGCGGTTGCTCCTTCGGCGCCGGCGTTTCTTTCCACCGGTCTCTCCCACAGGTATCAGCGAGCGCTTTACACTTGGAGTCGCCTTTGACCCCGCAGGCAAGCTAACGGTCCTGCTCGGAATGTCAACCGCATAGGGCCCCAAACCTTACACAAGGCCGTTACCCATCAGCGACGGCGCCTTGTGCGGTTGTATTCCAACTCTTCAGGAGACAGCTCGAAGCCAAAGAATATGAGAAAATCGCTGGCTCTTTGCCCTGAACTTATCGGGATCGTCAACTCAAACTCATCTGCATAGGTAACCTGTGACTGGTTGCCTGGAAAATCAACTGTCCCTTCAAATCGTCTTCGCAACGCTTTGCCATCGTGAATGAGGACATTGCGATCTTGATCAACGACGGCGATAAAAAATGGAAACGTTGCTTTTCGCGATACATTGGCAGTGCCACGATTCGCGACAATCAACACCTTCAACTCGACATCGATTTCATCATCATCGATTTCGCACGTGCCACCTATCTCAGCAAACGCTGCATCGAACTCAATATCCGTGATATCGCGGCCTGAACCCGACTTGAAACGTGTCAACTGAGCTGGGTTTTCGAGGACGCGTGTAACAGGACATTGCACCACAGGGGCATTAGCTGTGGCGCAGCCAACCGTAATGAGTGCGCCCGCAAGAAGGACACACTGCCGCAACGCAGTTGCTAAACTAAGATGGCGCCGTCGACGCCTTTGATATTTACAGGCTGGAATGCGTGCCGTCACAGAATGGCTTTTTAGCAGATTGCTTACACCCACAGAAATAAACCGTTTTGGTTTCATCAGCTTCCACCGGGAGTGGAGCCATCCCAAGGTCCTTGTGGCTACCATCGCAGAATGGTTGTTTGGCGCTATGTCCACACGAACACCAATAATACGTTTTGCCTGACTCTACTTCTGTCGGATAGGATGCTTTTTGAGCGACGATTGGCTCGGCCATACTAAAATTCCTCCAAATGTTTTTGTCTGCCAGTTTTCGAAATCGCCGTCCGGACGTGCTGTTAGAAGACGCCCGATTCGCGGTGATACTAGTGAAGCGCTCGCCACCGTACAAGCGCCCGTCGCCAAGGTGCTTTGTACTGGGCCAAACTCCATGATAAGTGACGTTTAGCAAATTATTCAGCATCCCGCCCTTCGTCCACGCGAGCTTAATTTATGGCTGTATATACAGAAGTTGCAGACGAGGAGTTGCGGGCGTTTATCGCCGAATATGACATTGGCGACGTGCTTTCCTGTAAGGGCATTGCCGAGGGAGTCGAGAATACCAACTACCTGCTGCACACCGACATGGGGTCTTTTATACTGACTCTCTACGAAAAACGTGTCGAGCCGGCGGCGCTTCCGTTCTATTTGGGCCTCATGGCCCATCTCGCCGATAACGGCATTCTGTGCCCAACTCCAGTTGAGGGACGCGACGGATCGGCCTTGCGCATGCTCTGCGGACGACCTGCCGCGATTGTAACCTTCTTAGAAGGCATGTGGCCTCGTCGAATTCAGGCGGCACACTGCGCCCAAGTTGGCGGCGCACTTGCAAAGATGCATTTGGCAGCGGCGTCATTTGGCCAAAAAAACCGTAATGCGCTGTCAATTAAGCAATGGAGGCCGCTTTTTGTATCGTGCCGCGAACGATCAAGCGAAGTGAGCGGAGAAATTGCAGATATCATCGAAGCGGAACTCAACCATTTAGAAGCCAATTGGCCAAGCAACCTTCCCATTGGGATTTGTCACGCTGATTTATTTCCCGACAATGTATTCTTCATTGCCGGACAACTCTCTGGGATTATTGATTTATATTTCGCGTGCAACGACCAGTTGGCATATGACATTGCCACTTGCCTTAATGCTTGGTGCTTCGAACGGGATATGAGCTTCAATGTCACCAAAGCCCGCCACATGCTTTCGCACTACCGCGACGTTCGAGCGGTCTCATCACAGGAACTTGAAGCGCTGCCACTCCTCGCACGAGGGAGCGCGCTCAGATTTATGCTGACCCGGCTTTACGACTGGCTAAACCAGCCCGAGGGTGCATTGGTGCGACCAAAAAATCCACTCGAGTATCTGGCAATCTTGCAGTTCCATCAGAGTGTCGATGGCCCTGGTGCGTACGGGCTCGAATGATGGCCGCTAGTGATGTCGAAATATTTACCGATGGTGCATGCAGTGGCAATCCAGGACCAGGCGGGTGGGGCGTTGTCATGCGCTACAACAGCACGGAAAAAGAGCTCTCTGGCGGCGAAACGGACACCACAAACAATCGAATGGAGCTCATGGCCGCGATCCAGGGATTAGAAGCGCTAAAATTTGGCGTCCAAGTGCACCTATACACCGATAGCACTTACGTCAAAGATGGAATTACGACCTGGATCCACAAATGGAAACAGAACAATTGGCGCACTGCAGGTCGAAAGCCAGTCAAGAATGTTAAACTATGGCAACGCCTTGAGCAGGCACTTGCCGATCACACCGTTGAATGGCATTGGGTGCGCGGGCATTCCGGCCATCCAGAAAATGAGCGCGCCGACGTATTGGCCCGAATGGCCATACCAGAACGGGTCAACGGCCCGTCGACATAAACGTGCAACTGGCGCCAAGCGACGCCACCTGCCTGATGTTTCATCTGAGTCGAAAAACGCGCCCGCTATAACGCCGCTAAAATGCTTTCAGCGCTCGAAACGTCAAACCCACCTGCCGCTTCCAATTTCAGCACCGTGACGACACCATCGTCGACAACCATAGCAAACCGCTTGCTTCGCATACCGAGTCCAGCAGCAGTCAGGTCACGCTCCAGCCCCATCGCCTTGGCAAGCTCCGCACTGCCGTCCGCCAGCATCTCTACGTCATCGCCGACCTGATGGTCTTTGCCCCACGCATCCATTACATATATATCATTCACCGACATACAGGCAATTGCATCCACGCCTTTTGCTTTGATTTGGCCTGCGTGTTCGACGAATCCCGGCAAGTGCTTATTCGAACAGGTCGGCGTAAAGGCGCCGGGCACGGCGAATAAGACAACATTCCTTCCAGCAAAAAATTCACTCGTGCTGAGTTCCTCCGGTCCGCTGGCCCCCATCTTCTTGAGTGTTGCCGCAGGCATGTGATCACCAATCGAAATTGTCATTTTGTTCCCTCGAAAAAATCTAATTTTTTAAAAAATCACGTAATATACAGCGGAAGGCATGCAGCCATAACACAAAGATATTTGGCCTCGCAGTTAATGTTGGGAATGATTGACGCTATTAAGCGTTAATTATTTTTCAACCAGGCGCGTGTCTGCCCCAGCCAGTTGTACAGCTTTAAGCACCGTCGAACTTGTGAGCAATTCAGGTAGTACAATCCCAGAAGGCGCCTGCGATCCATATATTGCATTAAATGGAACCCCATAGCGGCCGTAACTCGCCAGATATTGCGATATAACCGGATCGGGTCGCGACCAATCTGCCCGCATGGCGACGACATCATCCTGCGCCAACCATTTTGCTACATCACCCGTGTCGATAACCACCTTCTTATTGACCTGGCACGTGATGCACCAACTCGCTGTGACATCGACAAAAACGGTGTTACCGGCTGCAACCAGCCGATCGATTTCATTGCGATCGAATGCCAGCCACTGGCCATGCGCCACAGAGTTTACCAAACTTTGTGAGGCCCTGTCAGATGAGGCATCCCGTACCAGCGGGATTGCAATCGCGGCGACTGCGAGACCAATCACAACTTTGCCCGCGTGTCGCCCCAGTCTCGAGGCATCAAGACGTCGCGTAAGAAAAACAAAAAATATCAGACCCATAAGGGCAGCGATGATCACCATCGCCTCCGTTCCGATTTGCTGCTTCAGAACGAAAAGTAGCCATACCGTTGTGGCGGTTAGCGCTACTGCCAGTATGTTGTGTAACCAGATCATCCAACGACCGGGGCGCGGTAAACGAGTTGCCAGTCCCGGAAACGCCGCAACCAACAAATAGGGCGCGGCCAGGCCAATCGCCAACGCCGAAAAGACAACGAGGATTTCAGTCGTCCCCCGACTCAACGCGAAGCCTACGGCAGTACCGAGGAAAGGTGCTGAACACGGTGTTGCAAGGAGTGTTGCAAAGGCACCAGTGAGAAAGTTTCCACCAAGCGAATGATTGTCACCAGTCATGGCGACCTTGCTCGCCCACTGCGGCAAGTGCACTTCAAATAAGCCAAACAGATTGCAGGCGAACAGAGTGACGATAATGGTCATGGCAACAAGGAAAATTGGTTGCTGAAACTGAATCCCCCAGCCGATGGCAGTACCACCAGCTTTAAGCGTAATCAAAGCGCCTGCGATCAGCATAAACGAAACAAAAATTCCCGCCGCCGACGCCAGAAAACTCAATCGAACAAGGGATTTGTCGCCGCCGCCATGTTTGACAACGCCGAGCAATTTAAGGGAGAGCACGGGCAATACGCACGGCATAAGATTTAGGATGAGACCGCCGAGCAATGCTAACAAAACTATTGCAGTAAGCGACCGAGTGTCCACGGCTCCCGCCGTCTGCGGCAACGCACTGCCCACAACGGCGCTGTAGCTCTGCGTAAAACTGACCGGCAATGCCTTTTCCATCGAGCGAATGCCGTCGACCAGCGTCAAAACGAGTTCATTGCCAGCAGGTGAAGTCGGGTCAACACCACTGCTTGTCACAGTGATGAATGCCTGTCGTCCACTATCGCTCAACTGTACGATTGGAACCCCAAAACTAAATTGCTCAGGCCCCTCGACGAAAAGATCGGGCGCCACAAAAGACGACAACGCGTTCACCTCGACGATGAGTTTTGTCTTGTCGCCATCGGTCTCAAGGGAGGCGCGCTGTATCGAGAGCCCAGCCAATTTTCCGTCGCCTGGCACACGCGCATCAAATCGAGCGATGGAGTTAGCGAATTCTGTTGGGTCCGCAGAGCCCGCCGGTAAGTCCAACGCCACCGAGGCAGATTCAGGAACGCATATCTCCTTACAGATGAGATATGAGACATCGGCGTCTATCGCCACGGCTTGACCGGCCTGATCGAGAAGGGCATCGAGAGGAAAGATTACTTCATCTTCATAGCCGAGTGTTTGCAGTTCAAAAATCGAAAATCGAAGAGGTGCAGGCCAACGCATATCTACCGAGGTTAAGTTTTCGCCTTCGCCCCACGCCGGTTGAGGTGGAAATCCAGCATCGCCAGGTGAGCGCCAATAAATTTTCCAGCCGGGTTGAATACGAAATTGTAATCCCAGCCGAATAACGTCACGAGTGCCAACGGCTTTAACCGACGATACGAGACGCGCTTTTGCAAATTCGCCTTCATGCCAGGCACCCGACTCAGCGGCATTGAGGTTCCCGGTCGCGATCAAAAAGAACGCGATAAATGCAAAAAAGTACGCGCTTAGGTACTTTGCGGTGCGACCAGCGTGAGATTTATCTGACATAGGTTCTATATATAGCGGCGACGTTGAAAATATCACTGTCACAAATACGTGCGCCTCATAGCGCAATAAGTTTCAAGTAAGACGGCGTTCGAATACACCTAGCGACAAACACCCTCGCGCAGACCGCGTCATTACGCAAATTTTGTTTGAACTAGAATCCGCACTATCATAGATAGCGGTGACAAAGGCAGGTAAAACTGTGGAAAACATTCAAGATGCCGAGTGACAAGGACCCTGAAGGTTATCTGACCGGGCAACTGCTCATCGCCATGCCGGCGATGCTCGATTCTCGGTTTTTCCAGACCGTTATTTACGTTTGTGTCCATAATGCAGAGGGCGCGATGGGACTCGTGGTTAACCGACTTGCGAACGAACTCACCTTCTCGCAACTCCTTCAACAACTCGATATGGATTCGCCCGGCATTGGCCAAGAAATCCGGATCCACTTTGGTGGCCCCGTCGAATCAGGGCGCGGTTTTGTTCTGCATACAACCGAATACACCCAAGAAGGGACGATCATTGTCGACGACGGCATCTGTTTGACTGCGTCCATCGACATTCTTCGCGACATTGCAGATGGCAAGGGGCCGCAACGCTCGCTGCTCGCCTTGGGCTACGCTGGATGGGGGCCCGGTCAACTCGACAGCGAGTTGACGCAAAATGCATGGCTTCAAGTTTCAGCAGACGACACTTTAGTTTTTGGCCGTGATTTAGAGACAAAATGGGACCGCGCAATCTCAAAGCTCGGCGTTGATCCTTTACTATTATCGGGCGAAACTGGTCACGCATAGCGGTGGTTACTGGCCTTAATATTCTCAACGCCCGGCCGAGCGTCTGCCTGGATAATTGCGAAAGTACGATGATCCTGCCATTGATTATTGATACGCAAATATTTACGCGCAAACCCTTCCTCCATGAAGCCGCATTTCAATAACAGGGCGCTGCTTGCGTCGTTGGATGGAAGGCAGGCTGCCTCTACACGGTGCAAATTTAGCGTCTCAAAGCAAAAATTGAGCGTTAATTGCACAGCCTCGAACATATACCCGAGGCGAGCGTATGGTTCACCAATCCAATAGCCGATGCTCGCGCTCTGGGCGACACCGCGACGCACATTCGAAACAGTAATGCCGCCAAGTAAATCGTCGCTGGTTCGATCGAGAATGAAAAAAGCGCAAGCGCGCTCCTCTTTCCAATCTTCATCCAGGCGTGTTAACCGCCGGCGATAGGCGGAGCGGGATGTTGCGTCAGATGGCCACGCCGGCTCCCATGGCTCCAAAAATACGCGGCTGGATTTTCGTAATTTGGTCCACATTTTCTGATCACGGCGCTCGGGTGGGCGGAGGTAAACGCGCGGTCCGTTAAGACGAACCGCATAGGGTTTAGCGTGAAAAAATCCAAACATCAGGCACCCTGCTGAGAGCTTTGACCGCTAATGTGCTGCGGCTCGCTAAGAAGCCAAGCGCGAAACCGTCTGAGCATATGATTCGAGCCGTTCTATTGGGCCAATCGAGGTCATCGTTGGTTTGCCGGAGAAGATTCGCTTAGCCAATGACGCGACAGTATTCGTGTCTACCGCTTCGACTCGACCTACCAATTCGTCAACTGGAATCGGCCGGCCGAAGATCAGCATCTGTTGTGCCAACTGCTCTGCGCGGGCACCAGTGGACTCGAGCGACATCAAAAGCGAGGCTTTGATTTGATTGCGCGCACGCGTGACTTCTTTTTCATTTAACGAATTTGGTAGCGAGCAAACCTCCGAACAGAGAACTGGCAGCAATTCTTCGATTTCCTTCGCGCCTGTGCCCGCATAGATCCCCATCAACCCACAATCGCGATACGACGAATTGAAGGAATAGATCGAATACGCGAGCCCCCGCCGCTCCCGGATTTCCTGAAAAAGTCGTGACGACATGCCGCCGCCAAACAAAGTCGACAGCACCGACGCAGCTAAGTAATCGTCGTCGTGATACGCGATACCAGGGAAACCCATAACAAGATGTATTTGTTCGAGTTCGCGTACCGTCCGGTGCTCGCCACCGATGTATTGTGCGGAACCCTCAGCGCCCTGGTTACTCGGCGAAAGCGTCTGAAATAAGCCACTTGCTAGCTTCACCAATTGATCGTGGGCGACATTGCCGGCAGCACACAACACCATCGTGTTGCTACCATATGTCTCCTGCATATAGCCCATTATGGATTCGCGTGGCATAGCGCGAACCACGTCCGACTCACCCAACACCGGCCATCCAAGCGGCTGATCAGGAAATGCCGTCGACTGAAATACATCAAACACGAGGTCGTCTGGTGTATCCAGAGATTGACCAATTTCCTGTAAAATTACTGCCCGCTCGCGGTCTAGCTCCTCCAGATCGAACACCGAGTTTTGGAGAATATCCGCCAGCATATCGACGGCCAACTCCAGGTCCTCCTTCATGACCTTGGCATAGTAGGCGGTATGTTCACGGCTCGTGTAGGCATTGAGGTAACCACCAACCGTCTCAATTTCCTCGGCAATTGCCAGCGCCGTGCGTCGTTTCGTTCCTTTAAACGCCATATGTTCCAACATGTGCGCGACACCGTTGATTTCCTTGCGCTCATTGCGCGTGCCGCTTCCCACCCACACGCCGACAGTTGCTGTCTCGACACCTGCCATCGTATCGGTAACCACCCGAAGGCCGTTATCGAGCACCGTTACTTCCACCGTCATGAAGTCAGTCCCACTTTATCGCGTATGAAATTCTGAACAGCGCTTACGTCATTAGGCAGAACTGTGCAACGTTCCGGGCGATCGTACAAATCGCTGAGGTGCTTCGGCAGTTTTGGGGTAATACCGGTCGCCTGCTGCACGGCTTGCGGAAACTTTGCTGGATGCGCAGTTGCTAGGGAGACAACCGGCACAACCTTCTCCCGTGACTTTCCACGGGCAATCCAAGCTCCAATGGCACTATGCGGATCAAGCAATTCACCTGTGCTTTGATAAAAATGCTCAATCGCAGTTGCCGTCTCCGCATCGTCAAGTTTTGCCCCCTCGAACAGAGAATTTACCTCAGTCCGCAAAGCCGTATCGACCGAATATCTGCCTGTATCGCGAAATGCACTCATGTCAGCCAAGACCGCGCTCCCATTGCGGCCATGCAACTCAAACAGAAGCCGCTCAAAATTGCTCGATATTTGTATGTCCATGCTGGGGCTCAAACTCGGTTCTACAGGAGCCGCAACCATTTCACCCGATTTTAGGAACCTAGTGAGGATATCATTGCGATTCGAGCCGACATACAGCCGTGCCACAGGGAGCCCCATTTTATGAGCGGAATAAGCGGCAAACACATTGCCAAAGTTGCCGGTCGGTACGGAAAAGGAAACCTCACGATCCGGCGCGCCCAGCGCCAATGCCGCGTGAAAATAGTAGACTGTTTGGGCCATGATTCGGGCCCAATTTATCGAGTTCACGGCTGCCAAGTGCAATTCGTCCCGGAAGGGCTGGTCATTGAACATTGCCTTCACCAAATCCTGGCAATCGTCGAACGTTCCTTCAATGGCGACGTTATGTACGTTTTTGGAGTCGACCGTCGTCATCTGCCGTCGCTGAACTTCAGAGACTCTGCCTTGGGGATGAAGAATGACAATATCCATGGCCACTCGGTCACGGCAGGCCTCGATTGCTGCCGAACCGGTATCGCCCGATGTAGCACCAACGATCGTCACACGCGCGCTGCGACTATCAAGGACATGCTCGAACAGTCGACCGAGCAGTTGTAGTGCTACGTCCTTGAAGGCGAGTGTCGGACCGTGGAACAGCTCCATCAACCATAGATCGGCGTCGAGCTGTACCAACGGCGCAACTGCCGGATGATCGAATGTGTCGTAGGCGGCGGCAACAATTTTCTCAAAGTCGGATACGGAAATAGTGGCCCCAAGAAAAGGTGTCATGACCCTGCAAGCAAGGGTTGGATAATCCAATCCGCGGAGCGCACGAATTTCCAGTTCGCTGAAGTGTGGCCAAGTCTCAGGTACAAACAAGCCACCATCGGTTGCAAGTCCCTTCAGCAGAACTTCATCAAAGCTCGCTCGCGGCGCAGCGCCCCTGGTGCTGACATAGTGCACGATACAGTCCTTAAACCCACATTGCCCTGACACACCCCGGATATTACCAAACAGAGGGTCGCGCAAAGTAAGCCCAGCGCTAGCCGCAGGCAAGATGCCTTACCTGCCCCCACTCCACTACCTTCAGTCTAAGTAGCCCTCTCGCAAATGAATTTTGAAGACTTCTGGGTCGAACAGGCGTCCAGTCGTTTGTTCCACTAACTCGGTCGACGAGTACTGTGACTCCATACAATGAACGTTCGTACGTAACCAAGCCATCAGTGCGGAGAAATCGCCACGCTCAAGCGCTGGGACGACCCCAGTGTCGTCATTTGTGGCAGCGGCGTAGAGCGAAGCGGCCAGCATTGCCTCAACGTGTAGGTTGGAAAGTTTCCCCAGGCGCCACTCGGCCAATGAATATCCTGTAGGCGCCCCAATCGGTCGTCTGATGGCCGCAACCCGAACAGTGTGTGCTGTTCATCGCTCAAGGCTTGCCGCGGTTCAGCCAGCCGAAGTTCGTCCGCAATAAGCGCACGTTCTAAGCAGTAGCGGAGGGTGACGTGAGCTGGATTAGTAACCTAGGCCGCCTCACGGCACCTGTTTCCGATGGTAGACGACAAAGATAATTAACAAGACGACTGCCAACGCGTACCAGGTGATTGCATAACCCAAATGGTCGTTGCGCAGCGATAACTTGTCTCCTCGTCCCCGGGGATAGCCCTTCCCTGACACACTCTCAACCGCCATCAAAAATACTCGACGGGCGCATCTATTCCCGCAACTGCCGCCATTGCCGCCGGATCAACGAAATACCAATCGTTGCTGGCCGGGTCGTTGTCTGGCGTAAATAAATTCTTTTCATGCCCACCACGAACGATGGCTTCAACGGTGACAACCCTACTGACCTGACTTTCGGGACGGGTGGTTAGGTCACGGAGACTCTGCGGCACCCATCCGCGATCAACAAGAATATGAGAACCGATCCCCTCGCGACGCAGCGGTGTGATGATATTGCCGCCAACGACGCCGTTTACAACCCTGTTAAGCAGGTACATCTCCCGGTCATGGTCGAATTCACCCGCTACAAATATGCGACGGAACTCAAACCGTTCTAGATCGACCGGATCATCCGGCATCACAACTGCCGCCGCGGCCATCCTCGACTGAAGTCGCTCAAGAAAGCCATTCTTCCAGGCAAGCCGTTGAAGTTGCCATGAGCCCAAGCTCAATAACACGACGAGTCCCGCAAGAGCGAAGAAGGTCGGCCAGAATTTAGGGCGCAACCACATGCAATCCACACCTCATCTCGAGAATTCACTGATCAAGCGAACTGCGACCGCCTTGAAGGGACGGAGCAACGCAACCACACCAGCAAGGATGAGCGGCGGCCAGACCACAAGATGAAGCCAATATGGCGGTGTGAAAATCGATTCTGTAAGAAGTGCCAGCTCGGTTGCAATTGGCCCAACAATAAAGATAACGAACACGGCTGGACCATCTCCGCTGTCAGCAATGCTCAAGTCGAGATTACATTTCTGGCAGCGTTTCCCAATAGTAAGAAATCCGTCGAAGAGTGGCCCTTCACCACACCGTGGGCATTTACATCGCAAGCCCACAGCCAATGGCGAAATTTGGGGGAAATTGTCGGGTTTGGGTTCGACCACTGGCGCGCTAACGTTGGCCAAGCCGGAAGCTGTCTAACCGCCCAGCCAATAAACGCAAACAAACAAAAATAACCAAACCACATCGACGAAATGCCAATACCACGCAGCCGCCTCAAACCCGAAGTGGTGATCAGGCCTAAAGTGGTCATTGGCCGCCCGATACCAGCAGACAGCTAAAAAGACTGTGCCAACAACTACATGGAACCCGTGTAATCCGGTCGCCATGTAGAAAGTCGACGCGTAGATACCATCGGTGAATGCAAAATTTGCATGAGCGTATTCAAATATCTGCAGCGACGTAAATGTGAACCCGAGGATGACCGTAATTCCGAGCGCCTGAAGCATTTCTCTGCGATGACCTTCGCGCAACGCATGATGTGCCCACGTCACCGTAACGCCGGACAACAAGAGGATCAGCGTGTTGAGAAAAGGCACATCAAATGCGTCTAATGTCTCGATACCCTCAGGTGGCCAAACGCCACCTGGAACATCGAGGGGAGTTTCCTTCGGATAAAGACGCGCATTGAAAAATGCCCAAAAAAATGCGCCAAAAAACATAACTTCAGAGACGATAAAGAGCGCCATGCCGTAGCGCATGCCGAGCTGAACTATTGGCGTATGATGTCCGCCGTACTCCGCTTCGAGGGTTACGTCGCGCCACCATAACGCTACCGTCGCGCATAGCAGAATAGCACCTGGGAAAAACGCCCACGGCCCCATAAATATGACAAATTCTTCCGCATCAACGCCAAACAAGTCGGGGGGCATAAAAAGTACAAGGCCAAACGCCAGAAGCCCCGCGGATACCGCCGCGCAGGCAGGCCACGGGCTCGGGTCCACCAGATGAAACTCCTGCTTGGGTCCGTGTTCGACCTCTACGCTCATTTCAATTCCCCCGTTGCGCCACGGCTACGTGGCGTCTTCGATCC
>CAVOAK010000075.1:0-12560 GCA_963693665.1 Alphaproteobacteria bacterium | reverse complement strand
CGTCTCGCACACGCACTGGAAACCGATGAACAACCCGCAGGGGATATTGCCCGACCATCAAAGTCAGTGCGCAAATCCCAAATTTGACCTGGATCAATAGATACTGCCGAAGGGAAATATACGTTGCGATGTAGGCTGAGAAAATAGCCAGCAAATATTGATGCGGTACAGATCACTAAGGTCATACCTATGAAACTCTTGGCACTCCGACGAATTAGTTTTGCACTTCTGACAGTCTAAATATTGGCCCCGGGTCATGCCGTGAGCCAGGACGGCGTGATCGGTAAGCGACTTGCTACCCAATGGTGCGCGCTTGCTATGATGTGGCCGGAGAGACACCCAGCGATACAGCTCCGGGTTTTCGTACACTCGCGGGCGATCCTAAACGCGACCGGACGTCGCTCCGGTTGTTTCTAATAAATCCGCATCCGCCGATGCCGCAACTGACGTTGAGCACGCAGGAGATTGATGATCTTGTCGCCTATATCCTGAGTTTGGCAAATGACTAGGCGAACAATCGGAGCACACCTTCGACTACAGTAGGTCGCGCAACATCGCAATGAGCGGGCGATCCGCTGGCGGCATAGGATAATCGCGAAGCCGGAGCGGACTTACCCATGCAAGTTCCTGCCTTTCCTGTGCTTTAGGGGTACCTTGCCAAACACGACAAACATAAAGCGGCATCAAAAGTTGAAACTCGTCATAGGCGTGACTTGAAAAGGTAAAAGGCGCAAGGCAACTTTGCTCCGTATCAATGCCAAGCTCTTCTTTGAGCTCCCTAATTAACGCCGCTTCAGGCGTCTCGCCATCCTCTACCTTTCCACCTGGAAATTCCCAAAGGCCCTCCATTGTCTTGCCTTCTGGTCGGCGTGCGATGAGGACGCGACCATCAACGTCGACGAGGGCGACTGCAACGACAAGTACAATCGGTCTGGCCGAAGTCACGAGCGCTTTTCAGCTTCGATAATCGGCATTGATCGATATGTAGCCATGGGTCAGATCGCAGGTCCATACCCTGGCTTTGCCGCGCCCTATACCGACATCGACGGCGATATGCACGTCTTTACCTTTCAGATGCTCAGCCACGGGCGCTTCGTCGTAGCCATCGAGGAGTTGCCCATTTTCGGTAATCGAAACACCGCCGATGGCGATAGAAAGCCGATCGCGGTCTGCCTTCTCGCCAGACTTGCCGACAGCCATGACAATGCGACCCCAATTAGCATCCTCGCCGGCAATCGCCGTCTTCACGAGCGGTGAATTTGCAATCGACAATCCGATCCGTCTAGCGGCACGGGCCGAGGCTGCACCAGCAACATCGATGGTGATGAACTTCTGCGCGCCCTCACCGTCCTTCACAATCTGTGTAGCTAAGTCGACAATCAGTTCGCTCAACGCACGCCGGAAATCACGCAGATGCCAATCGGTCATGCTTCGCACCAACTCGTGGGGCTCGCCCGCACCTGTCGCACATAACAAAACCGTATCGCTCGTTGAGGTGTCGCTGTCGACGGTGATCGCGTTGTAAGACCGGTCGGCGGCGTGGACGAGCAATTTTTGCAATACCGGCGCGGGTATCTTTGCATCCGTAAACATGAAACCAAGCACAGTTGCCATATCGGGAGCAATCATCCCCGAGCCTTTGGTAATGCCCGCAAGGGTCACGGTGGTATCGCCGATCCGCGCAGTCCGCACCGCACCCTTGGGGAATGTATCGGTTGTCGTAATTGCGTGTGCCGCGTCGGCCCAAGCGTCCGGTCCCAGCCCAGGATGGAGAAAAGGCAGCTTGGACGCGATATGATTGGCTGGAACAGGCTCGCCGATGACACCGGTCGATGCGACGAATATCTCGGTCTCAGGGCAGTCAAACAAACGCGCCGCAGCACCAACTGTCTCACTGACCGTTCGGTTACCTGCCAAGCCGGTGAATGCATTCGCATTACCGGAATTGACGACAATGGCGCGAACTTTTTCACCCCGCAGCGCATCGCGGCACCAGGCAACAGGTGCAGAAAAACACTGCGATCGCGTAAAAATGCCTGCAATCGCGCTACCAGGCGATAACTCGGCCATAAACAGGTCGCGCTTGCCGTTTTTCTTCAACCCACATGCCTCACCGACGATGCGCAGACCGGCGATTGGTGGAATTGTCGGGAAACTGTCTGGTGCTAAGGGTGACCGTGCAATCATGACAATTTTAATCCGAGTTTATTTAGCCCTATCTGCAGATGAACGCCCAGGGAACCAACCAACTGGCGTTACAGCGTCTCCGGCAATGATTCGTATTGCGCGTTATACGACGTTCGTCTTGATTTGCCGCATAATGCACAACCCAGCAACGCATACAAGAATTGCCTTCACGCAGACATATCTGCGCCGCTCAACGGTTCAACTATGACTTGGTGATCACGATGTTGCGAAAGCGTGACCCCGTCCCGAGATTGACAGAGCGCCTACGGGCGCTTATGTGAGTTTGCACTGGAACACTGTCAAACATTGTGTTCTGTCACTTTCGGACCGTTGTATTTATTGGCTTTTCAACGTGGTTGGTCCAATGATCACTGGTCGCCTCAAATTCCGCTTGGTTGTTTCAAATTCCGCGATGACGAAAATACATCAAAGTACTAACTTCGCTGCATTGCGGCGCCAGCCGTTCCCCCGGGGGGTTCGATGATTAGTAGCGTACTCAAACGAGTTTTCGGCTCCGCAAACGCGCGCATTATCAAAGGCCTTCAACAGCAGGTCGATCTCATCAATAAGATCGAACCCGAGTATGAGGCGTTGAGTGATGATGAACTCAAGGCTCAGACCGAAAAGCTGCGCGTCCGTCTAAGCAACGGGGAAGATCTCGACGAGATTCGCCCAGAGGCTTTTGCGGTCGTCCGCGAAGCTGCCAAACGAACGATCGGACAGCGGCACTTCGATATGCAACTGGTTGGTGGCATGGTGTTGCATTCTGGAATGATCGCCGAGATGAAGACCGGTGAAGGAAAAACACTCAGTTCGACGCTCCCTGTCTATCTCAATGCATTAACCGGCGACGGTGTGCATGTCATTACTGTGAATGACTATCTTGCGAAACGTGACGCCGCATGGATGGGTGAAATTTATAAATTCTTAGGCCTCAGTGTTGGCTGCATTCTCCACGGCGTTGAAGATGACGAACGTCGAGCGCAATACGCGTGCGATATCACCTACGGCACCAACAATGAGTTCGGCTTCGACTATCTGCGCGACAATATGAAGTTTCGCCTCGAAGAAATGGTGCAACGCGAATTTAACTACGCGATTGTCGACGAGGTCGATTCGATCCTGATTGACGAGTCTCGTACGCCACTGATCATTTCCGGACCAACGGAAGACTCGTCGGCAATGTACCTCGCTGTCGACGTGTTGCTGCCAAAGCTGGGCGAAGACGACTACGAAAAAGACGAGAAGCAGCGCGCGGTCACCCTTACAGAAGAAGGGGCGACGCGAATGGAGGAATTACTGACTGAAGCCGGTCTCTTAAAAGAAGGAGGTATGTACGAAATCCAGAATATCTCGCTCGTACATCACGTTAATCAGGCTTTGCGGGCTCACCAACTCTTCACACGAGACACGGACTACATCGTCAAGGACGACAAGGTCGTAATTATTGACGAATTCACCGGCCGAATGATGGAGGGCAGGCGGTACTCGGAAGGTTTGCATCAGGCGCTGGAAGCCAAGGAAAAAGTGCATATCCAAAACGAAAACCAAACTCTGGCGTCGATCACATTTCAGAACTACTTCCGGCTTTATCCAAAACTTTCTGGAATGACCGGCACGGCGATGACCGAGGCCGCTGAATTTGCCGACATTTACAAGCTGGAAGTCGTCGAAATACCGACCAATATGGACATGATTCGCATCGATAATGATGACGAAGTCTATCGAACAGGGCACGAAAAACACGAAGCGATCCTCGATCAAATTGCCGAATGTAACGAGCGAAATCAGCCCGTACTTGTTGGTACGATCACCATTGAGAAGTCGGAGGAACTTGCCCGCCTGCTTAAGGCGCGGAATATCGAGCACAAAGTTCTCAACGCGCGTCAACACGAGCATGAGGCCCATATTATTGCCGAAGCTGGAACACCGGGCGCTGTAACCATCGCAACAAATATGGCTGGCCGCGGCACGGATATCCAACTCGGCGGAAACTTGGAGATGCGGCTGTGGCGCGAATTGGAAGATGTCGATGACGAGTCGGTAAAGGCAAGTCGCACCGATGAAATCACAGCAGACATCGCAGCAAAGAAGGCGATTGTGCTTGATGCCGGAGGCCTATATGTCCTTGGGACGGAGCGCCATGAATCCCGGCGAATCGATAACCAGCTCCGAGGCCGATCAGGCCGCCAAGGTGATCCCGGTGGCTCGAAGTTCTTTGTCAGCCTAGAAGACGATCTGATGCGAATTTTTGGCTCGGAGCGAATGGATTCGATGCTTCAGCGTTTAGGACTGCAAGACGGTGAAGCAATTGTTCACCCGTGGATTAATAAGGCGCTGGAAAAGGCTCAACAAAAAGTCGAAGCACGCAACTACGAGGTTCGCAAACAGCTTCTCAAATTCGACGATGTTATGAACGACCAGCGTAAAGTCGTTTATGAGCAGCGTAAGGAATTGATGCGTGCGAGCGACGTTCAATCGACAATCACCGACATGCGCCATGAAGTCACAGAACTTCTCGTCGACAGCTGCATTCCTGAAAACGCCCTACCGGAACAGTGGAAGCTCGACACGCTTCACGAGGAATGCGTGCGCGTCTTCGGTCTCGACTTGCCAATCCATGACTGGGCCAAGGAAGAGGGCATCGCGGATCGAGAGATCCACGAACGCATCGTCTCAGAAGTTGATCGCAAGATGGCGGAAAAGGCAGCTACATACACACCAGAACTCATGCGCATCGCCGAAAAGAGCCTCCTACTGCAGTTGCTTGACCAGATTTGGAAGGATCACTTGTTGCAACTCGATCATTTGCGCCAAGGCATCGGTCTCCGCGCATACGCGCAGCGCGACCCATTAAATGAGTATAAGCGCGAAGCTTTCGATATGTTCCAAGCCATGCTGGCAAGATTGCGGGAATCAGTGATCCAAGTGTTGAGTCATTTGGAGCTCCAGGAGAATTCACCTGAAGAGAAACTCGAACAACGATCTTCCCAAGCCAAAATGGTTGAGACTCGAAGTGATCCAGCATTTTTGGGCGATGAAGAAGGTGAAACCGGTGCTCTGTCTGCGCGCCGCAAGGCTGCAGCAATCGTCGATCCAAATGATCCGTCGACCTGGGGCCGGGTTTCGCGAAACTCCGCCTGCCCTTGCGGATCCGGCCGCAAATACAAGCAGTGTCACGGCCAGGGCTAGCTCAGACCGTTTTTGCCCATTTCCATAAATTTCTCGCGGCGACGCGCGCGTAGCGTCCCGCCGTCGATCGGGAGCTGTTCGGAGAGAGCTATTTGTATGGAATCTCCTAAGTTGGAGATTGCCTCATCGGGCGACCGGTGAGCCCCCCCTAAAGGTTCAGCGACGATTTCATCAATAATGCCAAGCTCAAGTAGGTCCTCAGCAGTCAGTTTTAACGCGGCCGCAGCGACCTGTGCCTGATCGACATTGCGCCAAAGGATGGACGCGCAACCTTCTGGAGAAATCACCGAGTAAATTGAATGTTCAAGCATGAGCACCGTATTCGCTGCCGCGAGGGCAATTGCGCCGCCCGAACCTCCTTCGCCAATTATGGCGCTAACGAACGGCACACGAATTGCCAGACAAGATTCGATCGATCGGGCAATTGCTTCAGCTTGACCACGTTCCTCGGCACCAACTCCAGGATAGGCCCCGGGTGTGTCCACAAGAGTTATAACCGGGAGATTAAATCTATCCGCAAGTTCCATCAACCGACGGACTTTCCGATAGCCTTCCGGTCGCGCCATACCAAAATTATGCGCCACACGGTCACTTGTTGTGGACCCCTTCTCGTTGCCCACAACGACGCAGGAATAGCCGCGGAAACGTGCTAATCCGCCGTGCACTGCATGATCTTCTGCAAAGGCACGATCCCCGGCAAGGGGCGTGAAGTCGTCAAACAGGCGTTCGAGGTAGTCAGCTAAATGCGGTCGATCAGGATGGCGCGCAACCTGCACCTTCTGCCATGGCGAAAGTTTCTGATAAACCTGTTTCAGCTGCCGATCGACATTCGCCTGTAACCGCGAGACCTCATCGGCAATATTCACATCGCCAGCATCCGAGAGATGCCGCAGTTCCTCGATCTTACCCTCGAGTTCAGCGATCGATTGTTCAAAATCTAAAAATGTCTTCATGTTCCGCTTCGACACGTTGCCGGTTTCAGCGAGCAGTTCCTATCATACGCGACCATATATTGAAACGAACGCGCCCGACCGAGGGGTTCGGAAATTCTACATGTCCAGTTAATGACGTTTACCCGTTGCTTTCGCTAATGGATGCGCATCCTCAACAAGATGGCGCATTCGCTCATCCAGCACATGTGTGTAAATCTGCGTCGTCGAAATGTCAGCATGACCCAACATCTGTTGGAGCGCTCTCAAATCGGCGCCGTGAGCCAACAGATGGCTAGCAAACGCGTGTCGAATTACGTGGGGGCTGATGCGACTTGGGTCAATATCGCAGTTGTGCGCATGGACTTTAAGCATTTGGCCAAATCGTTGACGGGTCAGATGGTGCACGGGACCGCGCGACGGAAACAGCCATTTTGATAGCTTTCCATCTGCAAATACCCGTTCGCGAACCGACTCGTAACTCTGAAGCGCCTCGCGCGCACTGGGCGTTAGAGGAACAATCCTTTCCTTGTCCCCCTTACCACGAATTAACAAGTACTCCTTGTCCTGCAGTGTAGCAGCCAATGGCAATGCAATAAGTTCGGATACCCGCATCCCAGTTGCGTACAGCAACTCCAACAACGCCCGGAGGCGCATGTCCTCAGGCTTGTCACCAAATTTATTTTGATCGAGCAACTGCCTGACATCATCTTCGGTCAATATTTTAGGCAGCAAGCGGCCACGTCGCGGGCTATCGACCGTTGTCGATGGATCCTCATCACAGAGACCCTCCGCGTATAGAAAACGATGAAACTGCCGTACCGCTGAAAGTCGTCGGGCGCTAGTACTTGGGGCCAAATTTCGCTGGGACAAAGATCTCACGAAATTTCGCACATCCTTTGTTGCAGCCCTATTCGGAGAAATTCCAGACTGTCCAAGAAAATTAAAATAATCACCCAAATCCCGCCGATAGGCCTGGACTGTATTCGCTGCAGCACCTCGCTCAGCAACAAGCATTTCTAAAAATTTCTCTAGAAGCGGAGAAATTGCCTATAGCCCTGCAGCCAGCATGGCTTCTAGCGCGAGTGAACGCGCTTCAGTTTCCAAGCCAACTTTCCTCAACGCACCAAGCACATCGTGAAGATGCCATGGATCTGCACCATCTAGACCCTCTCGGCCCAACGCTAGAAGTCCAAGAAGGACTGTCTCACCAACTCGACCATTTTCGCTTGCCTCGCGCAAAGTTCGGCGTAATACCGGGTCTGCCACCAACGCGTTTGACCTGCTGATTGTGCCCAACAGCGAGTGCCAGTATTCCGGGTCAACGTCATAACCCAGTGCTTCAAACATCGCGAGACCAAGCGTCGTACGAGCGTCGGCGCTTTCAGGCGAAAGTTCACGCAAGGCAGATTGCCACGAAAAAAATGCTGCCGGATCCAACACAGCGACGTTGCTACCGCTGGCAACCTCAATTATTGCCCATAAGGCGTCAGCTGCGCGCTTCGCCACTGGATCTCGCAGCGTCTCCTGACGTAATAAGTTCAGCCACGGCTGCGCCGCAGCTTCGCGGTGAAGTGCCAATAGCGCACGTGTGGCATCTGCGGCAAACCATCCCAGTCCGCTTAAAGCCGGGGTTTCCAAAATCAGTGGTTCATAAAGCCGCACGGCCAGTGGATAGATATGATCCTCGCGCGCGAGTCGCCAAGCTTGTTGCAATACTGCGGCCTTTGCCATTGGCACGTTTTGCACGACCGCAGCCTGGTAAAGCAACGCGCGGCCGCGGGAGTTTCTCTGAGAATCGGCTGCGCTCAGCGCGTTATCAAGTTCTCCGGCCTTGAAGGCGGCGCCAGCATAAACCTGACCGAGACGCCCAGGGAGAACGGCCCCCATCACCGCTGCCCATTCAGCTGCGTCCAGCCGAAGTTCTCTGACCGCGTTCGGGCTTATGCCAATTGCGCGCAAAAGAGCGGGTGACCCGCGATCAAGCGCGTTCGGCGGAATATGAATATTTGCAGTCCGCAACATTGCCAGATGAAGTGGCGTTGCCTGCGTCAAACTATCAACGGTAACGCTGCGCCCGTTTGTCAGAACATCGACCAGCGCAAAGAACGCCGGATCATCGACATCACCACCCTCAGCGAGGAGGCTGGCACCCAATGAAGCGCCATCGACGTCACCTTCGAGTGCCTGGCAAAACACTAATGACCGCTGCCAAAATTCCTCAACAAGCCTATTTCCCTGACGTCGCACCACATTGCAGGCACCGCCCAAATCATTAAAAAGAAATAGGTTGTCAACCTTGGCGCGAAGCAGGTCTGGATCAGTATCTCGCGTCGGTGCCACACTCATAAGTTCCGCTGCGGCACCAATCAATCCCATTGCCTGCAGCTGCTCCACACGCATCGAAATTAGGCTTTTTTCCTCAGATTCGACGCCATCTCGAGGCGGGACAATCGACGTGGAGAGCAGAAGCCGGCGAGCAAGATCACGCATCGTCGGCGAACGAATGGCGATTGGTAGCTGAGGAAGCAAATTGTCTATCAAGGACCGCGGTGTCCCACGCCACATCTCCTGCCCGAACCCGCCCATATCCCTTTCCAATGTCCCAACAATTTCAGAGTCTGGAGTGGAGAGTTGATCTACCGTTATAGTCGCCGTCGACAATGTCGCGGAGCCTGGGGGTGATGCTATCGATGGCTTGCTTGATCCAACTTTCCCCCCGCTCGTTCCTCGCGGCGGCCAAAGTGAAACTGGTGTACCTTTCGGGATTGCCTGCTGCGCCACCAAAACTTCATCAACAACAGTCTGCGCGAACTCGCCAGCATCGACCGTGCTAAACGCAATATCTAGTACGAGCATCGCGACAAACACACCGCAAGCGAACCTAGCGTGGGAAACGGCTATCATCCAACACCTTCTCGACAGTCCTTGAAGGCGCAGGAATATCCCATGTCGCCAAAAATACACCGCCGCCACCGACAGCAACAATGATCAGGAATAATGCTAGCTTCGTCAAAAAGTTCATAGATCCCCTGTTTACGGCAATTGCCGTAGATGCGCCTGCGTCGAACGTTCTGATAGAAGCCCGACACCTACGCTAGACCTTGACTGTGGCAATTCTGCGGCAGTTTATAGACTAAGAAAGCGCGTTTCAACGACACGCCTTGTTTCATCTGGATGCGTCAACAACATCGAGCGGCACTAAGTGACTCCCAAAAACCCAATTACAAAGTTAATTACAAAGTCAATTGTCCTCATCGGCATGATGGGAGCAGGGAAGTCGTCGATCGGCCGACGCCTTGCAACTCGACTATCTTTGCCATTTATCGATGCTGACGCTGAAATTGAGGCGGCGGCTGGGTGTTCGATCGCAGAAATTTTCGAACGTCACGGCGAGGAAGAGTTTCGTGCCGGCGAACGACGTGTCGTCGCCCGGTTGCTGGCTGGAACTTCACATGTCCTCGCCACGGGTGGCGGCGCATTCATGAACGAGCAGACACGTGAAATAATTCAGGATCGTGGAATATCAATCTGGCTTCGAGCTGATCTTGACGTTCTTTTACAACGTGTATCGAGGCGAAATAATCGGCCGATGCTTCAGGCAGAAGATCAACGGGCAAGGCTTGCCGAACTGATGGAACAACGTAATCCTTGGTATGCACATGCCGATTTGGTCGTAGAGAGCACTGACGGTCCGCTGGAACAGACCGCAGATCGTGTTTATGAGGTCCTTGAGCAGTATCTAGCGGCGAACGAAACAAAATGAGCGACTTCGAACGAGTGGAAGTTGCCCTTGGCAACCGAACATATGACATTGTTGTCGGCAGCGGATTGATTGCCGAGGCAGGCGTACATATTGGTCCACTACTGCGGCAGCAACGCATCGTCGTCGTAACAGACGAGAATGTAGCGCCACTCTACCTGCCGACACTTGAACGAGCGCTGGCTTCGAACGAAATTCAAGTAGAGTCGATTATTCTACCGGCGGGCGAGTCGACAAAGGACTTCACACATCTAATCCGCTTGATCGAAGATCTCGAGACACGGGGTGTCGAGCGCTCAACAACCTTGGTCGCGCTAGGTGGCGGGGTGATTGGAGATATCGCCGGCTTTGCTGCTGCAATTCACCTGCGCGGAATCAACTACATGCAAATTCCAACGACAATGCTCGCACTTGTTGATAGTTCCGTCGGCGGTAAAACTGCCATCAACACAAAATTTGGCAAGAACTTGGTGGGTGCCTTTCATCAGCCCCAGCTTGTGATCGCGGACACCGACGTTGTCGCCACACTTCCTCGTCGTGAGATGCTAGCGGGCTATGCGGAAATCGTTAAGTACGGGCTCATTAATGATTCAAATTTTTTCACGTGGCTCGAGGGTCACGGTGCTTCCGTCTGCGATGGGTCAGCCGACGCACAACGCAAAGCAATCGTTTCAAGCTGTACAGCGAAAGCGGCAATCGTCGCTGAGGACGAACATGAGAGCGGTCAACGCGCGCTCCTCAATTTAGGTCATACATTTGCGCATGCGCTCGAGATTGAAACCGGTTTCAGCGATGCACTATTGCACGGCGAAACCGTTGCGATTGGCACAGTTATGGCTTTTGATTTATCAGTCGCTATGGGCCTGTGCCCAGCCGAAGATGCCGCCCGTGTCCGTCGCCACCTTGCAGCTGTTGGGCTACCAACAAGTCTTCGTCCGATGCAGGGTATCGTATGGAATCCGACCCGACTCATCGACCACATGTCATCGGACAAGAAAGTTAAGGACGGCCGCAATACGTTTGTCCTAGTGCGTGGAATTGGCGAGGCATTTTTGAGTACCGAGGTAATGCAGGACGACCTGTTCACCGTAATCGAAGGGGCGATTACATTATGATTGAAGATCCGTATATATCCGCAGCAATCATTTTTTTCCTTCTGCTTTTCTCAGCATTTTTCTCCGGTTCGGAGACTGCCCTAACTGCGGCGTCAGAAGGACGAATTCATCAATTGTCAAAAAAAGGCAATCGTTCTGCCCAGACCATATTGGCATTACGCGAAAAGAAGGAGCGACTGATCGGGGCCATTCTGCTTGGCAACAACGTGGTTAATATTTTTGCTTCCGTTCTCGCAACCGGAATTTTACTGCGCTACTTCGGCGACGCAGCAATTATTTACGCAACGCTCGTGATGACGCTTCTCATTCTCATTTTTGCTGAAGTATTGCCCAAGACGTATGCGTTTTGCCACGCAGACCGAACGGCATTGGCCGTCGCCCCTTTGGTCAAACCGCTCGTCATCGTTTTGGCGCCCGTAACACACGCGATTTTCTTGTTTGTACGGACGATGCTTCAACCATTGGGAATCAAGCTTAGTTCGGAACTCGGTGGCTCCTTGCATGAGGAGGAACTGCGTGGCGTCATTGATCTACACGAAGGCCCCGCACCTGAAATTCAGCACGAGCGCGCAATGTTGCGCAGCATACTTGATCTCGATGATGTCGGCGTTCAAGAAGTCATGACCCACCGCAGTACGGTCACAATGATCGACGTGAATGATCCACCAAAAAAAATTATCGACGACGTTCTAAACAGCCCCTATACGCGTATCCCGATATATCGAGATGACCCCGACAACATTACTGGTGTCGTGCATGCAAAAGATCTCCTTCGCGAAGTTCTTGCTCGCGGCGACCAAGCGGATGCTCTTGATTTTGGTAAACTTGCCACCGCAGCATGGTTCATCCCGGAAACAACAACGCTATTGGGTCAACTTCATGCCTTCCGCGAGCGGCGAGAACACTTTGCGATTGTCGTCGACGAATATGGTTCCTTTATGGGCATCGTTACGTTGGAAGACATACTTGAAGAAATCGTCGGCGAAATTGATGACGAACATGACATCGCAGCGGCTGCCGTCAGGCAACAGGCAGATGGCAGTTACATCACCGGTGGATCCGTTACGTTGCGTGACCTGAACCGCGACTATGAGTGGGAACTGCCGGACGACGAATCGACGACAATTGCCGGGCTGATATTGCACGAGTCGAGAAGCATTCCCAATCCAGGCCAAATCTTTACGTTTTACGGATTCCGTTTTGAAATTATGCGTCGGGTGCGTAATCAAATCACGCTAATTCGGATAGCACCTCCCTCTTCATTGCAGGCAAATTCAGCGAAACCTACTCATTAAGATTTACTGTTTGAGTGATCGCCGTCGACGTAATTGCACAATGTGCCAATTGTACCGTGCGGCGGCTCTGAGAGAGCGT
>CAVOAK010000074.1:0-12751 GCA_963693665.1 Alphaproteobacteria bacterium | reverse complement strand
GCGCGGGTTGCAGTTTAAGGTTGGTCGGGGATAGCGCCATGCGGGTTTCGCTGGTGGTAGCCATGGCTGCGAATCGTGTGATCGGCCGGGATGGCACTCTGCCTTGGAGCTTGCCGGCGGACCTCAAGAACTTCAAGCGCGTCACTTTGAACAAAGCCATTATCATGGGGCGCAAGACTTGGGAGTCGCTTCCTGCCCGACCATTGCCTGACCGCCACAATATCATTCTGACCCGTCGTGTCGATTTTCGGGCAAATGGCGGCACCGTAGTCCGTGGCCTCGACGAGGCGTTTGACCATGCGTTGGGAAGCGATGAGGTCATGGTGATTGGGGGCGAGGAAATCTATCGCCTTGCACTGCCGCGCGCCGACCGCATTTACCTAACGGAGGTTTTGGGTAGCTTTGAAGGTGACGCGAGGTTTCCCGATCTTGGCCCGGCCGACTGGCGCGAGGTTAGTCGCGAAGATCATGAAGCTGTTGGCGAACACCCAGCCTATAGTTTCCTAGTATTGGAACGAGTGTTGAACTTCAGCCGTTAAGTGCGCGGGCGTGCCAATCGATATGATCGCCGACGAATGTTGCTATGAAGAAATAGCTGTGGTCATACCCATCTTGCATGCGTAATTCCAGCAAAATGCCCGCTGAGTCACAAGCCTCGGCTAGCAGGTTTGGCTTAAGTTGCTCTGCGAGAAACGGATCAGCGGTGCCCAGATCGACGAGAATTTGCTTAGCCTTTGCACCCGAATTAATGAGCTCGCATGCGTCATATTGCCGCCAGGCCGCATTATTGTTAGCGCCAAGATATCCGCCAAGTGCTTTGGTTCCCCATGCGCATTGAGTCGGTGCACAAATCGGTGAAAATGCCGAAACAGACTGATATAAATCAGGATTACGTAGCGCGCAGACTAAAGCGCCGTGCCCGCCCATCGAATGCCCGAAGATGCCTTGCCTCGACTTGTCTCCTGCAAATGTTCCAAAGACCAAGTCCGGCAGTTCATCGGTCACATAGGAGTACATATTGTAGTGATCCGACCAGGGGCTTTCTGTTGCATCGATGTAAAACCCAGCGCCGCTGCCGAAATCATAGGCATCGTGCTCGCCAGGTAGATCGAGGCCACGCGGGCTTGTGTCGGGCGCGACCAGCATCAAGCCATGCTCCGCTGCGTATTGCTGAGCACCTGCCTTAACAGTGAAATTCTCCTCGGTGCACGTAAGGCCTGAGAGAAACCACAGCACCGGAACCGGTTTCTCTTTTGCTTGCGGTGGCCGAAATAAGGAGAATTGCATGGTTGTGCCGGTACTCGAGGAAGCGTGGCTGTAAACACCTTGCACGCCATTAAAGCAGGCTTGTTCGCTGATCGTTTCGATTGCGCTCATGATTTACCGTCGTTGGAGTAGAGTTGCGGGTTATCTTATACGCCTTCCGCTACAGCTACACACCTTAGCAGAAGGTGTTGTTACCGAGCTTTAGAACAAGACAACGCTGCGTATCGACTTTCCTTCGTGCATCAAGTCGAATGCGTCATTGATCTTCTCGAGGGGCATGGTGTGGGTAATCAGGTCGTCGATATTGATCTTCCCATCCATATACCAATCGACAATTTGCGGCACGTCTGTTCGACCACGCGCGCCGCCGAAGGCAGTACCTTTCCACACACGACCTGTAACGAGTTGAAATGGCCTGGTTGCAATTTCCTGGCCCGATCCGGCGACACCGATGATGACCGAAACGCCCCAACCCTTGTGGCAGCATTCCAGCGCCTGCCGCATCGTATTGACGTTGCCAATGCACTCAAAACTATAGTCCGCGCCACCGCCTGTCAGTTCAACCAAATGGTTAACAAGGTCGTCGCCCACTTCCTTTGGATTGACAAAATGAGTCATGCCAAATTTTTCGCCCAACGCTTTTCTGTCGTTGTTGAGGTCAACGCCGACAATCATGTTGGCACCGGCAAGTCGGGCACCCTGAAGAACATTAAGACCAATGCCGCCGAGACCGAAGACGACGACGTTGGATCCGGCTTCAACCTTGGCCGTATTGATTACTGCGCCAACTCCTGTGGTGACGCCGCAGCCGATGTAGCAAACCTTGTCGAACGGTGCGTCTTTACGAATTTTAGCAAGGGCAATTTCCGGCAATACGGTAAAGTTGGAAAATGTTGATGTTCCCATGTAGTGGAGTAATGGCTTCCCATTGAGCGAGAAACGGCTCGTTCCATCCGGCATCAAGCCTTGGCCTTGGGTTACACGGATTGCTTGGCAGAGGTTTGTTTTCGGATTGAGACAGTAATCGCATTCGCGGCATTCTGGCGTATAGAGCGGAATGACGTGGTCACCGGCCGTGAGCGACTTCACTCCGGCGCCGGTTTCGACAACAACGCCGGCTCCTTCATGACCAAGAATGGCCGGGAATAGACCCTCAGGATCTTCGCCCGATAGGGTGAATGCATCCGTGTGGCAAATGCCGGTTGCCTTGATCTCGACCAAGACTTCGCCCTCTCTCGGGCCTTCGAGTTGAACGGTTTCGATTGTCAGGGGTTTGCCTGCTTCGTGGGCAACTGCTGCGCACACGTCCATATCTCTAGTCCTCCCGCTTGCTGTATGCCGAATTATTTTGCCTCAATTAAGACTGCAAACCTGTCAGAGCAAAACGATGATGACAAGTCCTACGATTATACGCTGCGAACTGTGCTGCGTGACGTCAGGTTTTCCGGGCCGTGGTAATCGCTGTCGCTGCGGCATCCACGAGCAACCGCGCATCATTCATCAATGTAACCAACTGAAAGCCTTTTGCCGTCATTTCACGGGCCATGTCAGCGCTACCGCAATGAATTCCAGGCACGATTCCATGGCGTTTTGCCGCCGCTAAAATCGTATCTATCGCATCGGCAAGTTTGCGGTCCTTCGGCGCATATTGCGGTTCAAGTCCAAGGCTAATCGCCAAATCATTGGGCCCAATATAAATCGCATCCAATCCGTCCGTAGACATTATCTCGTCCAAATTCTCTAGCGCCTGCGCCGACTCAATCATTGCAATTGCCAACAGCTCGTCATTTGCGTGTTTGAAATAGTCCGAGCCGCCATATATCAGACCGCGAACCGGCCCCCAACTGCGATAACCCTGTGGTGCGTAACGGCAGGCGCCAACAAATGCTTCGCAGTCGGCACGAGTGTTGATCATAGGGCAAATGACGCCATAAGCACCGGCATCGAACGCGCGCATAATCCACGCCGGGTTGTTCCATGGCACCCGAATCATTGGCACGACCTCAGTCGACGAAATTGCCTGGAGCATGGGAAATGCGGCATCCCAGTCTATGAGCCCGTGTTGTAGATCGATCGTTGCGGAGCTCCAATCGAGTTGGGCAAGTGCTTCCGCTGCGACCGAGCTATTGATTGTAAGCCAGCAGTTGACGGCCGTTTGGCTCTCTTGCCACAGGCTACGTAAGTTATTTTTGCGCATGATATTCCCCACTTCGTTCTTACGTTTTGTGCGTAGTAAAAATTTCCGCTCAGCGTTGCCCGAGGCTAAGCGCCCAATAATGGTGGTGGCGTGCGCATCCGTTGTCTACAGGCAGGTAGATATATCCGATTCCTGCTTCTTCGACGTGACTATCCAGCATGGCACTGCGGTGTGAATTTGATTTTATCCAACCCTCGACAACTTCCCTTGGAGTTGCTTGTCCGGCGGCAATGTTTTTGCGGATTCGACGCCATGGACAACCAAACCGCTGTGCTCGCTCGCGGGCGCTACTGCCGTCCGGTGCGACGTGATCGAAATAGTCTCCATGGGCCATATCGCCGACGTGGGCCTGTGCCGCCTGGCTCAGGCGTCTGTCGAGACTCAGTGCCTGCAAGCCGTACTGCGAGTGTAAATTCTTAACGCGTTCCAGAACTTGGCGTTGCCAATCTCCTTCAACAGCCCTCGTGGGCTCGCCAAGAATGAGGGCCCAGAAGTGGTCCAGCCGCTTGCCCTCAATAATCAAATCTGTTGACGCGTAACCGATGCCCGCCTCGATCAAATTTGGCGACAGCAGAGTTCGACGGCTTACCGTGCGCTGCATCCACATGTCCACAACGCTATCGAAGCCGGGATAACCGAGGGCCAACTGTTCGGTCACTTGGCGATAGGGATAACCCGCGCGTTGAACACGCAGCCCGAGCGAGGAACCATCGGAGCCGTTGTCGCTGAAAAATCCATTATTCGCCATGTCGTTGGCATGGTGCTGTGACGCCACGGCAAGCCGGGCTTCCATTGCCAACGGTCCGAGCCCGTGTTGGGCACGAAACAGATTGATGCGCTGCAGCGCTCGTGCCTGTTGATCGTTGCCTATGGCATAGGCAGGAGCTGCAGAGGCTGCTGCCAGAATGATTGCTGTTAACAGGTATGCCGCTACTGCAATAATTCACATTACTGTACCACGATTCTCGGAGCGATGCGCTTTGACGTCTCGCCATCTTCCGA
The DNA here is from genome assembly GCA_963693665.1 of Alphaproteobacteria bacterium. Lineage (GTDB taxonomy): Bacteria > Pseudomonadota > Alphaproteobacteria > UBA8366 > CAVOAK01 > CAVOAK01. The sequence continues at coordinate 8,286 of CAVOAK010000074.1, read as the reverse complement.
CAGCTTGGCCCAAATCCGGTCAGCGATCTCGAGATAAGCCGCTGCATGAGGGCTATCGGGTTGGTCAATCACAATGGGCTGCCCGCTGTCTGAAGTTTCACGAATTGCTATGTCGAGCGGAATCTCGCCGAGAAATTCGGTTTCCAACTTTTCTGCCTCTGTTCGAGCCCCGCCATGACTAAATATGTCGGCTCGGTCCCCACATTTTGGGCAGATATAATAGCTCATATTCTCGATGAATCCGAGTACGGGAACATCAACTTTTCGGAACATACTTAGGCCTTTACGGGCGTCCAACAGGGCGATGTCCTGAGGGGTTGAAACGATTACGGCACCTGCGAGTGGCACCTGCTGTGCCATGGTGAGCTGCGCATCACCGGTGCCAGGCGGCATATCAACGATCATGATATCGAGGTCTCCCCATTCAACATCTCGCAGCATCTGCTGTAAGGCGCTGTTTACCATAGGGCCACGCCATATCATGGGAGTATCCTCGGGCACGAGGAGGCCAATCGACATCACTTTGACGTCGTTGCTGACGAGTGGCTCCAGCTTGTTGTTTTGGTTCGTTTCCGGTTTACCGGAGACACCAAGCATACGAGGTTGTGATGGACCATAGATGTCGGCGTCGAGCATGCCGACGCGCAAACCCCTGACGGCTAAACCAAGCGCAATGTTGGCTGCCGTTGTAGATTTTCCGACACCGCCCTTTCCGCTTGCTATTGCGACGATATGTTTGACGCCCGGTGGCGCGAGGCTGGCAGGACGATCCGGCGCTGCCTGATTTTGTGTCGAACGCGTAGGTTCTTCTTTAGATGTCTCTGCTGCGGCCCGGTCGGCAGTCAGTACTGCTGTCACCGATAATACGCCCGGCACATCTGCCACGGCATTCTCAGCCTGCTTTCGCATGGGTTCCAACTGCGGCCCGCGTTTTGGATCCACCTCAATCGCAAAGCCAACGTTTCCCTCCTTGATGATGACACCGTTGACCATGCTAAGCGAAACAATGTCGGCCCCCCGGTCGGGGTCAACGACCTTTTTGAGGGCGTCGAGAATGTGTCGCTCGGTGACCTGTGCCATGGGGGCTCCTATTTTGAATTGGGTGTAAAACCCGGTCGTGTCACCGAATTGCTGCTCGCTATCATGTGATAATCGGGCGTTATTAGACTTTGCACCAACATCATGCTCTCATATATGTTATTGGAGCGCTGCTAGGGAAGCATGGTGGCTGGCGCGCAACAACAAAACAATTCATTCGGGAACAAAAGATATGCCTTGGCAGAACGATAATGGTGGTGGGCCGTGGGGCGGTGGTGGAAAGACTCCCTGGGGCGGCGGCGGACAACCTGCGAACATCGAGGAACTCCTGAAAAAAGGCCAAGACCGACTTCGCCAGTTTATTCCTGGTGGCGGTGGTTCTGCCAAAGGTATTCTCCTCGCCGTTGTGGCGGTTGTGGCGGTTTGGTTGGCAACTGGCTTCTACACGGTCAATCCGCGCGAACAAGGCGTTGAGCTTATTTTCGGCAAGCTATGGGAGGTGACTGGTCCCGGTCTAAAATACAATTTTCCAGCGCCGATCGGCGAGGTGCTCACGCCTGCGGTTGAGGCAATAAATCGGGTCGATGTGGGATACCGCGGGACAGCTGACGCAGGTACTCGCGGCGGTGTCGCACGCGACGTGCCGGAAGAAAGCACGATCCTTACGGGTGATCAGAATATCGTTGACGTGGATTTCCAGGTGCAGTGGAAAATTAGTGATCCAGTGGCTTATTTGTTCAATATCCGCGACCCCGATGCGACGGTCAAACGCGCGGCGGAAAGTGCGATGCGAGAAGTGATTGGTCAGACGAGTTTTGACGATGCTGTGACGATCGGACGACAGCAAATAGAAGCGAGCGCCGAGGAACTTTTGCAGTCAATCCTCAACGACTACCAGTCGGGGATCCTTATCGAAACTGTTCAGCTTCAGAAATCCGATGCTCCAGGTGAGGTGATTGACGCGTTCAATGACGTGCAGCGTGCGCGCCAGGATAAGGACCGCCTGCAGAACGAAGCACAATCCTATGCAAACTCGATTGTGCCGGAGGCACGCGGCGAGGCGGCACAGATGATACAGCAGGCATCGGCTTATCGCGAGCGTCTGATTAAAGAGGCAGAAGGTGAGGGCCAACGTTTCATCTCAGTCTACGACGCCTACAAAGTTGCACCGGAGGTCACGAAACGGCGCATGTTCCTTGAGACTATCGGTATGGTCTTCGGCGCGGCCGACAAAATCATCATCGATAATTCCTCGGGAGGACAGGGCGTTGTCCCTTATCTGGCCCTGCCCGAGATCAACAAGAAGATTAGAGAGACGAGTAACTAGTTAGCCATCGCGCTGCGGAGATTGAATTTATGAGCCGAACAAAACTGGCCATTCTTGGAATTGTCGTTATCGTTTTAGGTTTAACGGCGGCACAGACCATATATACGATACGTGAAACTGAACAGGCGATCGTCCTTCAGTTTGGTAAGCCAATCCGCGTCGTAGCGGAGCCCGGCATTGCCTATAAGACGCCGTTTGTCCAAAACGTCCAGATCTACGACAAACGTATCCTTGATCTCGATCCTGCTGAAGTGCAGATACTGCTGACGGACAAGAAGCGTATAAACGTTGATGCTTATGCCCGGTACCGTATTGTCGACCCGTTAAAGTTTTTTCAGGCTGCGCGAACCGAGTCAATTTTGCGCGATCGTTTTGGCAAGATCATCAACTCCGCCATCAGGCAGGAAATCGCCAAAAACTCGCTCGGTGATTTATTGTCAGGAAAGCGCCTCTCGATCATGCAGGACATTCAGACCAAAGTGTCTGGCGAGGGTCCAACATTTGGCATCGAGATCGTCGATATCCGCATTGGGCGCACCGACCTTCCTCCTGATACGAGCCAAGCAGTCTATAACCGCATGCGGACAGAGCGCGAGCGTGAAGCCCGCGAATTACGGGCCGAGGGTGCTGAGGAAGCGCAGAAGATTCGTGCACGCGCCGACCGCGAGCAAGTCGTTCTATTAGCGGATGCGAAGCGGACATCGGAAATTCTGCGCGGTGAGGGCGAAGGCGAGCGGAACCTTATCTTAGGCCGGTCATATGGTCGGGATCCGGAATTTTTTGACTTTTACAAGTCGCTGGCCGAATACGAGAAGAACCTCGTGGATACGGGTATGACGATGGTCCTTTCGCCTGATAGCGATTTTTTCCGGTTCTTCGGGTCCACCGGAGGGGCGTCTAAGTAAAACGTTCGATTCATTTGCTCTAGGCACTTCATCTCGCGACCATGAACGATTTCCTAACTGCGATCGGCTTACTGTTTGTTGTTGAGGGCGTGCTATACGCGGTATCCCCCCAAGGTATGCAGAATATGATGCGGCAGGCGTTGGAGATTTCTCCAACAGCGCTACGCGTGGGCGGTGTCGTTGCGATGTGTTTTGGGGTTTTTGTGGTCTGGTTGATTCGTGGTTAGAGTGTGCGAGCCAAAGAGACGCAGCATAAGTGGATCAATGCAGGCGCGCGAGATTTTGACACATTTGTGGCGGGCGCCGCCTTTTTGTCACCATATTGGACACTATATTAGGTCCTTAAGCCAAGTTGGCTGCAGCGAATGACTCTTCGTTGTGACGGATATCAACAAGCTTAGTAGTGAGGATGCGTTATCGAAACACGAGTATGAACCCAGTGTGATCCGACAATATTTGGAGCGATTTTGAGATGCGCTTGACCAGAATTAATGCGATCAACGTCGTCGCCTACCCGAAGTTAATTATATGTCTGTCGTTGATGCTGCTTTTGGCGGGATCCATTGCATGGATGTCGGCACCAGCTTCGGCGCTCCAGGCGCCGGAATCGTTTGCAGATGTGATCGAGGGCATATTGCCGGCGGTCGTCGATATTGTCACCACGCAGAAAGTCGCCGGTCGGCAACAAGAGGTTCCAAATTTCGAGTTTCCTCCGGGCTCACCGTTCAGAGATTTTTTTGAGGAATTCAACCGTCGGCGACGTGACGGCACGCCACGTCAAGCGACCTCTCTCGGCTCAGGGTTTATTATCGATTCCAAGGGGTTTGTCGTAACTAACAATCACGTTGTCGAAGGAGCCGAGAGCATTACCGTCCGCATGAACAATGGCACCCGCTACGACGCGGAAATTGTCGGCCGCGACGAAAAGACCGACCTCGCACTTTTGAAGGTCGAAACAAAGACACCTCTGCCGTCCGTAGAGTGGGGGAATTCTGATGCCGTACGTGTGGGCGATTGGGCGATCGCCATTGGCAATCCGATGGGCCTCGGCGGCACCGTAACGATGGGTATAATTTCCGCGCGTCAGCGCGATATAAATTCTGGCCCGTACGATGATTATTTTCAAACCGATGCGTCGATCAACCGCGGAAATTCCGGCGGCCCGCTGTTCAATGTCGACGGTAAAGTTATCGGAATTAACACGGCTATCTTTTCGCAAAGCGGGGGCAGTATTGGTATTGGCTTTGCCGTTTCGTCATCATTGGCACAAAACGTCATCGGCCAGCTACGTAAATTCGGATCGACCCGCCGCGGTTGGCTTGGCGTGCAAATCCAGGCAGTGACTGAAGAGATTGCCGATAGTCTGGGCCTTAAGGTTGCGACCGGCGCTTTGGTCGGAGGTGTTCTCAAGGATAGTCCAGCGGCAGCGGCCGGCATAAAGACAGGCGATGTCATATTGTTGTTTGACGGCAAACCGGTGGTTGACCAAAGCAGGTTACCGCGGATGGTCGCAGAAACGGATGTCGGTAAAAACGTCGTTGTCAAAGTTTGGCGCGACGGCAAGGACGTTGGATTGAGCGTTAATCTTGGCGAACTTGAAAAGGTCGATCAGGCATCGTTGACGACGTTGTCTGTTCATGGGGCCGATGTGCCCTCCGGCCGCGAATCAATCGACGAATTGGGAATGTCGATGGCTGGGTTGACCGCCGAGCTCGCTGAAAAATTTCAGTTGGATAGTGGCGTCGAGGGCGTTGTTATTACCGACATTGAGGAAGACAGCGACGCTGTTAAAAAGGGACTGCGTGCGGGTGATGTTATTGTCGAGGTCAATCAAAACAAGGTGACCACACCGGCCGAGATTGAAAAAGAAGTCCAGCAAGCCCTTCAGCTTGGGCGTCGGTCCGTGCTGTTGCGAATACAGCGTGGCGGAGATCTCAATTTCGTGGCGCTTCGAATTAAGACCAGTTGATTTTATTGGGTATTGTCAGCGGATGGAGCCAGTGGAATGCGCTTTAAGAGTTCCATCTGGATCGTGCGATGCTGCGGACTCTCATATCACGTATGACCTTGGTATAAGTCCAGGGCCGTAGTCTGGAACATTTTCTTTGCGCTGCCGGATGTGTATTCTGGTGCTCCATCCACCGCGGAAAAACTATTGTCTGAAATTTCGAGAACCCTGCTGGCCCGTATCCAGGGCCAGACTACCATCCTGTTGACGAGTCTTGGCCACAGCGGCACGCATTGGTCAGCGGCGACGTTTTATCTATTGGTGCCGTTCATTGCCAAGGATTTGGGTCTTACCTACAGCCAGGCCGGCCTCTTCGTCGCGCTCTTTCATTCAGGCGCGCTCGTTGCCAATTTCTCAAGCGGCCTCCTGACGGATATTACGGGGCGGCGTGTGCTGCTTCAATTTATCTCCCTAGCGGTCGGCGGTTTAGCCTTAATGGCGTTTGGGTTTACGACCCACTATATCGTCTTGTGTGCGATGGTTGTGCTCATTGGAGCCACTAATAATCTGTGGCATCCGCCGGCAATTTCGTATCTTTCATCCCACTACCCAAAGAGTCGGGGATATGCGCTTGCCATCCATGGGCTTGGCGCAAACATTGGCGATGCAGTGGCACCTCTCGTTGCGGGCGTTCTCTTGCTGTCGTTTACTTGGCAGGGGACGGCGGTCGCTAATTCGATTCCGATCCTCGTCGTTGCCGGGATTTTGCTGATATATTTGATGCCTCACGACCGTCCCAGTGCCGATGGTATTAGGCGCGGTATGGGGCTGCGCGACTATTTCACTGGCATGTTAACCGTAATCAAAGAACGCGCTGTCTTGGGGCTCTGCCTGATGACTGGATTGCGCGCCATGGCACAAACCGGATTGCTCGCTTTTTTGCCTCTATATCTGGCAAATGTCATGGAAATTGGGCCACTTTGGATGGGCGTAACACTGATGGGAATGCAGGTGGGTGGCATGATTGCGACACCCATCGCAGGTATACTCTCGGATCGGATCGGTCGGCGGTCTGTTGTTGTTGCTGGCCTGAGTAGCACAACAATCCTGATCATCGCCTTAACCTTCGTGACCAATGATATTGCGTATATCGTTGGCGTGTCTGTGCTCGGTTTGTCTCTCTATGCTGTTCGACCTGTGGTCCAGAGTTGGATGCTTGATTTGACGCCAGACCGGCTTGGTGGTTCGGCGACGAGCCTCATGTTCGGGATGCAATCTGGGTTAGCGATCATCATGCCGATTATCGGTGGCATTATTGCCGATGCGTATGGCTTGAAAGCGGTCTTCTACTTCATTGCAGCGGCGATGTTGGCTGCAAATATTGTTGCGATGACATTGACTAGGGATGCAAAGGCCGAGAACGTTCGCGCTACTTAGCGCCGAAAGTCCTCGATGCGATAACCTTGTAGGTACAGCAGCGCCGTCAGGTCGGCGTGATCAATGCGCGCATCGGCTTGTTCAGCGACAACGGGTTTTGCGTGAAACGCTACGCCGATACCCGCAGCAGAGATCATATCAAGATCATTGGCGCCATCGCCGACAGCCATGGTATCCGCGTCTTCGATATTGTATCGCCTCTTAAGTTTGTTGAGCGTGGCGCGCTTGGCGCTGCCGTCTCGGATGGGAGCGACTACATTGCCGGTAATATTGCCATCGGTAATTTCAAGTTGATTTCCCCAGGCATGGTCGAAGTTCAACTCGTCCGCAACGTGATCTGTGAAGTCTGTTAGGCCGCTGGAGGCGAGCGCACAAACTGCGCCATTGCCGCGCATGGTCGCAATCAGCTCGCGAGCTCCACGGGTCAGAACAATGCGGTCGCGTACTCCAGCCAATAATGTCGATGGAACCCCCTGCAGCAATGTCGCTCTCTGACGGAACGCCGTCGCATAATCCATATCGCCCGCCATCGCCCGAGTTGTGAGTTTGGCAATTTCTTTACCAATTTCATCACCGGCATCGATTGCAACTTCATCAATTGTTTCGAACGTGATGATTGTGGAGTCCATGTCGGCGACGAGCAGCTTCTTGCGGCGGCCGTGTTTCGGCACGCAACAAACATCAACTGCAGTGTTGGCAACGGCATTGCGGGCGGCGCGTACGGCTGCTGCCTGATCGGAGATAACGCATGTAAATTCGCAGGCGATACCCGGTGCCAGCCAAGTGAGCCCATGACTGTCGACTTCACGAGCGAAGGATTTGAGAGCCTGCGCGACTGCAACCACCATGTTATCGTTAATGGGGGCCGTTCGCGAATTGGCAATTAGGACGACTGCACACTCCATCGCAGCATATTGAGTGCGACGATGCGGTGTTACAAGAATTGGATGCTATGTCGGGATCGATTGTGAAACAACAAGACGCCGCCGCCGGGAGAGAATCGAAACGCATCGTGCTGGTCGTGGCGGGGCCAACTGCAAGCGGCAAGTCCGCGCTGGCTCTAGCAGTTGCAGAGAAATTCGGTGGGACGGTCATCAACGCTGACAGCATGCAGGTGTACCGCGAGCTCCGAATTCTCAGCAATCGTCCAACGCCAGAACAAGAAGCACGGGCTCCCCATCGCTTGTTCGGCATCCTTTCCGCAACGGAGGCGTGTTCAGCGGCGCATTGGCGCTCGCTCGCCCTTGCTGAGATCGCCACTGCACATGACACAGGCCAGGTACCGGTCGTTACTGGCGGTACCGGGCTCTATCTCAAAGCGCTAATTGAGGGTTTGTCGGCTATCCCGGATATTCCGCTGGACCTCCGGTCAGAATTGAGACGCCGTCTTGTTGAGGGGGGGGCTGTGACGCTCCACGATGAATTGTCTCGGCGTGACCCAACCGCAGCAGGACGCCTGCAACCGGGAGATAGCCAAAGAGTGCTTCGCGCGCTTGAGGTGTTTGAGGCAACGGGGCGCTCCATCACAGAATTTCAAGGGCGTTTCATGGCACCACCACCAGGGCTGCACTACGCGACTATTCTTCTACGGCCTCCACGCGCCCAACTTTACGCGACCTGTGACAGTCGCC
>CAVOAK010000073.1:0-12822 GCA_963693665.1 Alphaproteobacteria bacterium | reverse complement strand
GGAGGCGATCGATGCGATCGCAGCCCGTCGCGCCGAGGATGCGGAAGTTCTGGCCCTGGAAGCGTCAGAAGACGATGGTGGGCAGCCCAGCGCAGGCTGAGGTTATGATTAATATTTCAGGGCTCAGCGGTCAAATTCTAACTCAATCGCTGAGCCCTGAAACTAATTGAGAAATCATACGAATTTGGTGTTTTTTCTCTGTTGACGTGAGTATTACGCGCACCTATATTGCGCGCCTCATTGGAAGCTGGTGGTAGGAAAATTCCCTAGACGCGTTTTCTATGAATTGGCTAATATATAGCGTAACCGGAGCCAGGGCCCGCGGAGGTCAGTTTTTGCTTTCGCAGGGTTGTTGTTTCGTGCGAACGGAATTTTGGTCTCGAGATCTGACGAATGGGTCGGACGAACTTGGGGTCGAAGAACTATTGAGGGTGACACTGTGCCGACGGTAAACCAGTTGATCAGAAAGCCGCGCAAGCGGCCAATCGTCCGGAACAAGGTTCCGGCTATGCAGGGCTGCCCGCAAAAGCGTGGCGTCTGCACTCGAGTTTACACAACGACGCCAAAGAAGCCGAACTCGGCTTTGCGGAAGGTCGCACGTGTCCGCCTGACGAACGGAGCTGAGGTTATTAGCTACATTCCAGGTGAAGGACATAATCTTCAAGAGCATTCCGTGGTCATGATCCGCGGTGGGCGTGTCAAGGATCTGCCGGGCGTTCGGTACCATGTCATTCGGGGTATTCTTGATACCCAGGGTGTTTCGGACCGCCGTCAACGGCGTTCCAAATACGGCACAAAGCGTCCGAAATAATTTAAGAGCGGGAATTAAGCCATGTCACGCCGTCGAGCTGCTGAAAAAAGAAAAATTCTGCCGGATGCCAAATATGGCGATCTGGTGCTAGCTAAATTCATTAACTGTCTGATGCAGCAGGGTAAGCGATCGACTGCTGAGAAGATCGTTTATGCAGCGCTTGAAACGCTGGCCAGTCGTGCTGGTGGTGATGCAGTAAAATCGTTTCACGATGCTCTAGATAACGTAAAGCCGTCCGTCGAAGTGCGGTCTCGCCGCGTCGGTGGTGCGACCTATCAGGTCCCTGTTGAGGTCCGCAATGATCGCCGTCAGGCGTTGGCCATTCGCTGGGTAATCGAAACCGCCCGGGCCCGGTCCGAAAATACAATGACGGATCGCTTGTCGAATGAACTCCTCGACGCCGCGAACAATCGCGGTAACGCGGTTAAGAAACGTGAAGACACGCACCGTATGGCTGATGCCAACAAAGCGTTCTCGCATTATCGCTGGTAGTTAGAGTCCAGGAATAGATCAATGCCCCGTACAACACCAATCGACGACTATCGTAATATCGGCATCATGGCGCATATTGACGCCGGAAAGACGACCACGACTGAACGTGTCCTGTATTATACCGGACGTGCCTACAAGATTGGTGAAGTCCATGAAGGCACGGCCACTATGGATTGGATGGAGCAGGAGCAAGAGCGCGGCATTACAATCACGTCCGCTGCAACGACCTGCTTCTGGAACGACCATCGGATCAATATTATCGACACGCCCGGCCATGTTGACTTCACCATTGAAGTAGAACGGTCGCTGCGAGTGCTTGACGGTGCGGTCGCCGTATTTGACGCCGTGTCCGGTGTTGAGCCTCAGTCTGAGACTGTTTGGCGTCAGGCTGATAAATATGAAGTGCCGCGGATCTGTTTTGTGAACAAAATGGATCGTATCGGCGCCGACATGTACAATACCGTTGATATGATCGTAGATCGTTTGGGTGCGGTGCCCTTGGTAACGCAGCTGCCTATCGGCTCCGAATCCGATTTCGTTGGTCTCGTTGATCTTATCAAAATGAAAGCCATCATCTGGAAAGATGAAAGCCTTGGCGCTGAATTTGAATATACGGATATTCCTGCTGATCTTGCTGATCGCGCCGCAGAGTATCGTGAAAAATTGGTCGAGACTGCGGTTGAGCATGACGACGTGGCTATGGAAGCCTATCTCGAAGAAGCTAAGGAGCCCAGTGAAGAGGTTCTTAAAGCTTGTATCCGCAAGGGTACGATCTCGGCAGCATTCGTTCCCGTTCTTTGTGGTTCTGCCTTCAAGAACAAGGGTGTTCAGCCTTTACTTGATGCGGTAATCGATTACTTGCCGAGCCCGTCCGAGGTTCCTCCTATTAAGGGTGTTGTTGTCGATAGTGACGAGGATATCGTTCGCAAAAGTTCGGATAGCGAGCCATTTGCGGCATTGGCCTTTAAAGTTATGAACGACCCCTTTGTTGGTTCGTTGACATTTGTCCGCGTTTATTCGGGTGTTTTGGAAAGCGGTACGTCGCTGATGAATACCGTTAAAGGTAAGCGCGAACGCGTTGGTCGTATTCTTTTGATGCATGCGAATTCACGAGAAGATGTGAAAGAGGCGCGTGCTGGCGATATTGTTGCGTTGGCCGGTCTCAAAGACACGACGACTGGCGATACTCTCTGCGATGCTGATAATGCTGTCATATTGGAGCGGATGGAATTCCCCGATCCAGTTATTGAAGTCGCGGTTGAGCCGAAAACCAAGAGTGATCAAGAAAAAATGGGTGTCGCTCTCAATCGTCTGGCTCAGGAAGATCCGTCATTCCGGGTTACCACTGATTTTGAGAGTGGTCAGACCATCATCAAAGGGATGGGTGAGCTTCATCTGGAAATTCTCGTTGATCGTATGAAACGGGAATTCAAGGTAGACGCCAATGTTGGCGCGCCGCAGGTGGCTTATCGGGAAACGATTACCAAATCCGCTGATGTTGATTACACCCATAAGAAACAAACGGGTGGTTCGGGTCAGTTCGCACGTGTGAAGATTACTTTTGAGCCTGGTGAGCCGGGCTCAGGGTTCCAGTTCGACGATACTGTCGTTGGTGGCAACGTCCCGAAAGAGTTCATCCCTGGCGTTCAGAAGGGGCTGGCGAGCGCTGTCGAAAACGGAATTATCGCCGGTTTTCCGATGATTGACGTTAAGGCGACGCTTACGGACGGTGCTTCGCATGATGTTGACTCCTCGGTGATGGCTTTTGAGATTGCGGCGCGCGCGGCTTTTCGTGAGGGTGTAGCGAAGGCTTCGCCCAAGTTGCTCGAGCCAATGATGCGTGTCGAAGTTGTCACCCCGGACGATTATCTCGGTGATATTATCGGGGATTTGAATAGTCGCCGCGGCAATGTTTCAGGCATGGACCAGCGTGCGAATGCACGGATCGTCAATGCTTTGGTGCCGCTGGCAAACATGTTTGGGTACGTAAACACACTCCGGTCCATGAGCCAGGGCCGGGCACAGTTTTCGATGTTTTTTGATCATTATTCACAGGTACCGCAGGCGGTAGCTGAAGAGGTTAAGGCCAAACTGGCCTAAGAAGTGGAGAGAAGATTATGGCGAAGGCGAAATTTGAGCGTACGAAGCCGCATTGCAACATCGGCACGATTGGTCATGTTGATCATGGTAAGACGACTTTGACGGCGGCGATCACGAAGGTACTGGCGGAGACCGGCGGTGCTGATTACACGGCGTACGATCAGATTGATAAGGCTCCAGAAGAGCGTGAGCGCGGTATCACGATTGCGACGGCGCATGTTGAGTATGAGACGGCGAACCGTCATTACGCACATGTGGACTGCCCGGGCCATGCTGATTATGTAAAGAACATGATCACGGGTGCGGCGCAGATGGACGGCGCTATTCTGGTTGTTTCTGCTGCTGATGGCCCGATGCCTCAGACCCGTGAGCATATCCTGCTTGCGCGTCAGGTTGGTGTTCCGTCGCTTGTTGTGTTCATGAATAAGGTTGATCAGGTTGATGATCCTGAGCTTCTTGAGCTTGTTGAGATGGAAATCCGTGAGCTTCTGAGTTCGTATGATTTTCCTGGCGATGATATTCCGATTATTTCGGGTACGGCGCTTGGGGCGCTTGAGGATAGTGATCCTGCAACGGGTCATGATGCAATCCAGGCTCTGATGGCAGCGGTTGATGAGTATATCCCGCAGCCTGATCGTCCGAAGGATTTGGATTTCTTGATGCCGATTGAGGATGTGTTCTCGATTTCTGGCCGTGGCACGGTTGTTACGGGTCGTATTGAGCGCGGCATTGTGAATGTCGGTGATGAGATTGAGATTATTGGTCTGAAGGATACGTCGAAGACGGTTGTTACGGGCGTTGAGATGTTCCGTAAGCTTCTGGACCGCGGTGAGGCTGGCGACAATGTTGGTTGCTTGCTACGTGGTGTTGACCGTGAAGATATTCAGCGTGGCCAGGTTCTGGCGAAGCCGGGATCGATTACACCGCATACGCAGTTCATGGCCGAGGCTTATATCCTGACAAAGGAAGAGGGTGGACGTCATACACCGTTCTTCTCGAACTATCGTCCTCAGTTTTACTTCCGGACTACGGATGTGACGGGTTCTGTAGTTCTTCCAGAGGGCACGGAGATGGTCATGCCTGGAGATAACATCACGATGGAAGTGACGTTGATCCAGCCGATTGCGATGGATGATGGACTTCGGTTTGCTATCCGTGAAGGCGGCCGCACCGTTGGTGCTGGCGTCGTCGCTTCTATTAAGGCTTAAGGCTGATCGTTATTTAAGACGGTTTGGTCGAGAAAGGTAAACGGAGATGGACAACCAAAGTATTCGCATTCGCCTCAAGGCGTTTGACCATCGCGTGCTCGATACGTCGACGCACGAGATCGTCAATACCGCTAAAAGGACGGGCGCGCAGGTGCGTGGCCCTATCCCGCTACCTACTAAGATTGAAAAATTTACCGTTTTGCGGTCGCCACACGTTAACAAGAAGTCACGCGAACAGTTCGAAATCAGAACTCATAAGCGTCTTCTGGATATCGTCGACCCCACACCACAGACGGTTGATGCATTGATGAAACTGGATCTCGCCGCCGGCGTAGATGTCGAGATTAAGCTTTAGGACTGGTTTGATGCGTACGGGTTTAATTGGACAGAAATTGGGTATGACTCGCGTCTTTACGGCGGACGGTCAGCATGTTCCTGTGACGGTGCTCAAAGTGGATAATCTGCAGGTTGTTGATGTCCGCACAAAAGAGGCCAATGGATATAATGCCGTCCAGCTCGGCTGGGGCACGGCCAAGCCTAAGAATGTTTCCAAATCTATGCGCGGCCATTTCGCCAAGGCGAAGGTTGAGCCGAAGCGCAAGGTTGCGGAGTTCCGTGTTAGCGATGATGCGATGCTGACGGTTGGGGTGGAGATTTCGGCTGATCACTTTGTCGCCGGACAACGCGTCGATGTCATCGGTACAAGTATTGGTAAGGGTTTTGCGGGCGCTATGAAACGCCATAACTTTGCCGGTCTTGAGGCCTCGCATGGTATCTCGGTCAGTCACAGAAGCCATGGTTCGACGGGTAACAGTCAGGATCCAGGCAGGGTTTGGAAGGGCAAGAAGATGGCCGGCCATATGGGCGATGTCCGGACGACCACTCAAAACCTTGAAGTTGTTTCTACTGATGCTGATCGCGGCCTGGTCTTGATAAAAGGTGCAGTCCCCGGCTCAAAAGGCGGTTACGTTTATATTTCTGATGCTATAAAATTGGCACAACCTGATGATCTGCCGTTCCCTGCAGCTATTGTTGGTGGTGCCGAAGAAGAAACACCTTCAGTTGAAGCGGCCGTAAATGAAGAAGCTCCCGTAGAAGCGTCCGCTGACGCTGAAGAAGAGAAGAAGGATTGAGCACGATGAAGTGCGACATCGTCACGCTTGAAAACAAAAAGTCCGGATCAGTCGATCTCGACGAATCAGTATTCGGAGTAGCTGTCCGGCAGGATATTCTGTCGCGTATGGTCAATTACCAGCTTGCCAAAAGGCGCGGCGGTAATCACAAGACCAAGACCATCGGAGAAATCCGCGGTACGACGGCTAAACCCTGGAACCAGAAGGGTACGGGCCGCGCGCGTGCTGGTAGTCTTCGGGCAACGCAAATGCGTGGTGGTCAAACAGTCTTTGGTCCTGTTGTCCGGTCACATGCATTTAGTTTGAACAAAAAGGTCCGCCGACTGGCGCTTAAGACCGCGCTATCGAGCAAGCAGGCTGCTGGCAAATTGATCGTTCTCGATGATGCAAAGATCGGCGACGCCAAGACCAAATCCTTGTCGGTCCAACTGTCCGCGCTTGGATTGAAATCTGCGTTGATTGTCTCGGGTCCTGAAGTCGATTCAAATTTCGCGAAAGCCGCGGCAAACATTCCGATGATTGATGTTCTGCCGCAGCAAGGCGCGAACGTCTATGACATCCTGCGCCGCGATACGTTGGTTCTAACCAAGGATGCGGTTACTCATTTGGTGGAGCGGTTGAAATGAGCGCGCGTCGCGAAAAGCCGGTCTCGGTTTCTATGACCGAGGCCTATGACATTATTTTATCTCCGATGGTCACCGAAAAATCGACTATGGGGTCTGAGCACAATCAAATCACGTTCCGTGTGCCGTTGACGGCGAACAAGCTTCAGATCAAAGCGGCTGTGGAGCAGTTGTTTAAGGTCAAGGTAAATGCCGTCAATACGTTGAGGCAAAAAGGCAAGCTCAAGCGTTTCCGGGGTAAGCTCGGAAAACGTCCAGATTACAAGAAAGCCATCGTATCCCTCGCCGAAGGCGAAATGATCGATGTCACGACGGGAATCTAAATCATGGCGTTGAAGAATTTTAAACCGACGACCCCGTCGCAGCGTGCCCTGGTTCTGGTTGACAAGTCAGAACTTTGGAAAGGTAAGCCGGTCAAAAATCTGACCGAGGGAATGCACAGCAAGGGCGGTCGTAACAATCTCGGTCGCATTACGATGCGTCGCCGGGGTGGTGGACACAAACGGCGCTATCGTAAGGTTGACTTTAAGCGCCGTAAAGCCGATGTCGCGGCGACGGTTGAGCGCCTTGAGTATGATCCTAATCGGTCCGCTTTTATTGCTTTGATCAAATATAGCGACGGTGAAATCGCCTATATTCTCGCACCACAACGGGTCACGGCTGGGGATCAAGTTGTCTCTGGTGAGCGAGTGGATATTAAGCCTGGCAACGCGATGCCGATGGAAAATATTCCGGTCGGGACAATCATTCACAACATAGAAATGAAGCCGGGCGGCGGCGGTCAAATCGCACGCGCGGCCGGTACATACGTCCAGCTAATCGGCAAAGACGCCGGCTTTGCACAGCTTCGGCTCGGCTCGGGTGAGCTTCGTATGGTTCCTGCGCGTTGTATGGCGACCATCGGTTCGGTTTCTAATGCTGATAATAAAAACACTAATATGGGTAAGGCTGGCCG
This sequence comes from Alphaproteobacteria bacterium, assembly GCA_963693665.1. GTDB lineage: Bacteria > Pseudomonadota > Alphaproteobacteria > UBA8366 > CAVOAK01 > CAVOAK01. The sequence goes on along the minus strand of CAVOAK010000073.1, from coordinate 5,500 downwards.
TAATCGTTGGCTCGGTAAACGCCCCTCTGTTCGTGGTGTTGCCATGAACCCGGTTGATCATCCGCATGGCGGCGGCGAAGGCCGCAGTTCCGGTGGTCGGCATCCAGTCACCCCTTGGGGTGTTCCAACAAAAGGCAAGCGCACGCGGGGCAAGAAGCCCAGCGATAAGTATATCATGCGCCGCCGGCATAAGCGTTAGAGGAGAGGGCTCGTGGCTCGTTCAGTTTGGAAAGGACCGTTTGTTGATGGCTATTTGCTTAAGAAAGCAGAGGCAGCACGCGGTTCCGGACGTAAGGAAATCATCCGCATTTGGTCACGTCGTTCGACCATTTTGCCGCAATTCGTTGGCCTTACCTTCGGTGTTTATAATGGCCAGAAATTTGTGCCCGTTCTTGTGAATGAAAACATGGTCGGCCACAAGTTTGGCGAGTTTTCGCCGACCCGTACCTATCGTGGGCATGGCGCTGATAAGAAAGTGCGGAGGGGTTAATGGGAAAGAAGTCTGTTCCACGCCGCTTCAGCGACAACGAAGCCATGGCGTCGGCCAAAGCAATCCGGGTCAGCCCACAAAAGTTGAATTTGCTTGCTGGTCTCATCCGCGGTAAGGATGCGGCTAAAGCGCTTTCCGATCTGACCTTTTCTAGTCGACGCGTTTCGTCAGACGTCAAAAAGGTTCTTGAATCGGCAATCGCAAATGCAGAGAACAATCATCAGCTCGATGTTGATCGCCTTTACGTTTCTGAAGCAACGGTTGGTCGTGCTTTTGCCCTCAAACGGTTTCGTCCACGGGCTCGTGGCCGTACTGGCAGCATCACCAAACCTTTTAGCAATTTGACTGTGGTCGTGCGCGAGCGCGAGGAGGCCAAGTAATGGGACAGAAGGTCAATCCAATCGGGCTTCGGCTCGGCATCAACCGGACCTGGGATTCACGCTGGTACGCGGAAGGTCAGTACGGCGACATGCTTCATGAGGACATCAAGCTCCGCAAATACCTTTTTGACAGGTTGAGCCAAGCTGGAATTTCCAAGGTGATTATCGAACGCCCTGCAAAGAAAGCGCGTGTCACGATTCATTCGGCGCGCCCTGGTGTTGTGATCGGTAAGAAGGGCGCTGATATTGAGAAGCTGCGCCTTGAGCTTTCACGGATGACCGGCAGCGATGTGAATTTGAATATCGTTGAAATTCGGAAGCCCGAAATTGATGCGAAGCTGGTCGCGGAAAATATTGCGCAGCAGCTCGAACGACGTGTTGCATTTCGTCGCGCAATGAAACGAGCAGTTCAGTCTGCAATGCGCCTTGGTGCGGAGGGTATTCGCATTAATTGCGGTGGTCGTCTTGGCGGTGCAGAGATTGCACGTACTGAGTGGTATCGTGAAGGTCGGGTGCCGTTACATACGTTGCGTGCCGATGTTGATTACGGAACAGCAACTGGACGAACCACCTATGGCGCGTGCGGTGTGAAGGTTTGGATCTTTAAGGGCGAAGTGCTTGCACATGACCCGATGGCGCAGGATAAGCGCGCTCAAGATCAGCAGCCGGCGCGCTGACGGGATTTAGCAGGAAGGAAAGAGAATATGTTATCTCCCAAACGCACCAAGTTCCGTAAAGCGCATAAGGGCCGGATTCACGGCAATGCCAAAAGCGCAACTTTGTTGAATTTTGGATCTTTTGGTCTAAAAGCTACTACGCCGGGCAGAATTTCGGCGCGGCAGATTGAAGCCTCCCGGCGGGCAATTACCCGTCATATGAAACGGGCAGGTCGTGTCTGGATCCGGGTGTTCCCGGATGTTCCAGTGTCACAGAAGCCTGCGGAAGTTCGTCAGGGTAAAGGTAAGGGGGCGCCGGAATATTGGGCGTGCCGTGTCAAACCTGGCCGGATTATGTTTGAAATTGATGGTGTCCCGGAGCCGATCGCCCGGGTTGCGTTAGCACTGGCCGCTGCGAAATTGCCGTTGCAAACGCGCGTCGTTAAACGATTAGCCGAATAGGAATAGTGTGATGGATGCGGCTGATATTAGAACGAAGACCGAAGATGAGCTCAAGGAGCAGATCCAAGAGCTTAAAAAGGAAGCACTTAATTTACGTTTCCAGCGGGCCAGCGGCCAGTTGGAAGCCACAGCGCGTATTCGCCAAGTGCGGAAGGATATTGCGCGGGTTCGCACCGTGATGGGCGAACGTCGTCAAGCCGCGGTGCAGGGGTAAGTCATGCCAAAGAGAATGTTGCAAGGTGTTGTGGTGTCCGACAAATCGGACAAGACGATTACCGTTCGAGTTGAGCGCCGGGTGCGTCATCCGCTTTATGGAAAATTTATTCGGCAGTCAAAGAAGTATGCCGCGCACGATCCGGAAAATTCTTTTAAGACCGGTGACAATGTTCGTATTCGCGAATGTCGTCCGATTTCCAAATCCAAGCGTTGGGAGGTACTGGCTGACGGTGAATAGCGCCGTACCTGCTGGAAAGTAATACAATGATTCACGTCGAAACAAATTTAGAAGTTGCGGATAATTCCGGTGCACGCCGAGTTCAGTGTATTCGTATTCTTGGCGGTAGCCGCCGCCGGAGCGCGACTATTGGTGACACCATCGTGGTGACGGTTAAGGAAGCTATTCCGCGCGGCCGTGTAAAAAAAGGCGATATCCATAAGGCTGTCATCGTTCGTACCGCCAAGGAAATTCATCGTGCTGACGGTACGTCAATTCGGTTTGACCGGAATGCAGCGGTTTTGATTAATCCGCAGGGTGAACCGATTGGTACCCGTATTTTTGGGCCAGTGACACGCGAATTGCGTGGCCGTAATTTCATGCGGATCATTTCTCTTGCGCCTGAAGTTTTGTAAGGGGTAATTGATATGGCAAGTAAAGATAAAATGACGAAGAAGATTCGCAAGGGCGATAACGTTGTCGTTCTGACCGGCCGCGATAAGGGCAAGACTGGCGACATTCTGCGCGTGATGCGTGATGATCAGCGAGTGATTGTTCAAGGCGTGAATATTGTTAAACGCCACACCGCGCCATCCCAGAATAATCCAGGTGGCATCGATGAAAAAGAATTGTCGATTCACGTTTCCAACGTTTCTTTGGTCGACCCGGATAGCGGTAAGCCGACCAAAGTTGGTTTTAAAGTCCTAGAGGACGGCCGGAAAGTTCGCGTTGCGCGCGGCTCCGGCGAGATGATTGATTAAAGGCAGCTCGATGACCCGTTTGCAGGAACATTACAAAGAAGTCGTTAAACCCGAGTTGGTTTCGACCTTTAGCTATGGCAACCCTATGGAAGTGCCAAGGGTTGAAAAGGTTGTCATCAATATGGGTGTTGGTGAAGCCGCTTCGGATTCGAAGAAAATCGATGCCGCGGCTAATGAGATGTCGTTGATCGCTGGTCAAAAATCAGTTGTCATCAAATCTCGGAAATCGGTTGCTACCTTTAAACTGCGTGAAGGGATGTCGGTCGGCTGCAAAGTTACCTTGCGTCGTGATCGCATGTATGAATTTTTGGACCGTTTAATCAATATCGCACTGCCTCAGGTTCGAGACTTTCAGGGCCTGTCGCCAAAAAGTTTCGATGGGCGCGGCAATTATGCTCTTGGTTTGAAGGAACAGATTGTCTTTCCTGAAATCGATTACGATACAGTCGATGAGATGCGTGGGATGGATATTGTAATTGTTACGTCTGCAAAGACGGATGACGAAGCTAAAGCCCTGCTCAAGGGCTTGAACTTACCGATTAATTAAACCAAAAACTGCGGGAGAGTTTGCATGGCAAAGACCAGCGCTGTTGAAAAGAACCGGAAACGTATCCGCATGGTAAAGAAATTTGCCTCACGGAGAGCCCGGCTTAAGGCGATCGCAAGTGACCAGTCGGTTCCGGCTGAGGAGCGTTTTGCGGCGAGATTAAAATTGGCCGAATTGCCACGCAATTCCGCGCCGACGAGAGTTCGGAATCGTTGTGAGGTGTCGGGTCGCCCACGCGCATATTATCGCAAGTTTAGAGTTTCACGTATTGCGTTGCGTGACCTTGCGTCGAATGGACATATTCCCGGCATGGTCAAGTCGAGCTGGTGAGAGAGAATAACCGATGACAATGAGTGATCCCATCAGTGATATGTTGACTCGAATTCGCAATGGTCAAAGTGCGAACAAGGGCGCTATCAATAGTCCGTCTTCCAAACTTCGGGTTAGCGTCCTCGATGTTCTGCAGCGCGAAGGTTATATCCGTGGATATGAGCTTCGGCAGGATGAACGCGCTTTGCCAGAAATACGGATAGAGCTTAAATATCACGAAGGCGAGCCAGTAATTAAGGAGCTGCAGCGTGTTTCGCGGCCCGGTCGGCGTGTCTATTCGAAAATCAATGATTTACAGCGCGTTTATAACGGGCTGGGGATTTCGATCCTGTCAACGCCGCGTGGCGTTCTCTCCGATGGAGAAGCGCGGGCGCAAAATGTTGGCGGCGAAGTCATTTGTACGGTGTTCTAGGAGACTAAGATGTCACGCGTTGGATTAAGCCCTGTAACTGTACCTGATGGCGTTACGCTTAGTATTGCTGGACAGCTCGTTACGGCGAAGGGCAAGCTTGGCGAGTTGAGTTTGAATGTGGTTGACGACGTCGAAGTCTTCCAGGAAGAAAATTTGCTTCGGGTTAAGACCCGAAACGATACCCAGAATGCTCGGGCGATGTGGGGTACAACCCGCAGTTTGCTGCAGAATATTGTGACGGGTGTTACCGAGGGGTTCACTATTAACCTTGAAATCGTCGGTGTTGGTTATCGGGCAGCCGTTGAGGGCAAGTTTCTTGTTCTGCAGCTCGGCTTTAGCCATGAGGTGCGTCATCCGATTCCTGAGGGCATCACAGTCAAATGTGAACGCCCAACGGCAGTCGCGGTAAGCGGTGCTGATCGCCAATTGGTTGGTCAAGTTGCGGCGAATATTCGCAAATACAGAAAACCTGAGCCCTATAAGGGCAAGGGCATAAGGTATGAAAATGAGTTTATCCTCCGCAAGGAAGGTAAAAAGAAGTAGGACCGCGGCATGTTAAAAACAAATGCATTAAAAGAGAGACGGAAGCAGCGGACACGTTCCCGTATTCGCAAGGCCGGAGCTGGGCGTCCGCGCCTTTCCATTTTCCGTTCGAACAAAAACATCTATGCCCAGGTCATCGATGATTTGCAGGGCAACACGGTTGTTTCGGCGTCCTCTATGGAAAAGGAATTGCGGGACGACCTGAAGTCGGGTTCAACCAAGGATGCGGCAGCTGCTGTTGGCAAGCTTGTCGCTGAGCGGGCTGTCGCGAAGGGGTTGAACGATGTTGTGTTCGACCGGGGATCTTATCTGTTTCATGGCCGGGTTAAAGCGCTGGCTGATGCCGCGCGTGAAGCCGGCTTGAAATTCTGACGGAGTAACAAAGATGGCACGTACGCCGAGAGCAGGTCAGAGAAATGACCAACGTCGTGGACGCGGCAGTCCTGAGCAGACCGAGCTGGTTGATAAGCTGGTTGGTATTAACCG
>CAVOAK010000072.1:0-13202 GCA_963693665.1 Alphaproteobacteria bacterium | reverse complement strand
ACTCTTCAAGGGCAGCGCGCTCCATTTCAATTGGCATACGGTAGCGCTTATTCGGCTTCACAAAGTCTGAATAATAACGAATTGCATGGCCAACCAATTCGTCGAGAAGCGTCTCAGACGCCGGTGAAGCATCAGGTACATAGCGTGAAATAAACCCCCATAATATCGCCTTGTCCTCCGTATTGCAAACGCTGGCAAGATTAAGCAAAACATTGAAACTCAAGGGTGTCTGCTTTATCGGCGGTTCACCCCGATGGATATGCCACACCGGGTTTTCCAATTGTTGAGAAGCATCCTCTCCCGGAAACTTTTCCAGTCGCGAGAGATAATCGTCAACTGCTCTTGGGATGACGTCAAAGAAAAGTCTCTTCGCGGCTTTCGGTTTGCCGAACATGAAGAGCGCTAGTGTGTCACCAGGCGCGTAAGCCAGCCAATCCTCAATCGTCAGACCGTTGCCTCGCGATTTCGAAATTTTCTCACCGTTCTCGTCGAGAAAAAGCTCGTAGGTCAGTGCCTCAGGAGCTTTGTGTCCAAGGGTGCGGGCGATGCTACCCGACAGCCGAGCGGAATCGATCAAATCCTTGCCATACATTTCATAGTCAACGTCGAACGCATACCAGCGCATTGCCCAGTCGGGCTTCCATTGCAGCTTGCAACTGCCGCCGGTAACCAGAGTTTTGATCTCTTCTCCATCATCGCGACGATAAATGATCGTGCCTGCAGCCGCGTCGGTTGAAACGACTTCAGCCTGGAGGACCTGGCCGCTTTCAGGACAGATAGGCAGGAAGGGACTGTACGATTGAGCGCGCTCCTGACGCAGAGACGGCAACATGACTTCCATGATCTCCTCGTAATGCTGGAGTAGGCGCATAAGCGCCTCGTCGAAGTCGCCGGAACGGTAATATTCTGTTGAACTCTTGAATTCGTAGTCAAACCCGAACTGATCGAGAAATGCTCTCAGTCTGGCATTGTTGTGATGACCAAAACTTTCGTGAGTGCCGAACGGATCGGGTATCGACGTAAGCGGCTTGCCCAAATGCTGCGCAATCATGTCACGATTCGGAATGTTGTCAGGAACCTTCCGCAGCCCGTCCATATCGTCTGAAAAGGCGAAGAGTCGCGTCGGAAAATCGGAAATTTCTGTAAATGCACGCCGCACCATGGACGTACGCACGACTTCACCAAATGTTCCTATATGGGGCAATCCCGATGGACCATACCCGGTTTCAAACAGCACATACCCCTTGTCAGGAACGCCTTCACCGACCCGGGCAAGCAACTTACGCGCTTCTTCAAACGGCCAAGCCTTAGCTTGCAACGCCAGCTTTTGGAGCTTCGGCATCGCGCCCTTTCCCTTCAAACGATTGGAAATCAACTCGGTCGAATCTAGGCGCTGGGCGTAACCGCCGTCAACTGGAGCAGCGGCTTCTCAGGAAAGGTAATATGGACTAGAATAATCTGTCACGACCATTCCCGACGGGTCGTCTGCACCGCTATGATAGGCAGGCATGAATGGCAACCAATCAATTCGTCTTCCGCGCGCGCCAACCGTCGTCGTTACGGCTGTGGCTGCAGCATGGCTCACGGTAGATGGTGAACTTGAAGATCTGCGCCACGAGGAAGCTGTACAGCGCCTCAAATCAGACGAGCCGCCAATCGTATGTCATGCCCCATCGACCGCCCGTCGTCTTGGAGTTGAGCGGTTCCATGCGTTTGATGTTTTGGAGCTGTTTGCGTTTGCTGCACCAGCGCAATTTTGCATTCCAACACCGTGCGGCATCGCGACAGCAGTTGGATTAGATGCCTTAGAGTCACGAGAAGATGAGCCGCTGCTGCTTCGACAAACGGCCCAACGGCTCTTAGCTTCAATCGCAAGCAGCGACTTTCAAAGCGATAGCATCGCAATAGCTGTCAGCATGACGCGTGGCGGATGGCTCTGGGGCGAATACGTTCTTGTAGCTCTAGGTGTGGATTTTGACCCCTCAGTCCCAAGCCCTCAGACAGGACTGGAAATCTGGAAGCAACTAGAAGAGTGGTCGGAAGACGCGCCACCGCCGCCGCCAGGCGATTTGGCGGTCGATGCGGCAGAGGCTCGTGGTCGACTTGCCTCCATGCTTGGCAAGGATGCCGAGGAGCGCCCAAGCCAAGCCGATTACGCATCCGCAGCCACTCAAGCTTTCCAACCCCGTCTCGGCGAAGACGCACCTCATTTCTTGTTGGCTGAAGCCGGGACCGGCGTTGGTAAGACGAAGGGCTATATCGCTCCAGCCAGTATTTGGGCCGAAAAGAACGAAACCCCGGTTTGGATATCAACCTATACCCGGAACCTTCAACATCAGATTGATCAGGAGCTTTCGAGCCTATACCCTGATCCCGCAATCAAACGAGACAAAGTCGTGGTCCGGAAAGGCCGGGAAAACTACCTGTGTCTTCTCAACCTGGAGGAAGCAGTTCGCGCCGTCGCCGTCCGACAGGAGGAGATCGTTGTGCTAGGTTTAATGGCACGTTGGGCTGCAGAAACGCGGGACGGCGATCTTAATGGTGGTGACTTTCCTGCCTGGCTTAGTGACTTGGTTGGCCGCCACCGAACGCTTGGTCTGACCGATCGACGAGGTGAATGTATCTACTCCGCGTGCCCGCACTATTCGCGCTGCTTCATCGAACGCAGCATACGGCGCGCACGGCACGCCGACCTTGTGGTCGCCAACCACGCATTGGTTATGATCCAAGCGTCGCGTGGTCAGATCGGCGGCAGATCTCCACCGATCCGCTATATATTCGACGAAGGTCATCATGTATTCGACGCAGCAGACAGCGCGTTTTCAGCGCATTTAAGTGGCTTAGAAACGGCTGAATTTCGGCGCTGGCTGCGTGGTGCAGAAGGTCGCCAGCGTGGGCGCAGCCGTGGTCTGAAATTTAGGATCGAGGACCTACTAGAGAGCGAGACCGCGCAATCAACATTGGAAGACGCTCTTAACGCGGCCCGCGTACTGCCGCGCGACAGCTGGCATCAACGCTGCGCCGACGGCATGCCACAAGGGCCGGCAGAAACATTTTTTGCCTCCGTCCGTCGCGAGGTTTATGCCCGCTCAGCCAATCCCGACAGCGCCTATGGATTGGAAGTGGAGTGTGATGCGCCTTCGGAAGAAATGATTAAGGCAGCGGCCGCGTTCGATAGTGCACTCGCGACGCTAGAACGACCAATCAGTGTTCTGGTCAAGCATCTGCTGGCACGACTTGATGATGAAGCCGATTCGCTTGAAACGACGACCCGCGTCCGGCTAGAATCGATGGCGCGCTCGCTTCAACACCGCGCTCTCGCCACACTTAACGCGTGGCGTTCAATGCTTGCGTCGCTCGTAGAGGGCAGGCCGGAAGAATTTATCGACTGGTACTCCGTCGAGCGAATTGACGGTCGTGATACCGATATAGGTCTACATCGCCATTGGATCGATCCAACCATCCCCTTCGTGGAATCAGTCGCCGTACCGGCGCATGGCGTCATTGTCACCTCGGCGACACTGACCGACGGCTCGGGTGATATCGACGCAGATTGGCAAGCAGCCGAAAGACGCACAGGAGCTAAGCATCTAACGCGACCCGCAATCCGAGCCGCAATGCCGTCACCGTTCGAATACGAATCGCTCACACGAGTGTTCGTGGTGACTGATGTACGCCGAGATGACCGGCGCCAGGTTGCCGCGGCATACCGCGAATTATTTATCGCATCCGGTGGCGGCGCGCTCGGGCTGTTTACGGCGATTAGCCGCCTGCGCGAGGTCCATGCGCGTATATCGGGCGCTCTCGATGAAGCCGGTTTATCGCTCTATGCACAGCATGTCGATGGCCTGAACTTACCGACGCTCGTAGATATATTTCGGGCAGAAGAAAACGCCTGCCTTCTTGGAACGGATGCCATGCGTGATGGTGTCGACGTCCCCGGCCCTTCATTGCGGCTCATTGTCTTCGATCGTGTCCCCTGGCCGAGACCGACCATTGTACACCGCGCTCGTCGCCGTCACTTCGGTAGCCGTGCATTTGACGAATCCACGACGCGCCTCAAGTTAAAACAGGCCTACGGCAGATTAGTTCGACAGGGAACGGACCGTGGCGTTTTCGTCATGCTCGATTCAATGATGCCATCAAGACTCGCCGGTGCATTTCCGACAGGCGTCGAGATCACGCGTATCGGCCTCGCGGAAGCCGTAACGGCTATTCGAGAGTTTTTTCCCGATGCTGACCATGAAAAATCGCGAGCGGATTTGGTACGGACCAAGCGTGGCGCTTGACGGGCAAGACCGGGCGCGTTGTACATTGCTGTGAAAGTGGCGGGTTTGTCGTGGGACGAATTCGGGTTCAATTGCCGTCTGGAACCAGCCGGTGCGTCACAAGAAAGGCAGATAATGCCCAACCATCACGCTGCACTCATTTACACGATGGTCCTCGCATCAGCGGTGGATAGCGATATGACAGACTCCGAACTCAAGGTCATCGGTGACCTGGTCATGCATCTGCCGGTCTTCCGCGGCTATGATGAAAATCTCCTGCCTGAGACAGCAAGCGCATGCGCAGAGATACTGGGCGGAGAGAAGGGTCTTGATGCCTGTCTCAATCTGATACGGGATTGGCTACCGGAAGAACTCGCGACAACCGCTTATGTCCTTGCCTGTGACGTGGTTGCCGCCGACGGCAAGGCCGAGCAGGAAGAACTGCGCTTGCTTGAACTCATCCGTCATCGCCTTGACGTCGACCGGTTGACCGCTGCTGCGATCGAACGGAGCGCTCGCGCCCGCTTCGCCACAATCTAGACCCGTGCCGACGCTCGACGGGACAAGCATAGGCTTCGTCGGGCTTGGCCTGATGGGAAAACCGATGGCGCGCAACCTGTGTGCTGCCGGCGCCACCCTCACACTGTACAATCGATCAGCAGAACCGCTTGACGAGTTCGCCTCAGCGGGAATGGCAACATTCACGTCGGTAAGGCGGCTAACTGGCGACACCTTTATCGTGATGGTGCGGGATTCGCCCGCCGTTGAGGCAGTTATCACCGGTGCTGATGGATTACTTGAGTGCGTAGCGCCAGGAACACTGGTGATTGACATGAGTAGCACCAATCTCGATGTCACCAAACGCATGGCTGAGGCGATCAAAGCAAAGGGCGGCGACTACTTGGATGCGCCGGTATCGGGTGGCAAGATCGGCGCCGCCGCTGGGCATTTGACCATCATGGTCGGCGGCAGCGCCGATGCCTTCGCACGTGCTCTGCCTATTTTCGAAGTTCTCGGCGAGAACATCACACTTATCGGTGACGTCGGCGCGGGCCAGATCGCCAAGGCGGTCAATCAAGTGATTGTTGCAATGACCATCGGCGCGGTCGCCGAAGGTCTTAGTCTTGCAAAGCGCGCTGGCATCGATGCTGCAAAGGTGCGCGAGGCGCTTCAAGGAGGTTTTGCTGCGAGTAGAATTATGGATTTGCATGGAATACGAATGATCGAAAGTGATTTCGAGCCCGGCGGGCGTTGCTCAGTGCAACACAAAGATGTTGTGCAAGCGCTTGAACTTGCGGCCTCAGTCGGCATCGAATTGCCGGGCCTGCAGGCCAACCGCCTTTTATGGGAAAAAATGCTCGAAAACGGTTGGGAAAATCTCGATCATTCGGCGTTGATTAAAGTGATCGAAAAACCTTGAGTACGGACACTTAATAAACGCGCCTCAAGCGCCGCGATGCCCGTCTCACTTTGCCACAGTTAGCGGGCAATTGCCTTAATGCGGACACGCTGCCGGGCACCAGATAAGGCAGCCAGCGCACCAGCGAACGTGGCCCGATCTGCGCCCATCATTTTGAAATACCCTTCGTCGACAGCGGTCAACATAGGCATCGCTTCGGCGACAAGGCGCCCGCCATCGCCCGTCAGTGCCACTGCGTGGGCCCGTGCATCATCCGTATGGACCGCCCGCACCATAAGGCCGCGTCGCTCCAAACCTCTAACGACCTGCGATGTCATCATCACGTCGCACCGGCAGTATCGAGCTAGAACCGCCTGTTTCACCGAGTTGTCACCGCGACCGGTCAACTCATCGAGTCCTGCGAGCAAGAGCAACTGTACGGGCGTTAGGTCAAAAGGCGCCAATGCTGCGCGTTGCGCGCGCTGCCAGCTATTCGCCGTCTGCCAAAGAAGGAAGCCAATCCCCGAGGTAATAGGTTCAGGATTCGCCGAATCTTGCATTGTGTCAGCCACGTAGTCACTCCGGGAGAGTCGCCCCAAGGGACGCAGGCTCAGTCAGCACCACTCTATATGCGCGCTTACCTTAATGTCCAGCATCATTCTTTCAGTCAGCATCACTCTATATGCGCGCTTATATTAATGTCCAGCAGCCACCGGCAACCAACGGTGTAACTACGCCCAAGCGCCCAAAACACTGCATATTGCCAACAACGCCAATCTGGCACGAAACGTGCGAATCTTTTCTCTCAGAAAGCGCAGAGCCGCGGCTCGAATTCAGGCGCATATTTAGGGACCTAGCGCACGTAGAGACTTGATGCACATAAGAGTATTGGCAATGAAAATACCACACCTAGCAAACGCCTTCCGTAGGGAACCATACCAGCCCGGAATCACGTCGGACGCGGCGGAAAACCGAATCAAAATCTACCGCTGTTGGGGCGGAGGACCGAAGAGGACCAGCTCTCAACGGGCGTAGTGCCAATCGACACAACTGAGATCAGCCCCGAAGCCATGTTTCGCTATGTCGCATCGCAATTTGACATCCAGCATAACAGCCTCGACGAATTGCATGATCTGGTCGATCTACTCTATGACGGACAAGCCATTTCACCGCCCGATTACGAAATCCTCACCAACAGCCCAAGCCGCGGACCGGGCGTCTCGCCATACCCGGGCCAGAGGTGAAACGTAATGTCGTCGCGGCATGGCAAGATCAGCGGGTACATGACACGGCGCGTGGTGATATTTCAGCAGCTGAATCAGACAGCCGAGCCCTCTCAATACTCGGGCGCCTAGCTGGTGCGACTAGCTAAAGGCCCGGCATAAAAAGGACAACGGCAATGCCGCCGTCCGATTAAATAATGGGCTAACGAGGCGGCCTGGGAGTCAGCACCGCCTACGTCGCCGATATCACGCTGATCGCAGCTAAGCGCCGGCGCAATCGACGCAAGCGCCTATTACTTGAGCACTCCCATGATGTCCGACTCCCTCATGATTAGGAGTTCATCGCTATCGACTTTGATCTCGGTGCCCGACCACTTTCCAAATAAAACCCGGTCCCCGTATTTTACATCAAGCGGAACGAATTTGCCGTCGGCGCCCTGCGTGCCGGGCCCTACGGATATCACCTTGCCTTCCATCGGCTTTTCCTGTGCGCTATCGGGAATAATGATGCCACCGGCAGTCTTTTCCTCTCCATCGATCCGCTTTACCAGGACACGATCGTGCAGCGGCCTGAAATTCATGCGACACCTCCATAATCAGTATTTTTTGAGCCTATGCTCCGTATTGAAACATAGTGCAGTCAGCACTCCGGCGCGGGGAGCGCCAGCCCCTATTTAAAGATTCGATCTGCGATGTCAAGTGAGTCTAATACAGCCTGCTCTATGACCGCCATCAAAGCTAAATCGGAAATAAAACGGGTCGGGGGATGGATAACGTTCTCCTAAAAATACCTCCGCCCGTACTTGACCGCACAGACCCGATTTCAAATACTAGGAAACTGCCATGTTCCGTCACAATGAAAGCTGATACTGATCGGGGTATTTTATTTGTGCGGCCACCAATACTTAAGAACGGTCTAATTTATGTCAATTAATGTTGCCATCGTTGGTTCCGGTCCGAGCGCGTTCTATACGGCTGAGGCGCTAATAAAATCAGACGCGGATGTTCGCATCGACATGATAGAACGCCTGCCAACCCCCTTTGGGTTGATACGTGGCGGGGTCGCACCTGATCATCAAAGTACGAAGCGGGTCGCGCGTGCTTATGGAAAAACAGCACTTTGTGAACCATTCCACTTCTACGGCAACGTTACGGTCGGGAAGGACATAAGCTTATCCGACCTACGCAGTATGTACGATGCAGTCGTCTTAGCCGTTGGCATGCCGGCAGACCGTCCACTCGAAATTCCCGGTGCCGACAAACAAAATGTCCTTGGCTCCGCCGCGTTCGTGGGCTGGTATAATGGGCTGCCCAAATTTCGTGATCTTAGCCCTCATTTGGACACTGCTGCTGTTGCGGTCATCGGCAACGGCAATGTCGCGCTGGACATCGTTCGTGTTCTTGTTAAGACCGAAGCTGAGATGTCTACTTCTGACATCGTTGACTATGCGGCCCAGACGATTCGCAAATCACCCCTGACGGATGTTTATACATTTGGGCGCCGTGGACCGGTCGAATGCAAGTTCACAAATGTCGAATTACGCGAGATGGGTCGCCTCGAAGATTGTGCACCCGTCGTTGATGCAGCACAGCTTCCTGCCCAGTTACCCGAGGGCCTATCCGACCGAGATCGCAGAATGAAGGAGAAAAACCTCGTAAATTTTTGCGAATTTTCGGCGTTCGATCCTCTGTCAAAATCCAAACGGGTACATTTCCAATTTTATGCCAACCCAGTGGAAATATTGGGTGCAGAATGCGTTGAAGGTCTTAGGCTCGAGCGGACACAGGTCAAAGACGGGCACGCTGCGGGCACCGGCGAATTCTTCGAAGTTGCCTGCGGTCTTGTCGTTTATGCAATTGGCTACGCGGCAGAGGCTATGGATGGCGTGCAGTTCGACGCTCGGACAGGAACAGTTGCCAACATTGATGGTCGGGTCGATGAAGGGTTGTATGCGGTTGGCTGGATCAAGCGTGGGCCAACCGGTGTCATCGGTACGAACAAGCACGACGGTGATGCGATTGCCGCCCAAATTTGTATAGACGTGCCAACTGGCAAGAAGCCAGGTCGCGAGGCATTGGAAAAACTGTTAAGCGAACATGAAGTACGCTCGGTGAGTTACGCAGAATGGCAAAAGATCGACGCAGCTGAAATTGGCGCTGCGGCCCCCGGCGCCCCACGCAAGAAGTTAGTCACCATCGAGGATATGCTTAAGGTCCTGAGTTAACTCGTATCAGCAGAGTTCAGCGATGCCACCAAACTATCTCGCCATTTCGCAACGTTTTGAAGCAGGCGACCGGACGCCGCATCAGATCGCGCACAATTGATTTTGCTCTGAACTGACGAGGAGTGACTTTACATCGGGATCATATCATAATACGCACCGAATAACGCATCGGCCACGCGGGCGGCGTTCGCCTGTTCTTATAGGACACGGATCAAAATAGATGGAAGGACCAGCCGCGCCGGCGCAGGCGGAAGTGCCACGCAAGGCGCTTGATGCCGTCGTTATTCGATTTGCTGGCGATTCAGGCGACGGCATTCAATTGACCGGTGGCCAGTTCGCACAAGCCACCGCTTTGGCCGGCAACGACCTACAGACCTTCCCCGACTTTCCCGCTGAGATTCGTGCGCCCACGGGCACCAAATTTGGCGTCTCCGCCTTCCAGATTAATTTTAGTGCCAAACCTACACGAACGTCAGGTGACGAACCGGATGTTTTGGTAGCGCTTAATCCAGCTGCGTTGGCTGTCAACCTCGATGAGTTAACGCCAGGTGGATTGGTCATTGTCGACGCGGGGACCTTCTCCGCACGCAATCTCGAAAAGGCCGGATACACGTCGAACCCACTCGAAGATGGCAGTTTGGCAAAGTATCGAAAGCTCGCAATCGACATCTCCAAGATGACGCTTGCGGCAGTCGAGAACCAGAAACTGAGTCAGAAGGAAGCTCTGCGGTGCAAGAACATGTGGACGCTTGGGCTTGTCTTCTGGCTCTACGGTCGCCGCCGAAAGTCAACTACCGATTGGCTTGAGGCGCATTTCAAACATAAGCCGGAACTCGCAGCAGCAAATATTGCAGCGCTCAATGCGGGCCACGCCTTTGGCGAAACCGCAGAATTGTCCAACGATATTGGCGCCTATCAAGTTCCGTCAGCCGAATTACCAGTCGGCACGTATCGAAACATTACAGGAACGGAGGCGCTCGCCTGGGGCCTTGTAACCGGGACACATCTTGCGAAAATCAAGATGGTCTTTTGTTCCTATCCAATAACGCCGGCATCAGGACTGCTGCATTCGCTCGCACGACTCAAGGAGTACGATGTCGTCACGTTCCAGGCCGAGGATGAGATAGCAGCTGCCTGTGCAGCAATCGGTGCGTCCTATGCAGGTTCGCTCGGCGTGACATCAAGTTCAGGACCCGGTATCGCCCTCAAAACCGAAGCAATTGGGCTCGCCATCGCAACCGAACTACCAATTGTTATTGTCAATTCGCAACGCGCTGGGCCGTCAACAGGGCTGCCTACAAAAACAGAACAATCTGACCTCTATCAAGCGGTGTTTGGCCGCAACGCCGACAGTCCTTTGGTCGTACTTGCGGCAAATTCACCATCCGACTGCTTCGAAGTCGCGATTGAGGCTGTCCGACTTGCTACTAAATATATGACCCCGGTCATCATCCTGAGCGACAGTTATATCGCCAACGCGTCTGAGCCGTGGCATATCCCGGCGATCGACCAATTCGCCCATTTTCCTGTGCGTTTCTTGACAGATAAAGCGACGTGCAAGCCTTTCGCCAGAGATACCCAGACATTGGCCCGACCTTGGATTAAGCCGGGAACGCCAAATATGGAGCACCGAATTGGCGGCCTTGAGAAGGACTACGACACAGGCCACATTTCGTACGATGCCGAGAACCATCAGCGAATGACCAACCTCCGTTTCGGCAAAATCGACGGAGTTGCAAACGACATCCCGTTGCAGGACGTTGAGCAAGGCGCAATTACTGGCAAACTGGCAGTCGTTGGCTGGGGTTCTACATTTGGTCCCATAAGTCACGCCGTCAGCAATGCGCGTGCTGACGGTATCGAGGTTTCACATATCCACCTGCGTCATATTTGGCCATTGCCGCATAACCTTGGCGGCCTACTCGCTGGATTCGAACAAGTCCTGGTTCCGGAGATGAACCACGGACAGTTGGTGACACTTTTGCGAAGCCAGTATCTTTCGCATGCAGAAAGCTTGAGCAAGGTTACGGGCAAGCCGTTTACGGTTCACGAAATCGAAGACGAGATACGTTTGAGGATGGAGGCCTAGAATGACGGTCGTCGCACTGCCGGAAAAATTAAAGGCAAAAGATTTTGCCACCGACCAAGAAATACGATGGTGCCCGGGTTGTGGCGACTATGCAATCGTAAAAGCCGTGCGGAATGCTTTGGCGGAGTTGGAAGTTAGCAAGGAAAATACGGTGTTTGTTTCAGGCATTGGCTGTGCCGCGCGCTTGCCCTACTACATGGCGACCTACGGATTTCACACAATCCACGGGCGCGCTCCCGCTATCGCAACGGGCATAAAGCTTGCCAACCCCGAACTGGATGTTTGGATTGCGACCGGTGACGGAGACAGTTTGTCAATTGGTGGAAACCACCTATTGCATGTGCTACGGCGCAACGTGAACCTCCAAATTTTGCTCTTCAACAATGAAATTTATGGCCTGACAAAGGGACAGTATTCGCCGACGTCGCGGCTTGGTACGCACTCACCCTCAACGCCATTGGGATCAGTAGAACGACCGGTTTCTGCAGCGGCGTTCGCTCTGGGCGCGGGCGCGCAATTCGTCGCACGCTCGATTGATACGCTACAAACCCATTTGCCGAAGATGCTGGTTCGCGCGCACGATCATCGAGGCGCTTCATTCGTCGAAATATTTCAGAACTGCATCGTCTACAACGACGGCGTCTTCAGTGACTTCACTGCCAAAGACGTGGCCGCTGAACGGCAGATTCATCTCGAGCATGGCAAACCCATGTTTTTTGGGGCCGATAGTAGCAAAGGCATACGCTTCAATGCGGAGAAGTTTGAACTCGAAGTTGTCGAGGTTGGGACGGGCGGCATCGAAGAAAAAGATTTGCTTGTCCATGATGAGACGAATCGATCATTGGCAGGCATGTTGGCGGCAATGGAATCGCCTGGTTTTCCCACAGCCCTAGGTGTTTTATTCTGCCGGCCGGCACCGACCTATGAACAAGCCGTCGGTGAACAAATCGAAAAGGCGAAGGCCAGCAACAAAAAACGCGACCTCAACGCTGTGTTACACCACGGTTATACTTGGTCGATCGATTCCGAACACCATATCGACACACCCGCCAAATAGTCAGCAACTAGGGTCCGTTACGCCGACGACCACTACGCGCTGATACATACTGAGACAATGCCGCAAAAAGCGACCACTACTGAAACAGCGTCCTCGCAAGACGCAGCCAACCGGCGCTCCGTTGCCAATTGGTTGTTCCTATGTTGCGGCGCGGTGGTTTTCATGATTGTCATTGGTGGCATTACAAGGCTGACCGAATCTGGCCTGTCGATGATTGAGTGGCGACCGCTGGTCGGTATGGTACCGCCTTTATCGGTCGGCGAGTGGGAGCGCATATTTGGCCTCTACCGTGAGACGCCGGAGTTTCGGATCGAAAACCCACACATAACGCTGGATGCGTTCAAATCGATATTTTGGTGGGAATACATCCATCGCCTGTGGGGTCGATTGATTGGCGTTCTATTCGCTGCAGGGTTTCTTTGGCTTTTGCTGCGCAGACGCATCAACAAGGCACTGCTTCCGCACCTTGCAGCCATTTTCATTCTCGGTGGTGCACAGGGCGTTATCGGTTGGTGGATGGTAATGAGTGGATTTGCCGACAGAACCGACGTCAGCCAATACCGCCTCGTCATCCACCTCGGCATGGCCTTTTTCATTCTTGGATATATGCTTTGGTTGGCCCTCAGCTTGATAAGGCGTGAGACACCTGAACAAGTTCCAGCGAATGTACGTCGATTGTCATTTGTAATGCTTGGCGTCGTTAGCGTGACGGTTCTTTCAGGTGGCCTCACAGCTGGCCTCGATGCTGGGCTTATTTACAACACCTGGCCGCTGATCGATGGTGGAATTGTGCCACCTGACATGTTTTCAGAAGTACCGATCTGGTCAAATATTTTTGAAAATGCAGCGACAATTCAATTCGACCATCGTTCTATGGCCTACGTGACAATTGGAACTGTATTTACCCTGTGGTGGAAATCTCACCGCATTCCTCGTACTGC
>CAVOAK010000071.1:0-13885 GCA_963693665.1 Alphaproteobacteria bacterium | reverse complement strand
AGTTCGACACCCTTATCTCCTCGTTTCCGGGTGTCCACAAAACCGGCCGCGTTCCAATATTGCGGGGCCGAATTACAAAAATCAAAGGGACGTCTGTGGACCAAATCACTGTTCCACCGGACTACGCCTGGATCACCCGCGGTGACCGCGGATTAACCTGGCTGCGTGAGCCGCCAACCACTGGCAGCAACGTCGTTGCCGGCGAATGGTGGCCAGCTGACTATTCCGGCCCGCCGCTGATTTCGTTCGATGCCGAAGCGGCACGTGCCTTCGGAATCGGCATTGGCGACACGCTAAACATCAACGTCCTCGGCCGCGAAGTCGAAGCCAAAATCGCCAATTTGCGATTGATTGACTGGAATACGCTCGGCATTAATTTTGTGATCGTCTTCTCGCCAGGCTGGCTTGAAGCGGCGCCGCAAACCCACATCGCCACAGCCCACCTGGACGCTGCATCGGAAACAGCGTTAGAAGCAGCGGTTACCGACCGCTTCCCAAACATCTCTGCAATTCGGGTCCGTGAAGTACTTTCAAACCTAAACAGCGTCCTCGCCAAAATTGGAACAGCCGTCAGAAGTATCGCTGCCTTGGCAATCGCCGCAGGGACCCTCGTGCTCGCAGGAGCAATAGCCGCCAGCCATAAACGGCGTGTTTACGACGCCGTTATCTTCAAAGTTCTCGGGGCGACTCGTCGCGACATCGTCGGCGCATTTTTTCTGGAGTTTCTTCTGCTGGGTCTTATCACGGCTGTAATTTCTGCGTTGATGGGTAGCGTCGCGGCCTGGGGTGTTGTGGTCTGGGTCATGGAGGCCGATTGGGTTTTTATCCCCGGCGCCGTTGTCGCAACGACTGTAATATGCACAGTGCTCACTGTGGCGTTAGGTCTTGTTGGAACTTGGTATGCGCTTGGGCAAAAGGCAGCGCCGCTGTTGCGCAACGAATAATGGTCTCTGTCGTCGATGCACACAAAAGTGAATTCTCCAGCGTCGATTTCCTTGAATTTCAACAACAAAAGTTCAATATATTGGCAAGGCTACTGAATAACTCTAAGGGCAGGTGAAGGTAATGGCATTTAATCCACAAAGCCGCGTGTTGACGCCGAGTGTTGACCGTGCAGCCGACATTGATGTCGGTTTGCGCGCGTACATGCTGCGGGTCTACAACTATATGGCCGTTGGTCTGACGCTGACCGGCGTAATTTCGTACGTCGTCGCTCACACACCGGCCTTGCTGGCGCTTTTCTATATGCGCACTGCCGTCGGGGTTGAACCGACGATGCTCGCGTATATCGCGATGTTTTCGCCACTCGCTTTCGTTTTGATCTTGTCTTTTGGCATTCAGAAAATGAAAGCGGCAACGGCGCAACTTGTCTTCTGGGCGTTCGCCGGCGTGATGGGGCTTTCCATCACGCACATCTTTCTCACCTTTACCGGCGCCAGCATCGTCCGCGTCTTTTTCATCTCTGCCAGCGTATTCGCCGCAATGAGCCTATACGGATACACAACTAAGCGAGATCTAAGCGGTATGGGCAGCTTTCTGTTCATGGGGTTGATCGGCATAATCATTGCCAGCGTGGTCAACATCTTTATGGCCTCGACGATGATGCAGTTCATCATCTCAGTGGTCGGCGTGTTGGTGTTTGTTGGACTCACCGCCTACGACACCCAGGGTATCAAAGAGACTTATAATGTCTCGGACAGCGGCGAAGTGATGCAGAAGAAGGCGATTTATGGTGCGCTTCGTCTGTACCTCGACTTCATCAATCTGTTCCTCATGCTGCTGCGCTTGTTCGGCCAGCGTAACTAATTCAATCAAACCAACCGCTGAAAACAATGGAAAGCCGCCTTCATCAGGCGGCTTTCTCAATTCTGCGGTCTAGGCGCTTTGACCACCATCTACATCAAGACAGACGCCGGTAATAAAGGATGCCTCGTCTGAGACAAGGTAGAGCGCGGCCGCGGCGACATCTTCCGGCTCGTTAAGCCGGCCAAGCGGAATTGTCGATAAGAGATATTCGCTGCGTTCCGGAAAATCCTCACCCTCATGCATAAAGAGCATGCCCGTCAGTGCCGCCGAAGGATTTATCGCACACACACGGATACCCTCCGGGGCCAGTTCGCGGGCGAGCGATTTAGTGAGAATGACCGCAGCTCCTTTGGACGCGTTATACCAGGTGATGCTCGGCTGCGGTCGTGTCCCTCCGGTCGATGCCATGTTCAAAATCACTCCGCCACCTTGAGATCTAAACACCGGAAGGACACTCTGAACACCATGGTAGATTGCCTTCACATTGACATCAAAACAGCGATCATATTCCTCCTCTGATACGCTATCGACGGCGCCTATGCGATGACGATAACCCGCATTGTTGACGAGGATATCCAGACGCCCAAAGGTTTCCACCGCCGTTTGAATCATGTTTGCGACGTCCGCACCCTTGCGAACATCGGCATGCACGTAGCGGGCATTGTCACCAATCTCGGAAACGACACGCTCACCCCCGTCGTCGTTGATGTCAGCGACAACCACCTTGGCTCCTTCATCTATAAATCTCTTGGCCATAGCTTCGCCAAAGCCCGAGCCAGCACCCGTGATGACCGCTACTTTGTCCTGAAGTCTCATCATTGTTGTTCCTCCCCGGTATTAGATACGCGTTAAGTCGTCTGACTACGCCATAAATGCACAAGCGGCCCTTTCGGGTGCGCGCTGCACGGTGGACTTCACGGTTAACGTCGCGTTTTATTGGTTTTATTAACGCCTTGGGCGTGCGCAGACCGCAGGTCTGATGGATACAACGGTAGACAAGCCAGCGTCGGCAATGCGCTGGAGTATTTTACAATCGGCGCAGTTGCGCTACTCTAAATCCAACAAACGACACTTTCAAAAATGGGGAAATAGGTTATGGCTTATACGCTTGAAGATTTTTGTAATGAAGCACGCGATACGTTGACGTCAAAGCCTGGCCACGACGGCCGTGACGGGGTACGTCAACTTCTGGAAAAGCTTTTGACGAATAAGGACTTCGTTGCTGAACATTGCGGCCCCGACGCCGAAAACGGCATACATACCCTTTTTGAAGATAAAGATTTGGGCTTTTGCGTTCTTGCGCACATTCGCGGCGACGAGCCGCGCAAGGAATCGCCACCCCACGATCACGGACCGTCCTGGGCGATCTACGGTCAGGCGTCTGAGTTTACAGACATGGCGGATTGGAAGCGTCAGGACGATGGCGGGCAAGAAGGTCACGCCGAGCTTGAACGCGTCAAAGACTACCGGCTCGATCAGGCCCGTGCGGGTCTCTACGATATTGGCGATATTCATTCGATCAATCCGGCACCAAATGCGCGCTACGTAAGAGTGACCGGAACTGATCTAACGAAAATTGAACGCTTACGCTTTGATCCCGACGCGAAAGAGGTTCGGGTAGGTCATCCGTCCTGACTGCTCAGTAATGCCGCCTATCCTCCATCAGGAGGTTGGGCGGCCGGATCAGCTTTGATCGCTCTTTCGCGGAAGGCGATATAGAACGTGCTCGCAAATACCATGGCACCGCCAAGCAGTGTGTACGCGTCTGGCGCCTCACCGAAAATTAAATACGCGCCCACAGCGACCCATATGAGCTGGAAGAAGAACATCGGCATAACGACGTTCATGTCGGCGATTTTCATGGCCTGGATGAAAAACATTTGAGCTGACGTGGCTATCAGCCCAAGGGCCACCAGCAAACCAAGCTGTTCCCATGTCGGCCACTGCCAAAAGTAAGCGGCTGGCCCAAGGGAAAATACGGCCAGCAGCGATGCTGAATAACAGGTAATAGTTACAGTGGAATCAGTCCGACTCAACAGCTTCATTATCGTGAGAGAGATCGCGAACATCACTGACGAGAAGATGACGAGGAGGGGCCCAAGAGAAATCGGAGTAAAGCCCGGTCGAAGAATGACGTAAGTCCCGGCAAACCCAAACAGAATGGCCATCCAACGGCGAACACCCACCATCTCCCGAAAGAACAAAATTGCCAGTATCGTCGCGAAGATCGGCGCAATGAACGACAACGCCGTCGCGAGCGCCAGTGGTGTGATGGCAAGAGCAAAGAAAAATGAAAGCACCGTCGTGACCTGAACCAGATTACGGATGACATGAACGCCTAGTCGGCTCGTCTTAAACGGCATCCACCCATCTTTGATAAACCAAGGAACCAGGACCAGCAGTCCAAACAAATTGCGGAAAAAGGCAATCTCGAAGGGATGGAGATCTGTAGACGCCGCTCGCACCAACATGACCATCGCTGCGAAACCAACGGTGGAAATCAGCATGAAAACCATGCCCTTGATGTTATCTGTCGCAAGCGGCGGCAAGGGCATCGAGGAGCTTGAGGGCGCTGACTCAGTCATTTGGATGAGTGTAGATTGGGTGGCGGCATTGCCCCATTAGGCATACCACCGATGTTCGGCGCTAGACCTAAGTGGGCAACGCGCATTTGTTAGTATCGCCGCAGAGACCGGAACCAGGTCCACGCCACATTATAGCTTCAAGTCGGCGCCGGTGTTGTGGACACAACTTTTAGCGACCTTCCTGCTACCCGCTCTCGATAAGCAATATAGGTTGTCGATGCGACAATCATGGCACCACCGATCCAGGTAAAAAGGTCGGGAATTTCAGCAAAAAACGCAAACCCGATCAACGACGCCCAGAGAAGCTGCAGAAAGTTCAACGACATGACAGTCACCGTGTCCGCCTCTTTCATAGCCATGGCAAATGACATGACAGAAAATGCGGCAACGATACCAATCGCCGCGAGCCAAGCCAATTGAGGCCACGTCGGCCACTCCCAGACAAACAGCGCCGGCACCAAGAGAACCGGCGACATCATGCATATCTGGAACGCTGTTATCGTCAGGGGGGTATCGGTGCGGGTTAGGCTCTTGATGAGGATGACCGAGATCCCATAGAGCACTGATGAGAAGAGGACCAAAAGAGCGCCGAGTTCTATCGTTCCGGCACCTGGACGCAAAATCACGTATGTCCCTAAAAAGCCGACGGCAATAGCTGCCCAGCGCCTGATGCCGACGATCTCACGAAAAATAATCATCGCTAGTACTGTCGCAAATATCGGCATCGTGAAGCCGAGCGCGGCAACCTGCGCCAAGGGCGTCACGCTGAGAGCGTAGAATATGGCGAGTGTCGCAAAGGCGCCAAGCACAACCCGAACAGAGTGCATCCCCAGGCGATTGGTTTTCAAAGGCGCTAGACCCGTCCGCATGAGTACGGGCAGAAGCACGATGAAACCGAAGAAGAACCGGAAGAACGCGATCTCAAAAGGATGTATGTCCGCAGAAACGTGACGCACCATTCCGCTGATCGCTGCGAACGTCATGCCCGAGACGAGCGCGAACGCCATTCCCTTGAGGTTGCCGGGCAACGAATCCCAGAAAATCGGTTTATGCAGCATCCCAACTCGGCGCTAGGGCTGGGCTGACGATCCGGCGGTTATCGGCCAGCGCGTCAATTTGCGCCGTTTCATCTGTGCTGAGGACGAGAGCGGTGATGCGCAAACCTTGCAACTCAATATAGTTCATCGCCAATCCTTCATTATCACCGCGCCCACCATCATCGAGCCTGTTGTGTGATTTCGCCACGGAAAAAGCGCAGGTGATCAATTTTGAGTGCTGTTCAGGCCATGAATTGTCTTCGGCATGCGTTTTCTAGAGCTTCGATAACACCAATGGCCAGATCAGCGACGCGACCAATAAGAGAGCGATGCTGACGTTGAAGACGGTTCGCAGACGCGGGTCGCGAAGAAGGCGGCCGATGGCACCGCCAAACAAGGTCCAAATGGAGACGCAGGGGTAAACGACTGCAGCGAAAGCGATGGCGATGACCGTGAGATCCAGCACAAAATCGCGATCAGCCGAGGTAAACGCGGCGACCGCGCCAAGGGACATCATCCACGCCTTTGGGTTGACCCATTGAAACGCTGCGGCCTGGAAGAAACCAAATGGGCGACCGACGGTAGCGCCAGCGACCGGTGCCGCGGCAACAGAGATTTTCCAAGCCAGCCATAAGAGATAGGCCGCGCCAATGTAGGTCAAGGCGCGCTGAACCTCGGGGTGACTTTGCAGCACAGCACCCAGCCCCGCGCCAACGGCAACAAGCATGAGCGGAAATCCAATCGAAATTCCAAGCATGTGTGGCACGGTCCGCCAATAGCCGAAGTTCATGCCCGATGCCATGACCATGACATTATTTGGACCCGGCGTGATGGTCGCCGCCAAAGCAAAGGCCAGGACCGATGGAACCAGGTCAAACATGATCGTCCTTCATTTGGGAATCGCGTGGGCGGGCTTGATGGTGGCTCATTGATAGAAAGGTATGGTGCCGCCTGGGTGACTCGAACACCCGACCCCCGCATTACGAATGCGATGCTCTACCAACTGAGCTAAGGCGGCCTCTTACGCGTGGTGTGTGCGTCCAGGCAAAAATAGGGCCGTGTGTTGTCCGGCGCAAGCGCGCCTCACAATATGCGTGACGCCTAAACCGGATCGAAGCCGAAAAGACGCTCCGGATTGTCGACCAATATGGCCCGCCGCCTGGCCTCATCGGGCTCCCAAACCGCGAGCATATCGAAGAGGTCGCCGTCGTTGGGCATTTTCCCGTCGAGCGCCGGATGCGGCCAGTCGGTGCCCCAGATGATGCGATCCGGACGGGCGGCGATAAGTGCCTGCGCATAGGGTGTCATATCGTTGTAGGGCGGGTCCTGCTCTGACCCCCGGTAGGGACCAGAGAGTTTGGCCCAGCACTTACCACTCCGCACCATCTCGACGAAAACCTGGAACCCCGGATGGTCAACACCGCTCGAGGCTGGCAGGAAGCCCATATGGTCGATGACAATGTCGGTTGGCAACGCCTGCAATTTCGGGCCGAGCTCAACGAGATCCCGGGCGTCCATCAGAAACTGCAGGTGCCAGCCAAGGCCCGCCACGCGATCTGCCAGTGAGGCCATGGCGTCTAGCGCGACGCCACCGGAAAACTGCAGGTTGAACCGTGTCGCGCGAACACCGGCCGCGTCGAGAGCCGAGAGTTCTGCATCGCTTACGTCAGCATCGAGTGCCACAACCCCCCGCAAGCGATCTCCAGCTTGCGCCATTGCCGCCAACATGGCTCGGTTATCCGTACCGTGTACGGAGGGTTGAATCAGTACCCCGCGCTCAATCCCAATGGCCTTATGCATGGCAAACCACTGATCGAGCGGGGCCTCGGGCGGCGTATAGCCCCGCTCCTCGACATAGGGAAACTGATCCAGTGGCCCAAATACATGAGCATGGGAGTCGATCGCGCCCGGTGGTGCGGGCGTCTTCGGTTGGCGTGGACTGGCGTCCGGTCCTTGGCAGGGCTTGGTCATATTTGTCGGCACCGTGTAAAATTGTGAATGGTTGAGTTCGACATTATCAGGAGCCAACCGCCAGCGCATCGACTTCCGGGGCGGCTGAACCCTCACCTCCGCCGAGCGCAAATACCCGCGGCGGCGTGCGCCATTCAAGTGTGTTAAATATTTCACAGTTACCACAGCGCGCCGTCCACAGGCATGCTGCAGCCCCGCATCGACCGCATACCCAGCCGTTTTCAGGCTCCGCGGCCACGGCCTTCGTAAGCCACTCCTGCACATTTATCTGATCACCGTCGGTTGCTTCTTCAAGGTCTGCCATCAGCCGGCACAAGCGAGCCGTTGGCGCCATTTCGGCAGCGACTGTCAGGTGTTTTCGGGCCTCACCCCATAATTTCGCCTCTAGCGCCGCGACGCCCAGCGCGACATGGCTTTCTACGTGATCCGGCGCGACTTCGAGAAGACGCTCCATGCGTTTGACCTGCGCCAGCACATCGTCAGATGCATTGAGTGTTCGGTAAGCTTCAGCGATTTCCGAGCTGGGTTGCCGCCGCCACGCATCTTCGAGAACGCGGATGGCTCTTCGATTGCGGCTAGAGGCAGCAAGCTGTTGTGCATACAAGATTGCTGCCGGTATGAGCTCTGGATTGAGATCATAGGCCATTCGCGCATGATCGAGGGCCGCTACTGTTTCACCCTTCGCAAGGGCACCGCGTCCGCGCTCAACCAAAATTGCCGCGCGGCGCTTACTCGCCTCGATCTTGTCGATGGTCTTGTACCGTACCGCCTCCTGCATGGTCTCATCGGCGGCCTGCCATTGATTTGCAGCAATCTGCAATTCGAACAGTTGCTCGAGAACCCAGCCGGTCTTCGGCCGCAAAGCATGTGCTTCATTCGCAAGCCGCACCGCTTCTGCACGATCATCCGCTTTGACTGCTTGGTTCAGCAAGCCTCTTACAGCAAGAAATGCCGTTACCGGATTGCTCCGCATGGCCTCAAAATAGCGCTTCGCGGCAGCTTCGTCGCCACCCAGCTGTGCGGCTTGCGCCGTCAGAAGCATTGTCAGTGGAGCGTCATCGAGCAGGGAACTTGCGCGCCGCGCATAGCTCAGTGCGTCACTCGCATCACCGGCGGCAAGGGCAACCATTCCATGGGTCAGCGCCTTGTACCCACGACGTTGGCGGCTTGCACGTGTGGCCTCTACGAGTTTCCGGGGCGCCCGCCTCAAAAAACGCCACGACCGGTATGCGATCGCTGCAACGACTACGAATACTATGATGGCCACTGCGAGCAGCCAAAAAGTAGTCTCAATACGCCAACCTTGCCAGTCGATGGTTACCTGGCCTGGTTGATCGGCCAGCCAAACGGCAGTGGCAACGACAACGGCAATCTGCACGATGGTAAATAGGATGCGGATCACTGTGTTGCCGTTCCGGTTTTGCCGAGTACGTCTAGAGCGTGCGCACCAAGTGATCTCAACGCCGATTCGGCTGCAACGCGCGCCTTAGCATCAACTAACCACGCTTGAACAGTTTCCGAATCCGAGGGGGCGGTCTGTGCAAGCCCAACAACTGCCTTTTCAAGGTCACCACGCTCGACCGCCAGTTCGATTTGCGCGACCGGCGACAGACTATTGGCCAAACCGACTCGCCTAACCGTGACCAGACCGGATAATTGGCGACGTACGCGAGGCCACCAGGCATCGTTTGCTGTATCGGGTACATTGGGCTGCTCGAACTCAGACATGAGCGGCCTGAAACGAAGTCTGAGGGCTGCTTCAGTCGGAATTCCTGCCTCCGCCCACACACTAAGCGGTGCCAATGCGCCGGCAACGATGAGATCCCCTTCGCCAAAGGTCTGCACGCGCTCCAGTGCTCCGGCAAATGGCCCGCCTGTATGAACAGCGCGTTCAAGCTGCCCGACGGCGAGGACCAATGCAGCTGCACCACCACCACTTTGGTTTCTCGGGTCGGCCTCAAGTGCTGCCAATCGCGCGCTCCAGGCCGCAACTTCTACGCTCAACGACAGAATTCCGGTTCTGAAGGACGCGATTGCTACAGTCGCGTCACCATCTGCACCCTTTTCAGACAATTGACCTTCAAGCGCTATCAATCGATCACTGAGTTCCGAGATACTGCTCGCAAGAATGCCTGTACCGTCATCTTCACCATTGGCTGACTCGAGTGCATCGAGACGACTGACCAACGGAGAAAGTTCCGGCAGAAGTGCGGCAGATTCTGTTCGCGTTGAGACGTCCGCCAGCTCATCGCCGAGGGCCGTGATACGGCTCTCCACCCTTGCAAACTCATTGTCGAATAGATCTTTGGGCACGGGTTCTGGCACAGCGGCTGGCGACACTTGTGGGAACAATATGGGTGCCCATTTTGGCTGTGTACTGACGGCAATCAACGCTCCGCCTGCAAGGATCAGGGCAATCCAGGCGACCCCGTTATTCGATCGGCTCGTCTTTGGGGTCGCGCCATCAGCCAATTCAACTGGTGTTTGCCTCGGCTGTTCTGCCGACGGCGATACTTTCAATGCGCCTGCATCGTTCGGAGAATTACTTTTTTTTGGCGACGTTGCTGCTGTCGAAGCAATTGTTTTGCCAGCCACCCTAGGTCCAGCAAGGTCAATACTGTGTTGCGCGGCGATGTCTAGGATCGCTTGCTCGCGGTTTTGTGGAATGACACCGCGTTCCTTCCACCCTTGGACCGTACTCGCCGCAACGCCAAGCAATGACGCCGCCGGACGAATGCCGCCAAACTTCTGAATCACAAGAGCCGCATCCAAGAATTCGGTCGGGTGATCTTCGGGCGGTTCACTATTTTCGGTCATGAATTTGTATGCGCAAGCCGTCGATCAAGAGCGGTAAGCAGCGCTTCCTGGTTAGGTTCGGCGGCCACTGTCACGTAGCCCCAATTCAACCCTGCAAACATATCAGCCACTGCAGTACTCAAACATATCGCCTCCACATTTTTGCAGGCATCGCGGAGGCAAGCACTTGTAACAAGACTAACAAAGGTGTCCGCAGTACGGGGAGAAAAAAACAGCGCATATCCGAGCTTCGCGGCACGCATCACTTCGCATAACTTCACTGAAAGGGCGTCAGCGGCCTTGGCTTCGTACAACGCCATCCTGTGAACTTCATAGCCTAACGCCCCTAGGGTCTCGGCGAGTTCACCAGAGATCGTTCGGCCTGCCGCGTAAAAAAGTGTGCCCGATGCTGGGGTCCAGCTGTCCTTAACAAGGGTCATGAGATCCTCAACGCTGCCGCCAGCACTATCAACATCAGAGAACCCGGCGCTGCGTGCTGCTGCTGCCGTGGCATCGCCAACGGCGAAGACTTTAAAATTTTGATGTTTGCTTATCTGTGCAAATGCACGCACGCCGTTTGCCGAAGTGAACAGCAAGCCCGCGATATCTCGCAGATCAGGCGCGGCACCTTCAATCGGGACAATTTCGAAGAGCGGCTCGAGAAGAACGCCAACGCCACGACGCTCAAGGTCAGCTGTAAGCAATTGTGCGTCTTCCCTCGGCCGCGTAACGAGCACACTCGCTGGCGGGACGCTCATTCTAATTCTCGTCGAAGACGTCGGGGCCAATTGCTGCCCGAAGGTCATGACCCACGTCCACTGCCATCTCGAGTGCATCATTTTCAGATGCTTCGCGACTTGTACGCTGTACTTCCGTGCCATCGGGGCGAGCGACAAGTCCCCGCAAACGAACGCGCCCTCGGTGCAGTTCTGCAAGACCACCGATCGGCGTATGGCATGATCCATCAAGTACTGCGAGAAACGCCCTCTCAACGGCTACACATAATGCGCTGTCAGCATCATCAATCGCCGCCATTGCAGCTCGCGCTCGGTCGTCGTCATCGCGAATTTCAACACCGACAGCACCCTGTGCGACCGCCGGCAACATGACGTCTGTCGATATGACTTGTGTAATGACGCCCTCCATTTTCAGCCGCTTCAAGCCGGCGAATGCTAAGAGCGTCGCGTCCGCATACCCGTTTCTAATCTTATCGATACGCGTCCCGACATTGCCGCGTAAAATCACGATTTTAAAGTCCGGCCGAAGCGCCAAAAGCTGGGATTGCCGCCGCAACGATGTAGTGCCCACCACGGCACCAATCGGCAACGCCTCCAGCGCCAGTACATCTTTGCCGATAAATGCGTCACGTGGATCTTCGCGCGGGAGAACCGCACCGATACAGAGACGGTCAGGTAAATGAGTTTCAAGGTCCTTCATGGAGTGGACCGCAGCGTCGATCTCACCTGCTAGTAGAGCTTCCTCAATCTCCTTTGCAAATAACCCCTTCCCACCGACCTCAGATAGACGGCGATCAACAATCTTGTCACCTGATGTGGCAATTGTGACAACCTCGATTTCAAGCGCAGGATGAAGCTCTTCAAGACGACCGCGAACCATTGTTGTTTGTGCGATCGCGAGGGGTGATGCGCGTGTTCCCAATCGCATGAGACCGGTAACATTCGATGTTGGGTTTTCCATACCCACTCTCTACCGCGATCGAGTGGTGGACGGAAGCATTTGAAGACGCATCCAGACAATCCTAGGGCCCGCGTTGCGTAGAGTGCATCGGCGCGCTACAACGCCGCCGCCATGCTTATTCTCGGTATCGAAACGTCGTGCGACGAGACGGCCGCCGCAATCGTGAGCGACGAACGTCGAATTCTGTCTAATGTTGTGCTCTCCCAAGTCGATCAACATCGACCATATGGTGGAGTTGTGCCAGAAATTGCGGCCCGTAGCCATTTGACCCACATTGACCGGTTGGTAGCCCAAGCACTCGCAGACGCAGGCATCGACTTCAATGATCTGGATGGAATTGCGGCAACAGGGGGTCCGGGGCTCATCGGTGGCGTCATGGTTGGCATGATGACCGCAAAAGCCATTGCACTGGTCCATAACCTACCTCTTATCGCGGTCAATCATCTTGAAGGGCACGCGCTGACGGCGCGTCTCACCGACAAGGTCGACTTCCCCTATCTTTTGTTGTTGGTTTCGGGTGGACATTGTCAACTATTGGCGATTGCAGACACGGCGGACTACCGCTGTTATGGCGGCACCGTTGACGATGCGATCGGCGAGGCATTCGACAAAACCGCAACACTGCTGGACCTCGGTTACCCTGGCGGACCAGCTCTCGAGGCAGCGGCTCTCAAGGGCGATCCAACTCGATTTGACCTGCCACGACCCATGAGCGGCAGACCGGGATGCAATTTTTCGTTTTCGGGCCTCAAGACGGCCGTACGGCATATTGTTGCCCGCCTTGAGGACGATCAGTTTGACGCAATTGTTGCCGCTGATATTGCGGCTTGCTTTCAAACCGCAGTTGGCGACGTTCTGACCGACCGCTGCAGCAATGCGATCACACGGTTTCGAGACGAATTTCCCGAGGGGCGATCATTGGTTCTAGCCGGGGGTGTCGCGGCAAATCAATATTTGCGAGAGAGGCTCGATCAGGCCGTAGCAAAGGTTGGCCTTGCGTTTCATGCCCCACCCATCGAGCTTTGCACAGACAACGCTGCAATGATCGCCTGGGCAGGCATTGAACGGCTGCAGCGTGGGCTTGTCGACGACCTCAATTTCGCCGTTCGGCCACGTTGGCCGCTTGACGCCAACTTCACCGCGCTGGCCAGATGAGTAGAGAATAGCTAGGTATCACTATGGAATCACCTGTTCAAAGCTCCGACATCGACGTTCGCGCTTATTTCGCGACACCCGTCGTTTTTGTGGAGCTGGAGGATCCAGAGCAACTCAACCTTGAGCTGCGAAGGACGATCCTCGACCGCAGAAGCGCGGATACTAACGTATCGAATTCGACCCAAAATAGCTGACGGTCGGGCTGGGATTCTGCGTCTTGGGGCGGCGAGCCATCACGACGGTTGCTTGAAACGTTCGCGGCAATCGGGCATGACATGACACAGATCAGACCGACCGAAGGCTAGGCACAATCTAAGGAAATCCGATGAAATCTCAGTGCCCACACAGTCGTCAACCCGCGCGGAGAAAGCAGCAAATTGCACGCCCACCCGAATTGCTTTTGGTCAGGCGTCTATTTTGTTGACGACGGCGGCGTCAACAATAACCCCTCCGCCGCCGGTGAACTTGAACTGCTTGATCCACGCGGACCTGCTCCAGTCATGTACAGCTCGAGATTGAGGATGAATGTCCCTGGCGGAGAGAACGCCGGTGACTATCAACGAATCAGACCGAAGAGTGGCCTTATGGTAATATTTCCATCGTGGCTTATGCACAGAGTTAACGACTACCAGGGTGCGGGCACCCGCATTTCCATCGCCATTAATTTATTTGTCAGCAATTAGCGGCAAGGGAAGCCACGAGCCATGCCGACACCACAAGCGCAACTTCCAGCAAAAATTGGATTTCAAGGCTTCTTTGCAACGCCAGTTGCCATAACCCACCTTCCGGGCGCAGAGGAAATCAACGTCGCGCTGAAAGCGCTGATCCTTGAGCGCA
>CAVOAK010000070.1:0-13896 GCA_963693665.1 Alphaproteobacteria bacterium | reverse complement strand
CGTATTTCTGGTCGTCAATCGCAACAAGAAAGGGATTGCCCTTAATCTAAAAACGGAAGGTGGCCGCGAGGTGTTGTCGCGTTTGATCGCCGGCGCTTACATCGTCATCGAAAACTTTCGGCGCGGCACCATGGAGCGGCTCGAATTTGGTTACGACGACTTGAAGGCTGACAATCCTGCATTGATTTATTGTGCGGTTTCCGACTTCGGCCGAACCGGTCCCTACGCGGCACGAGGTGGATTTGATCTGATTGCCCAGGGGATGAGCGGCCTCATGAGTATTACCGGCGAGGAACCTGGGCGGCCACCGGTTAAGGTCGGCGTACCGGTTATGGGCATTACAGCTGGAATTCTTGCAGCACTCGGCGTAACCGCAGCCTACGTGCGGCGTCTTAAAACGGGTGAAGGCGGGTTTGTCGACACCTCGCTTCTTGAGGCAGGCGTTACCCACACGTTATGGCAATCCGCCATTTGTTTTGCCACCTGTGCGTCCGCACCCGCGCTCGGCTCGTCGCACCCGTTGATTGCACCGTATCAAGCATTTCCCACCGCTGACGGCTGGATCAATGTCGGTGCTGCAAATCAAACAAATTGGTTGCGGTTGCTCGAAGTTATCGAAGCGAAACATCTGGCCGACGACCCTGATTTTGCCTCGAACGAGGAGCGAATGGCGCATCTTGATCGCCTCGTTGACGCACTGGCACCGATTTTCAAGGGAAAATCCAGCGCAATCTGGCTTGCGCGAATGGAGTCGGCCGGAATTTCAACCGGACCTGTCCTCGACATTGTGCAGATGCAATCGGACCCGCAGGTACTGGCGCGAAATATGGTGATCGACGTGGACCATCCTCATGGCGGCAAGACTAAAGCTATCGGTTCGCCAGTCAAACTTTCAAACACTGACGCACCAAGCGAACGTAGCGCGCCACGATATGGTCAACACACGAGAGAGATACTGCTGGAGCTCGATTTCAGCGAAGCCGCGATCAAGGCGCTGGTTGCCGAGGGTGCAGTTGCGGTCGATGATGCCGGTGATTGATCAACACGTGCATCGGCGCAAATCGACATGAGCTTTCTCGACCATATCAACCGCTGTAACAACGCCGACCTCTCCGCATTCCTCCCTCTCGCTCTTGGCGAAACGAGAATCGGCTGGGTCCACCATAAACTGGGCATGGAATTAGGTCGCTGGCCGGAAGCGTTTGCAATGAACGAACACTCCGTGTCGATGGCACCGCATGTCGGTGATTTCGATAAACGCAGCGCGGCGGTCGCGCGTGCCTTGAGAGCATTTGCGGATCAGGGGTTGATCACAGCCTGGCGAGACGAACCCTATCCGGTCATGAAGGAATGGGGTGAGACGCCGCTGATGCAAATCGAGCGGGCAGCATGCCCGGTACTTGGTATCCGCTCGTGGGGCGTGCACGTGAACGGCTATGTGAAAAAAAGCGATGGCCTGTATATGTGGGTGGCCAAACGCGCATCAGACAAGCCGACATATCCAGGAATGTTGGATAATATGGTGGCTGGTGGCCAACCCATCGGCATCGGCCTCCATGCCAATGTCATCAAGGAGGCACAGGAAGAGGCCGGAATTCCAGCCGAATTGTCGAGCTGCGCGGTCGCGGCCGGCATGATCTCCTACACCCATCAGCTTGCCGACTGGCTAAAGCCTGACCAAATGTTTTGCTACGACCTGGAGTTACCTGACGATTTCACACCGAATAACACCGATGGAGAGGTTGAGAGGTTTGCGCTTTGGCCAATTGATAAGCTGATCGATACGGTGCGTAACACGTTCGACTTCAAGTACAACTGCAATCTGGTGATTATCGATTTCCTAATTCGTCACGGCATGTTAACGCCCGACATCGAACCCGATTACGTCACACTTTGCCGAAAACTTTCGAACTAGCCGCAAACGCCTCGTTTGCGCTGGTGATATCCAAAAATTCAGCTGTTGAATCCGATCAAAGCGCGCACCTCCGCCGGTGACTGACCATCGGTGCGGAGGGCGCGCAGTGTCATCGCGCCGTCCCGCTTAGCAAGTCGCCTTCCTTCGTCGTCGCTCAACAGGTGATGGTGATGGTATTCCGGTTGTGGCAGACCGAGGAGCGCTTGCAGCAACCGATGAACATGTGTCGCCGGCAAGAGATCCTCGCCGCGCGTCACATGGGTAATTCGCTGCAGCGCATCATCAACTGAAACTGACAAGTGGTAGCTGGTCGACACGTCCTTACGGGCGAGCACAATATCGCCGACCAATGTCGGATCAACGTCGACACGACCAAGGTCATAATCGGTGAAATCGAGCGGCCCAGCACGATCGGCTGCCTTGTCGATATCCAGCCGCAATGCATAGGAATGCCCTGATTTTATAAGCGCACCGCGCTCTGCAGCATCGAGACCGCGGCAAATTCCTGGATAAATAGGTCCGTCAGGACCGTGAGGCGCGATGCCAGCTCGGGCGATCTCCTCGGCGATATCTTTGCGCGTACAAAAACACGGATAGAGCAAATCCGCATCCGCCAACACAGCGAGGGCGGCGATATAGTCAGGCAGATGCGTCGACTGGCGGCGCACTGGCGTCGTCCATCGTAGGCCTATCCAGGCCAAATCCTCATAAATTGCGTCGACAAATTCAGGCCGCGAGCGCTGCGGATCGATATCCTCAATCCGCAGCAAAAACCGCCCACCGGAACGCCTTGCCATATCCCAGGCAAAGAACGCGCTAAAGGCATGGCCGAGATGCAGATAGCCGGTTGGGCTCGGTGCGAAGCGGGTGACAACCATGATACTGGCACTATCCCCGGGGCTGAGTTATGTCAATTGCCATGACAATAACCGAAACGATGATCGCCGACGCCCTTCACGAACTGTCCAGCCGCGACTCCGACATCGCCCGCGCTGTAGCGGAAGTCGGGCACCCGCCGACGCGTAACCGCCAACCTGGATTTGCAACTTTGATCGGAATCATCACGGCACAACAAATCTCCACCGCCGCCGCAATGGCAATTCGCACTCGTCTCGAGGCTGCAGCGGACCCGCTGACGCCTGAAAACTTTCTTGCACTCGACGACGCTGCACTTGCAGCGGTCGGCCTCAGCGGCCGCAAGATGGAATACGGTCGAGCGCTTGCAACAACAATTGTCTCGGGTGACTTTGATCCAACACACTTGGCCACGTTGCCGGAAGAAGAAGCCATGGCCAGTTTGATCAGCCATAAGGGCATTGGTCGTTGGAGTGCGGAAATCTATCTGCTGTTTGCATTGGGCCGCACCAACGTTTGGCCGGCCGATGATCTTGCTGTCGCGGTGGCTGTCCAGAAGTTAAAAAAGTTGAATGAGCGGCCAAATCGCGAGCGCATGGAGGCAATAGCGGAACCGTGGCGACCGTGGCGCGGAATTGTTGCCCTTCTCATGTGGCAATATTATCGCGGTGCACCGTTCAGTTCGGATGGGCTTACGCCCGCGCCAACGTTAGCGAAAAAGGGAGTACAAAAATGAGTATAGTCCTCGCCGGCCCGAATTTTGGACCCGCAGCAGGCAATGTGCCGAGCCAATTAATCATTCTGCTGCACGGTCTGGGTGCCGATGGAAACGATCTCATCGGGCTCGCTCCGCACTTAGCCGAACTTCTGCCCCGCGCCCAGTTTATCGCACCTGATGCACCATTTCCGTGCGACATGGCACCAATGGGCCGCCAGTGGTTCAGCGTCGAAGATCGCTCGCCTGAGAGTCTTCTTGTGGGCGTAGAGGCAGCCGCACCCATTCTCAGCAAATTCATAGATTCTGAACTTTCTCGCACCAATCTCGAACACCAAAAGGTGGCGCTCGTTGGCTTTAGCCAAGGGACGATGATGGCATTACACGTCGCGCTG
Organism: Alphaproteobacteria bacterium; assembly: GCA_963693665.1. GTDB lineage: Bacteria > Pseudomonadota > Alphaproteobacteria > UBA8366 > CAVOAK01 > CAVOAK01. The sequence goes on along the minus strand of CAVOAK010000070.1, from coordinate 10,016 downwards.
CGCAGCACCGAACCGGTTGCAGCAGTTGTCGGGTTTTCCGGCAGGCTGATGGCAGCGGGACAACTCGCCGATGATATCCGTGCGCGGCCCCCAATATTGTTGATCCATGGAGATGCGGATCCGGTTGTACCTTTCGAATCGCTCGCCGAAGCCAAGGAGGCATTAGAAAGTGTCGGCGTACACGTGGAAACCAATAGCCGTCCTGCGTTAGGGCATTCAATCGACGAACATGGACTTGCCAGTGGCTGTGCGTTCCTCAAGGAGCATCTTGGTCGCTAACTGCCCGCAAAGCATTCAAGAATAGTCACGTAAATGCGAAATTCTTGAATGAATTGGCAAAATCCGTTATCAGACCGTATATACGACGTGTTTTTCACACGTTTGGCGGGCTTTGAGTAGCGGAGGAGACATTTAGCGTCCTGGCGCGATGCAGAGATTAAACGAGTGCCCTACATTAGTACTGAACGCGGACTTTAGGCCGCTCAGCTACTTTCCACTCTCGCTATGGCCGTGGCAGGAAACCGTCAAGGCGGTTGTCCTCAGGCGCGTAAACGTAGTCTCAGAATATGATCAAACCGTCCACTCACCGAGCATGGAGCTTCGGCTGCCGAGCGTCATCTCGCTTCGAGAATATGTGCCACCCGCACCTCGACCAGCGTTTACGCGCTTCAACGTATTCCTGCGCGATCGATTCACGTGTCAGTATTGCGGCGAGCCGGGTCCTGCGCATCAGTTCACATTCGATCATGTCATTCCCCGCTCACTCGGCGGGCGCACGACCTGGGAGAACGTCGTAACCGCGTGCGGTGCCTGCAATCTGCACAAGGGCGGGCGCCTCCCCAAGGAAGCACGAATGTTTCCACGCCACGACCTCGGACAACCGACGTCATGGATTTTGCAGGAAAACGGCCGGAGCTTCCCGCCAAATTTCCTTCACGAAAGTTGGGGCGACTTTCTGTACTGGGATACGGAGCTAGAGCCTTAGGTGCCCAGAACGGCGGCCTGAACTCGTTGCGTGCACCAGGAAATTCGTCCAGCCGCTAATATCTTTTGGCAAGCCAGATTGCAAGGCGTGACCCCGCCTTGATAGCACCCGTCATCAATTCATACCCAGGGGCCTCTTCTGCACCCCGATTAAGGGCGATGTCGCGATGGGCAAGCTCGTCCTGACGAAACTCTTCAATCAATGTACGGAGTTCAGATTCGTCGTCGCCAAGCGCTTCGGCCTGTTCTGCATAATGCTCGTCGATAACTTCCTCGACCGCTGCAGTACATGCCATGGCCGCCTTCGGACCGAGCAAAGCCGTTGCGGCGCCAAGAGCGTATCCTGCCGTATGCCACAATGGGCTTAAAATGCTTGGCCTGACACGGCGGTCCACAAGGATCTCACTGAACCTTGCTAAATGACGCTTCTCGTGCTCCGCCATCTCCTTCACTGCATCCGCATCTGGACCAGGAGGCAACACGGCGAGTTGACCTTCATATATTCGTGCGGCACCGTATTCGCCCGCATGGTCGACGCGAATCATCCGCTGAACCGACGCGACTGGTTTTAGATCACCCAGCAAATACGCCGGCGCTTTTTTCAACTTTCGGCTCCGTTTTGTTGCTCGCATACCCATCAAACTTCCCTTCGTCGTAACCGCCACACAGCAGCCAACGACGCAGTACCGACCAAAAACGACGCGATAGCATTGTAGCCTGCCATCGAAATGCCAAACAGTGACCAAGGAATTTGATCGCAGAAGACGACTGGCATTGCCATGATCTGTGCCTTTAGCTCCTCCAGCGATACCGGTGTTGATGCGGCGGCACAACTTGTGGGTCCGCGCCACCAATGCTGCTCGACACCAACATGATAAACGGCAACTGCGGCGCCTGCCATCAACGCCGCTCCACATACGCCGATTGCGAAGCACCATAGTGCACGCCGCGGCACCGCCCACACAGCAAAGAGTCCGAGCCCGAACGCGATCCACCATGGCCAACGCTGATACAGGCAGAGCGGGCAGGGGGCGAGCCCCCCCCAATATTGCGACGTATAGACTGTGGCCAGCACCCCGGCGCTCGTCAGTATTATTGCGATGGCCATGCCAAATGGCCCAATGGCCATGAACCTGTCGATGCGCATTTATACCGCGAACTTGATAATGAGAAAGCCAGCGACAAGCAGCGCAACAAAGGCTGTGGTTACCAAACCGAGCCGCGCTTCAATAAACGATCTGATCTGCGGACCGAAAATCCGCAACAATGCCGCTGCCGCAAAGAAGCGTATACCGCGCCCGAGTACCGATGCCGTGATGAAACTAATTGGCTCAAGGACCGCCACACCACTCGCAATGGTCACGACCTTATAGGGCAGGATCGTCAGTGCAAAAACTGCGACGATCCACGCGCCGTAAACTTGGTAGTAGTCTTGGAATCGCGCAAATTCATCGACGTAACCATATAGCTCGACAATTGGCCTGCCAGCGCTTTCGAACAAAAGAAATCCGATTCCATAGCCTGCAATCCCCCCAGCGACCGACGCCACAGTACAGAGGGCTGCGAACATCCACGCTCGGGCGCGCTGCGCCAAAATCATCGGAATCAGCATCACATCGGGCGGTATGGGAAAGAAAGAACTCTCAGCAAAACTCACGACGGCAAGCCAACGAACTGCATGCCGATGGCTGGCAAGGCCCATAGTCCAATCGTAAATTCGCTTCAATAATGCACTCATTTTTGCTCCACCAATGCCTGCGCGACGAGGTTTACGACGCCCTGCCAGTCGCCCGGCTCCGGCTGCCGAAAGAGGCGCATTGTAGGATACCAGGGCGTCGTTTCCTTGTCTGTCCCCCAGCGCCAATCGGGCACGTGTTTAAGCATGGCCCATACCGGCAAACCGAGCACACCGGCAAGATGGGCAGTCGAGAAATCGATCGAAATGATAAGATCGAGTGCATCAACTGCCGCTGCGGTGTTGCCAAATCCGTGGAGATATCGAGCCCAATCGGCGACTAGATCTGTGAGGCCTTCTTCGACAATTGCTTCCGTGCCAGGTCCGAACTGAAGGCTGACCCACTCGTCATCCGACCTGTCGAGCAGGGGCCGTAGGATGGCAAGCCCGCAAGAACGCTGCCGATCCGACGGGTGCCCCGGGTTTCCACTCCAACACAGGCCAATGCGGTGCTTCGTTTCACGGCTAGGTGGCACCGTCACGCCGTCCGGCACCTTGAGATACGGTGTGTCGCCAGGAATTGTTGCCTGTGACACGCCGAGGCGATGTGGCGTTCTCATGAGAGGTAGGTGGAAGTCGTGGTCGGGAATTGGGTCATCGGTTTCCACAACGCCTTCAAGGCCGCCGAGCGTGGAAAAAAATGCCTCCAGGGAGTCTGCACAACAGATCGTCACCCTCGCGCCCTTCGCCGCGAGACCCGACGCAAAGCGGGCAAACTGGATCGCGTCACCCAATCCTTGCTCAGCAACAAGCAGAATCGACGCGCCAACCAAGTCTTCGCCCTGCCATATGGGCGATGTAAGCGCGCGTGGTGCAATCTTCGGCATCTTGAGGCGCCATTCGTACTCTTCAAAACCCGCCTCATAGTCACCGTTCAGCAACAACGTCATTGCGTTGTTCCAATGAAGGTCAGGATTCTCTGGTTCAAGAGCGAGCCCGCGCGCATGTGCCTTACGTGCATCTTCAAGACGCAACTGGTCCTGACGCGCATTGCCGAGGTTGCCCCAGGCCGCTGCATAGTTGCCATCGAGTTCGACTGACATCTCTAGGCAGGAGGTCGCCTCTTCCGTTTGGCCTACTTCAACAAGGATAGCGCCAAGATTTGTAAGAGCGAGTACAGATTTTGGATCGCGGCGGATCGCTTCGCGGTAGGCGGCAAACGCCTCTTGCGTACGCCCTTCCTGCTGCAACAATGTACCAAGGCTCGCGCCGGCTCCCGGCATCGCGTAACCAGATTCGTAGAGCAGCGCAAGTCGGTACTCGTCGATAGCCGTGGCACGATCGCCCAAATCGGCGCAGGCATCGGCCAACGCCGCATGTACCCTTGCCGGCACATCGTCTGACTTCAACACCAAGCGCAGCAATTCCGCGGCCTCGGACGGAATTCTTGCCTCCCGCAACGTTACGCCGAGATTTATTATGATATCGACATTCCCCGGGTCGCCCTGCAATGCCTTGCGATATTCTTCAATCACTTCATCTTTGCAGCCCAAGGCGACACGGACACCGGCGAGATTGTTATGGGAGATGAGATCAGACGGATCGCGATCGAGCGCCGCATGATAGGCCACACCAGCGTCTTCCAGGCGGCCAGCCCCGTGCAATGTGGTAGCAAGTTCCGCTCGATAGAAAGCATTTTCGGGTGATCGCACGATCGCCTTTTGAAAGGCCTCAAGCGCGGCTGAAATATCACCACAATCGCGCTCTGCGTCACCGAGGTAGCGCCACACTTCTGCCGGTTCCGGATCGGCAGCCAACGCCTGCCTGTAGAACTCGACAGCCTCTCCAACCTGCCCAGCGCGGTGCAGTTCCATCGCTTGCGCGAAAACGGCCACCGCTCGCTGTTTCTGGGAAAGATGATCTGGCATGCGGCGCGTCCATTATCGCGTCATGTCGCGATGACAGTACAAACTACCCGCTGCGCAAGCGCCAGTCAGCCCCGCGAGGCTATAAAACGCGGGGTTGGTAAATTAAATACGACCTAAATGGGTATGTGGTTCCGTACCACGGTTTGGACACGACCGGTTATATCCTGGTGCACCGTCAGCAGGCCGGTCGGCTGATATACCCGTTCTACCGCCGTGCCCGTTGGCAACGCTGTCATTCCGCCGAGTGCCATGAGACAAATTCCTATTCCCACAGCAAACACCATGGTTAACCGGTGCCAGGAATTTATTGTCTCTTGTGAAATCATTTCAATCTGCCCTCCAATAAAAAGAAGATGGGGACGGTTTTGCCACATACAAGGTTTTCACGATTGTCTGATCGGTAGTGAACTAAGTGATGGCTGATCGCCTGAATTAATATGGTGGTGCCTACCCTAAACGTCCCGCTGGCGCCGCAAATTGTTTGCGCCTGACGAACGCAACCCTCGTTGACGCTGCGCAGTGTGTGACTATGATTACTGTGTACTCGACTGATCTACCCGGCGCGTTGACGTTGACTGGTATCGGTAAAGTGCCCCTGTGGCGGAATTGGTAGACGCGGCAGACTCAAAATCTGTTTCCGGCAACGGAGTGGGAGTTCGAGTCTCCCCGGGGGCACCAATATTATCAATAACTTATCAGTTATCTTGCACTGACTTCAGCACACAGAAAATTGTAGCGCAACCAAAGCGCAACCACGCGAAGGGTTCATGCACCTACGCCCCGTTGACTTGGCTTCCCGCCTCCAACGTTGCAGACCTTGAACCGTGGACGCGGGGTCAACTGTTCCCGCAGGAGCCCTTGCGACGAGGACAACGGTTGACGCGGCGGCAACTCCGCCATGATTGAAATCGACCGGACACACTTGTGTCCGGTTCTGCAGACAACTTTCTTTCTTTGATGTGATCCAACTGACAACCGCGATTACACAAATTTTCCAACATTTCGTATGACTTGTAACAAACACCTCAACATATGGTGTAACAATTTTTTAGTGAGGGATTGAGCCGTTACAAAATTTTCCCCGTATATGCGGTCTGACAAATGTCAGATAAATAAGATTACGCGGATAAGAATTAGACAATGTGCATGAACGTCCGCCCAACTATCAACCAATATATAAAAATGTTAGAGCATACGAATGGGAGAGGTCGCATCATGACGACAACCGGTGTTAAGCGCGTCGACTGCATTTTTCGCAATGCGAGATTGATAGATGGCTTAGGAAACCCATCATTGCAGGCCGATATAGCAGTTGCCGATGATCGCATTGTGGCAATTGGTGGCGAGATCGACCAAACAGCCCCAATCGAAATTGACGCCCGCGGCAAGGTCGTCGCGCCGGGATTTATTGACGCACACACCCATGACGACCACGCGCTGCTAACGGACCCGCTGATGGCGTTCAAAGTCAGCCAAGGTGTGACATCAGTGATTACGGGAAATTGTGGAATAAGTCTGGGGCCACTCAGCACCTGCCACAGGCCACCAGCACCGATTGACCTTGTGGCAGACGACCCCGAGCATTTTTTCCCGACTTTCGGGGCATACTTGAACGCACTCGACAACGATCCAGCCGCCATCAATGCCGCCTGCCAAGTCGGACATTCTACACTGCGGGTCGCTGCAATGGATCGTCTCGACCGGGCAGCGAGCACCGGCGAGATTAAATTTATGCGGGTCGGCCTTGAAGAAGCGCTCGACGCAGGCGCCATCGGATTTAGCACCGGACTCTACTATCCGCCAGCCAGCGCAGCGCCGACGGAAGAGGTCATAGAACTTGCAAAATCCCTTGGCGGAGCACTCCATACGACGCATATGCGCGACGAGGCAGACGGCGTTGCACAATCACTTGAAGAGACATTTGCAATCGGCCGAGCGGCAGATGTCCCCATTGTGATTTCGCACCACAAGTGTGCCGGACTGAAGAATCATGGTCGTTCACACGAAACGCTGGCGATGATCGACAATGCGCGGGCTGGTCAATCAATCGGTCTCGATGTTTATCCGTATGCTGCTTCCTCGACCATGCTGGACCCGGGCCGTGTGAACGAGGTCTCCAAAATCATCGTCACCGGATCGGCAACGCGACCAGATGTAGCCGGTCGTGATTTGGACGACATCGCCGCCGAGATGGGATGTGACCGAGTCGAGGCAGCCCAGCAGCTTTTGCCGGCAGGGGCCGTATTCTTCGCTATGGATGAGGCTGACGTGCAACGCATTCTCGCCTATCCGCACACGATGATCGGGTCAGACGGTCTGCCAAAAGATAATCATCCCCATCCACGGCTATGGGGCACCTTTCCCCGTGTGCTTGGTCATTATGCACGGGATACGGGACTATTCAGCCTTGAAGAGGCGGTACGGCGCATGACAAGCCTCCCTGCAGCTCGATTTGGCCTCGTAAACCGCGGCGTCGTCAGACCAGGCGCCTTTGCCGACCTAGTGCTTTTTGATCCAGACACTGTGATCGATCGGGCAACGTTCGAGAACCCAACTTTGCCGGCTGCCGGCGTTGAATTGGTGATGGTTAACGGCACGACGATCTGGCGCGACGGCACGTCGACTGGTGCGCGCCCAGGCCGGGCATTGCGCCGCCAGGAATTGGGGCCATTAGGGACGGAGACACCACAGGCTCAATAGAACACTTTGCTCGGTAGTCTTTTCCCGTTAATCATGGACACCATGACAGCACAATTCGAACGCCACGCAGAAACTGAACGACAGCCGGTCCAATTCAGCGTTGATGATGTGACCGCGCGCGCGCTGGAGGGTGATACCGTGCTCACCGCCATCCTCAACCATGGAAAGAAGCTCCGCAAACTTGAGTTCTCGGATGAACCACGAGCAGGATTTTGCCTCATGGGTGCATGCCAAGATTGTTGGGTTTGGCTTGCTGAAGGCCGACGAATTCGCGCCTGCACTACGTTTATCAGCGAGGGATTGAACGTCGTAACCGGCACTCCGGAAGGGCCATGGCAGAGCCAACCGTAGTCATCGTTGGCGCCGGGCCAGCCGGAACTCGCGCAGCTGAAGCCGTTGTGCATGCTGGCATTTGTCCGGTTATGGTGGATGAAAGCCCACAAAGCGGTGGCCAGATCTATCGCCGACAACCACCCCAATTCACCCGCTCTGCAAAGACCCTCTACGGCTTCGAGGCGGGAAAAGCTTCGCAGCTTCATGCCAAGTTCGATTCCCTGAAAAAACAGATTGATTACCGACCGGCCACCCTCGCGTGGAATATTTACGAGAATGTCTTGTACACGGAGCGAGATGGAGTAACGGACCAGATTTCGTTTGACGCAGCTATTGTCGCACCCGGCGCAATTGACCTTGTACTGCCATTTCCCGGTTGGTCGAAGGCAGGTGTATTCACGCTTGGCGGTGCGCAGGTCTCGCTTAAGTATCAGGCCTGTAGCGTCGGTGAGCGAACAACGTTCGTTGGCACAGGGCCGCTGCTCTACCTGGTTGCTTATCAATACGCGAAAGCCGGGGCAAATGTCGTCGCAGTCGTCGATACAACGTCGTTTTCAACCAAGGTTGGGGCAAGCTGGGGTATGCTTTCCGGCACAACCACTTTTGCCAAGGGGCTGTTTTACATGGCCTCTCTGTGGTCGAAGGGCATTCCCATATTTCACGGCGCAACACCCCTTGCGGTTGAGGGTGGCGAGAATGTCGAAGGCCTCTCATTTCGCGATAACTCCGGGGCGACCCACAAAATTGACGCTGATGCGATTGCAATGGGCTTCGGGCTGAAGCCGGAAACACAGATCGCCGACTTGGCCCACTGCGAGTTTTTTTTCGATACGTATTGCCGCCAGTGGCTGCCGATCGTAGACGAGGACGGTCGCACCGACGTGAAGGGTCTCTATCTTGCTGGAGACGGCCAGCGGATAGCAGGTGCGGACGCAGCAGAACTATCGGGCGAACTCGCTGCCTATGCCGCTCTCGAAGACTTGGGCCGGAAAGTTTCAAATAACCGCACAGCAGCACTGCGTCGGCGCCTTCGGCGACTTGCGCGCTTTCGCCGTGCGTTAGACAAAGCATTTCCAGTCCCGGTGGAGCTCGCTACGCAGGCTGCGGCCGAAACCCTGATATGCCGCTGTGAGGCAATCTCGGCTGGCGAAATCCGTCATGCAGCAAATGAAATGGGGGCATTGGATGTTAACAAAGCCAAGGCCTTTACGCGCATCGGGATGGGTCGATGCCAGGGACGATACTGCGGTTATGCAGGCGCTGCGTTGGTCGCCAATACATTAGGCCTGCCGATCGAAAAAGCCAGTCGACTCCGTGGGCAAGCCCCAGTTAAGCCACTGGCAATTGCCGACGACGCTTGATGGAACACCTTCAGGCCGACGTCGTCATCATCGGCGGCGGAATAATGGGAAGCTCTGCCGCGCTACATTTGCGGCTCCTCGGCCGTTCAGTGATTTTGCTCGAACGCGGCTTTATCGCCTCGCAAGCAAGCGGCGCCAATTTCGGAAATGTTCGCGAGAGCGATCGCTATTTGCCCCAACTGCCACTCGCCCGACGATCGCGCGACATCTGGCACAACCTGGGCGAGGTGGTTGGAGATACCTGTGAGTACGAACTAATAGGCAATCTAAAAGGTGTCTACACCGAGACTGAACTCGAGGGTCTTGAGGAGTACGCACGGCAGTCAAGGGACTACGGACTCGAGATCGAAATGATTGGTCGCAACGCGCTCAGCGAGCGGTATCCATATCTTGGAAAGAATGTTGTCGGAGCCGCTTTCACACCGTTCGACGGCTGCGCAAACCCACGCCTTGTAGCCCCTGCATTCGCGCGAGCTGCCCGCAAGGCTGGTGCGGATATTCGTGAATTTGCGGAAGTGGACACAGTTGGGCACAGCGGAGGGTCATTTGTCGTGACGACAAATAACGGCATTGAAGTGCGCGCTGAAGCTCTTCTCAACTGTGCGGGAGCCTGGGGAGCCTGGATTGCGGAAAGCTTCGGCGAACATGCCCCGATCGAGGCGCAAGCCCCGCAAGTGGGCGTTACTGAGCCCATTCCCCGATTTGTCGACACCATTCTGTCGATTCGAGGCGGCCATATATATCTCCGACAAATCGACCGCGGCAACGTAATATTTGGCGGCGATCCACAAGGGTCAGCAACCGCAAATCCAGCCCGTGCACAGGTCTTGCCGCAAAACACACTAGGACATCGGGAACGATTAATCCGATTTTTGCCGGCGCTCAAAGATGTTCATATCATCAGGACTTGGAGCGGCGTCGAGGGTTATCTCCCCGACCGTATTCCAATAATGGGACCAAGCATGACAACTAACGGGCTGTTTCATGCATTTGGATTTTGTGGTCACGGCTTCCAACTCGGCCCCGCGGTTGGCG
>CAVOAK010000069.1:0-13899 GCA_963693665.1 Alphaproteobacteria bacterium | reverse complement strand
GCGGCACATTATCAATCGAGTGGCTGGATACAGGCGACGTGCTCATGACTGGCCCCGTTGCGGTGAGTTTCACAGGAATGTGGAATGAAACGAGCGGCGAATGAAATTTTCATCTGAGCCATCTGAAAGACCGGAGATCATCACCTTCGGGTGCCGCCTCAATGCATATGAATCAGAAGTAATGCGTGGTCATGCTAAGGCTGCCGGACTCAACGACGCGGTCATCATCAACACCTGCGCCGTGACGGTGGAAGCGGAGCGCCAGGCACGCCAGGCGATTCGCCGCACACGCAGGTTGCGCCCAGACGCCCAAATCATCGTCACCGGTTGCGCCGCTCAAATCGACCCGGCGACCTATGCAGCCATGCCAGAAGTTTCACGTGTTCTTGGCAACATAGAGAAGTTAGACCTCACTTCTTTCACGATGGCTGAGACGCCCCGGGTCATGGTCAACGACATCATGGCGGTGCGCGAGACGGCAAGCCATCTGATCGCTGGCTTTGAAGGCCGCACCCGTGCATTTGTGCAGGTGCAGCAGGGCTGCGATCATCGCTGCACGTTTTGCACCATCCCCTTTGGACGAGGTCCAAGCCGCTCAGTTCCCGTAGGCGCAGTTGTTACGCAAGTTCGCGAGCTGGTCGAAAACGGGCATATGGAAATCGTGTTAACCGGCGTCGATATCACGGATTACGGAACCGATCTGCCGGGTCACCCGAGCCTAGGACAGTTGGCGCGCCGGCTTCTTGCGCTCGTTCCTGACCTTATGCGGCTACGGCTATCTTCGCTGGATAGCGTAGAAATCGATGAGGACCTGATGCGGCTTATTGCTGAAGAGGACCGCTTGATGCCCCATATGCATCTTTCCGTACAGGCCGGCGATGACCTGATTCTCAAGCGGATGAAGCGACGCCATTCAAGACATGACGTGATTGACCTCTGTCGACGCATTCGGGACGCTCGGCCGGACATTGTCTTCGGCGCCGATATCATTGCGGGGTTTCCAACTGAGAGCGAGGACATGTTTCGGCGATCGCTCGATCTCGTTGGCGAATGCGATTTGACTTGGCTCCACGTGTTTCCATTCTCCGAGCGCCCAGGTACGCCTGCCGCGCGGATGCCGCAGATACCAAAACAGCTGCGGCGGGAACGTGCCGCCAGGTTGCGTGAAGCCGGATACGCGGCTGCGCAGAAATTTTTGGAGACTCGTGTCGGCGGAATCGAAAACATACTTGTCGAACGCAATAACGAGGGCCGGACAGACCACTATGCCAAAGCGCGGATCGCGCACCCTGACGGCGCACCAGTGACGGTCCTCGAAGGACATATAGCCGTAGCCCGAGTAACATCGGTTGATGGCCAAACTCTTCTGGCAACGCCGATCGAGAAACCTGCGCAATGAATGAGCGGAGTTGGATTGGACGGCTACGGGCGGGACTCTCCAAATCATCTTCCAAGCTGGCAGGTGGCATTGCTGGCATTCTCACCAGTCGAAAACTCGATCAATCGCAACTCGATCAGATTGAGGATCTACTAATCACCGCAGACCTTGGCCCGACGACGGCAGCGACGCTCGTGGACGGACTTCGAAAACGGAACTTCCCCGGTGGGACTGACGAGAAAACGGTGCGGGAGGCGCTGGCAGAAGATATTCAGAGATTACTCGAACCGATAGCAAAGCCGCTTGTAATACAGCCAGGACATTGCCCCCATGTAATACTTGTGGCTGGCGTTAATGGAACCGGAAAAACGACGACAACCGGCAAGCTCGCCAAGCAGTTTGTCGACCAGGGTCACACGGTAATGCTTGCGGCGGGCGATACATTCCGGGCAGCGGCAATTGAACAGCTAAACATTTGGGGCGAACGTGCAACGGTACCTGTTGTTTCAGGTAATCAAGGCGCAGACGCTGCAGCCCTCGCATTTGAAGCGATGGAGAAGGCGCGCGCTGCGAAAACAGATATCCTCTTAGTCGATACTGCCGGTCGGCTTCATAACAAGCAGGAGCTGATGGCCGAACTGCAAAAGATTGTGCGTGTCATCAGCAAGCAGGACGATACCGCTCCGCACGACTGCATCCTCGTTCTCGACGCAACGACCGGACAAAACGCCCATGCACAGGTGGAGGTTTTCCGAGAATTGGTTTCTGTGAGCGGCTTGGTCCTTACCAAACTCGACGGTGGCGCACGTGGTGGCGTGTTGGTCTCGCTAGCAGAACGATTTGGATTGCCCGTACACGCGGTTGGCGTCGGCGAGGGGATTGACGATTTACAGTCGTTTTCGCCGCGCGATTTTGCGCGCAGCCTGTTTGGCCTAGCCGACTGACCATTGAGTAAACCGCGCCCACCTCTGGGGCGCTACATAATATTTTGATAGTCACCCACTACCTACTTAACACGGACTATATGTGATGGCCATGACAACTTCATCGAAACCTGTCCTCAAAGCCGCCATCGAATATGGACCGATCGCCGTCTTCTTCACGGCGTTTATTCTCTTCGATCTATTTATCGCGACAGGTTCACTGGTCGTGGCAACAATTGTTGCGATTGCCGTCGGGTTCGCTGTCCAACGGCGCATTGCAATGGTTCCACTGATTACTGGCGCCGTTGTACTGCTGTTCGGTGGGCTCACATTGTATTTTCAGGACGAAATATTCATCAAAATAAAACCTACAATCGTTCAGGGATTGTTGGCGTCGGTGTTGATCGGTGGACTGGCTGTCGGCCGACCGTTGCTTAGGCCTCTTTTCGGCTCGGCGTGGCAACTGAACGACCGGGGCTGGACACTTCTTACGTGGCGATTTGCCGGGTTTTTCATTGTCATGGCGCTGTTGAATGAACTTGTCTGGCGCACACAATCAACGGACTTTTGGGTGACCTACAAAGTATTCGGATCCATAGGGCTCACCGTTGCCTTCACGCTCACGCAATTACCGCTCATTAATCGTCATCAACTTCCCGAAGATGACGACTAGCACAAGCAAACTTGAGCAAGCAATTCACTGCCGTCGCAGTCTTGCTAAAAACCTTCAGCCATGAAGAAAATACTTGTGATCCTAACCGATCATCTGCCGGTTAGAATTCGTTAGACTAAGAGGTTGACGTACGAGCCGCGTGGCGGTGTCGGACCTCCGTCAGGGCCATTTTCCGCCCTAGCAACGCTGGGGAAACTAGCTTTCCCGCCTGCAGAAGATGTCGTCAGAGTTTGGCGCGCTGTCGTTGTCGCAGGGGCCGCATTTCCAGCGTCAGCGCGAGGCGCCGACGTCTGAGCGTTAGGGCGATTGCCGGCTTGCGATAGCGGCGCAAGAGCTCCACCTGGAGTACCAATTCCATCTACAGCCATTGTCGAACCTCCCTACGATGTCGTTCCGCCACCCCTACGAACCGGACCGTATATCATACTATGCACCATTTTGACACCAAGGCAGTGATACCCGTCACTCGGATGCCCTGCGCTCGAATTGCCCTCACTGGCGGCTGACGCGCCAGATGACATTGGCGACATCGTCAGCAATGAGCAAACTGCCGTCATGTGCTATTGCCAGTCCAGCCGGCCGGCCAATCACTTTTGCGCCTCGGTCGAATGGACCGCCGTCGCCGTACCCAACCCAAAACCCAACGACAAAATCCTCGTACCAGCCAAGTGGCTGGCCGTCCTCAAACGGCACCCGAACAACTTTGTAGCCTCGCGGCTTGTCAGCATTCCAAGATCCGTGCAGTGCGACGAAGGCATCATCCTGCCAACTCTCCGGAAACTGCCCGCCTGCACCGAACACAAGCCCCAGTGGCGCCGTGTGGGAGCGAAATAGAACATCTGGCACAATTGCCCGTTCAACCAAATCCAGCCGGCTTTCGGCAAAGCCGGGCATCGGGTTCGAACCAATATAGGCGTAGGGCCAGCCGTAAAACCCACCTTCCTTAAGCACGGCGAGGTAGTCAGGAACCAACTCGTCACCCATGCCGTCGCGCTCGTTAACCACCGTAACAAGTGCGCCGGTGATCGGATGGGCAGCGAGGCCAACGGGATTGCGCAGTCCGGAGGAAAATACTTCCGCCTCCGTGCCGTCCGCCTTAAAGCGCATCACCGTGGCGCGCGGAGCATTCTCTCGGGCAACATTCGCAAAGCTCCCGATCGCTACGTAGAAATGCGAGGCATCGGCATCAAACAGCAGAGTTCGCGTTGAATGGCCGAAGCCGCTTCCCAGTTCGCCGCGCTTCGTAACGGCTTCGGGCATACCACTCGCCTGCGTTTGCCCAGCACGCCAATCATACCGCCAGACACGACTCGTATCCGCGACGTATAGATGGTCACCAACGACGGCAAGCCCATGTGGCCGGCTGTGATCTTCAGCAAAAACCGAATACTGCTCGGCAACGCCGTCGCCGTCCTTGTCAGCAAGCACCGAAATTCTGCCTGCACCCGTTTCTGCAAGAAATACCTCGCCGGATGGCGCAACTGTCATCCATCTGGCGTGGCGTGGCCGGTCGGAGAATAGATTGACCTTATATCCACTTAGGACAACGGGGGTCTTTCCCGGTTCAATCGGGACCGACCGCGACGGGTTTGCGGAACTGGGTGTAGCAAAAGGCAGCGGCATATCGGCGGGTAGCACGTGATGACGCGTGCCTGGAACTTGCGTCGAGACCTGAGCGGCAGCATCGCCAATGACAAAGATGGAGAAGAAGGAAGCAAAGCCTGCCAATACGGAGAATTTGATCATCTGCGACGTATCCTTCAATTTTTTTCAAGTGCAAGAAGACCTGGCAGCGACCGGCCTTCCAACCATTCGAGAAAGGCGCCGCCGGCGGTCGAGACATATGTAAACTGATCCATGACACCTGCATGCTGTAGGGCAGCGACAGTATCTCCTCCGCCAGCAACCGAAATTAGACCGCCAGTCTGCGTCAACTCGCCAGCTCGGCGCGCAACGTCGACCGTACCGCGGTCGAAGGGTGGCATTTCGAATACGCCAAGCGGGCCATTCCAAACTATGGTTTGGCACTTCTCCATGACGCTATTCAGCGTCGTAATTGTTTGGGGTCCGATATCGAGAATCATGCTGTCGGTTGGCACCTCGTCAACGGTGACTTCGTACCCAACAATTCCAGGTTCAAGATTTGCTGCGACGATTGCGTCTGTTGGCAAGTGGATCGAGCAACCGACCTCTTCCGCCCGCCGCAATATTGACTTGGCTTCACCCAGCATCGTGGATTCTATCAAGCTCTTGCCAACCTGCACGCCCTGCGCCGCTAGGAACGTGTTTGCCATGGCACCGCCAATAACAAGATCGTCGACGCGCGACATCACGTTTCCGAGCACCGCCAATTTCGTCGAGATTTTGGCACCGCCGACGATTGCCATCACTGGCCTGGTCGGCGTTTTCAGTGCGTTGCGAAGAGCCGCGCATTCAGCTTGTAGACTGCGCCCGGCAAAAGCTGGCAGAAACTCGGTGATGGCCGCCGTCGACGCATGCGCTCTATGTGCGGCCGAAAAGGCATCGTTCACATAGATATCGCCGAGGTTCGCAAGTTCAGCAGCAAATTCGCGGTCGTTTGCCTCCTCTTCTGCGTGGAACCGCAAATTCTCGAGAAGTATTACCTCGCCTGGTTCAAGTGCCGCGACTGCTTGCTTGGCCGGCTCGCCGACGCAGTCGTCGATGAAACGTACAGTACGTCCATCCAATGCCGTGGATAGGGCGCTGACGACCCCCTGAAGCGACATATCCTTAGAAACTTTTCCTTCAGGCCTGCCAAAATGTGACAGAATGACAACGCGTGCACCTTTAACTGAGAGTTCGCGAATCGTCGGTACAAGGCGCTCAATTCGCGTTGTATCGGAAATCGTGCCGTTTAGCATGGGCACGTTCAAATCGCCTCGTACAATGACAGTCCGACTGTTCACCTCAATGTCATCGAGTGTCTTAAACATGGGCTAAGTTCCAAGCGGTCAAATGAAGGTAGTGAATGCACCTACAGGTGATTGATGTGATGGGCAATGATGTCGAATAGAAGAATCACGCAGTTTCCCACCAGCGAGGTCGGCGCACCTTTGATCACGACGAATATTTGGTGCCAACTCTTCGTGCAAGACAATGAGCTTTTGGGGAACTTCTGGATAAAATTTAGGCACCTTGAGTGATGGCCGTCACATAAACTTAAGTCAGGGCAAGGCCAAACTGAATAAATTCACTCCTTAGCGCCTGCGAATTTCTCCTCAGAAAACCACTAGTTTTAGGCAATTTATGTGTGATTCCTGATCAAGAAATACTTAAAATATATGTTTATATTCAATTACTTCGATAAAATAACATCCAATTTTAGTCGCCCATGATATAGTTTTGCAGTTACCAATTTGAGCAGCCTGCCGGGCATTACCAAATTTTATTGGTTTTGCGGCGGAAATATATCCTTGAAGGCTAATTGCCGGCTTCTTACCTTTTAGTGTGACAGGGAGACGCTGTAGTTAAAGAATAAGGCATTCGCGCCGGACTGGATTTGGTCCTGACGGACGAAGACGGTGCGCGAATTGTTATTACAGATTTCTTCGCCAGTGGATCGCCTGATCTAATAACTGACGACGATGTTCTGGTCGGCGGTGCTGGCAATGACACGCTCGATGGCGGCGACGATGAAGACTTCTTGATTGGTGGCGCCGGAAACGATTATCTGGACGGTGGCGACGACGACGTGCTGATGGGTGGCGCCGGCGACGATACTCTCGTCTACCGTGACGATAACGATGTTCTTTTAAGTGGTTCCGGCGACGACACGTTTGTCATCGATGCACATCAGCTGTTCAATCACCACATGGGCGAGACTGTCCACATCGACAGTTTTGACGAGTCGGCCGGGATACTCGCCAATGCCGCCGATACAGATGACTACACGCTCTCGGGAACCATGCAGTCCGGCATGGACGGCGGTAGCGGCGATGACACGTTGCGGGTTGAAGCTGATAACGATGTCTCAATTACACTTGGTGAAGGCAACTACGAAGACGCAAGTAGTGCCATAAACAACATTGAGAATATCGACCTGACCCATGGCGACGGCGACGTCAACTTGGGCCTTGGCCTCGACGACGTTGTGAACTTGACCGATGAGAACAACGTCCTGACAATTCTCGGCGATTCGGGTGACACCGTTACATTCAGCGACGACGCTGCAAATCAGCCTGTCGCTGGGGCATCAGGTGAGGAAGTCAGGGGCTTCGCGACGCACACATACTTCGACGATAGTGGCGGCATCCTGGCGCAGGTCAATGTTGAAGACGAAACTCCCGTCTTCTAAGGTCACATCTGTTTTCACGTAGAAAGGGCGGCTCGTGGCCGCCCATTTTCTTGTTTGAATGCCAGCTGATATCAAAGCCAACAGTATCAACATCAGCTGCCAGAAATTACTAGCGTGTCGACCTCCGGAGATGGCACGTTTAGCAATGCTTAATGAAATGGAGTGTTGAATGAAGGGCCTGATGATGGATACGCCCCTTCTGATTACATCCTTGATCAGATTTGCGGCTGAGTATCATGGCGACACAGAGATTGTCTCCCGTACGCTGGAAGGTCCACTCCATCGCTATACCTACAGCGATGCCTACCAGCGCATCCAAAAACTCGCCAACGCGCTCCATAAATTTGGCGTTCGGCCTGGCGATCGAGTTGCAACACTGGCTTGGAATGGCTATCGGCACTTCGAGCTCTACTACGCGATATCAAGCATGGGCGCGGTCTGCCACACGATTAACCCGCGCCTCTTTCATGAACAGATTGACTACATCGTCAACCATGCGGACGACCGGGTGATTTTCATCGATCTGCCCTTTGTGGAGTTGGTCGAAGAGTTGCAGAAAAAACTCACAACGGTCGAAGCCTACGTGGTGATGACTGACGCAGCCCACATGCCGGAAACAACGCTCAAAGAGGCGGTAGATTACGAATCGTTCATCGCAGACGAGACCGATTCATACGATTGGCCGATGCTTGACGAAAATGCTGCGGCCTCTCTGTGTTACACGTCAGGTACGACTGGAAACCCTAAGGGCGTACTTTTCAGTCACCGCTCAACTGTCCTCCATAGTTTTTCAATCTGCCATGCTGACGCAACACTCGCTCTTTCGTCGAGCACGACAGTGCTTCCCGTCGTGCCCATGTTCCACGTCCATGCCTGGGGTATTCCATACGGTGCCGTTATGTCTGGGTCGAAGCTCGTATTTGCCGGCGCCAAGCTTGACGGAAAGAGCCTCTACGAACTTTTTGAATCTGAGCGTGTGACGATTACAGCTGGAGTGCCAACAGTATGGCTGGGTCTGATCGAATACATGAAATCGTCAGGCAAAAAATTCAGCCATCTCGACTCTATTGTCATCGGTGGGTCAGCCGCGCCTCTCTCCATGATCAAGGATTTAGAGGAGGGATTTGGTGTATCAGTAATGCAGGCATGGGGAATGACTGAGATCAGTCCGATTGGCACAAACGGGCGGCTCAAAGGCAAATACCAGAATTTGCCGGCTGACGAACGCCATGTAATCAAGACGGCGCAAGGCCGCGCAAAATTCGGTGTGGACTTAAAAATTGTCGACGACGAGGGCCGATATTTGCCACATGATGGAACGACGTCAGGGGAACTCCTCGTGCACGGTCCATGGGTCGCCCAAGCATATTTTAAGGACGAAGAAGCATCAAAATTGAGCCACGATAACGAGGGCTGGATGCGAACTGGTGATGTGGGCACAATTGATGCCGACGGTCATCTACGCCTTATTGATCGGACCAAGGACCTGATAAAGTCTGGTGGCGAATGGATCAGCTCAATTGAACTCGAGAATGCCGCGACCGGCCATCCAGCGGTCGCCGAGGCCGCCGCAATCGCGGTTGCTCATCCAAAATGGACAGAACGGCCCCTTCTCTTTGTTGTGCCTTTGGGCGAAGCCGAACTGGATGGCGAAGAAATAATGGAATTTCTTAAAGACAAAGTTGCAAAATGGTGGCTCCCGGATGACATCATTTTTGTTGGAGCCCTGCCACATACTGCAACTGGCAAAATCCACAAACTTCGCCTGCGAGAGCAATATCGCGATTATAAACTGCCAACTGCATAACTAATTATAACCCTCACTTTCGCAGGCATTGTGGAAGAATGGAGCCCGCATGGATTTTGAGTTCTCGCCAAAGACTAGAGACTACGCTGCGCGACTAAAGGCCTTTATGGACCAGTCGGTCTACCCAAATGAGCTGCTCTTTACCGAACAGTTGAATAATGGGTCAGATCGTTGGTCGAACCCGCCAATAATCGAGGAACTAAAGGCCAAAGCAAAAGGTGCCGGTTTGTGGAATCTGTTCTTACCGGAACCAGAATTCGGTGCTGGCCTCACGAATGCGGAGTATGCCCCACTCTGCGAACTCATGGGCCGTTCCTCGATTGCCCCTGATGTCTTCAATTGCGCTCCGCCTGATACGGGCAACATGGAAGTGCTGGTGCGCTATGGCACACCTGACCAGCAAGCCGAATGGCTCCCTCCCCTTCTCGCAGGTGAAATTTGCTCCGCCTTCGCGATGACGGAGCCTAATGTCGCATCATCAGATGCAACAAATATCGAGGCTTCAATCCTACGTGATGGCGACGACTATGTTGTCAACGGCCGGAAGTGGTGGATTACCGGTGCCGGCAGCACTCATTGCCGCATCCTAATCGTGATGGGAAAGAGTGACCCGACGGCGGAGCGACATCTGCAGCAGTCCATGATCCTTGTCCCAACCGATACCCCCGGCGTGACGTTCATTCGACCACTATCCGTCATGGGGTATGACCACGCACCTCGCGGGCATTGGGAAATCGAATTTAATGACGTTCGCGTGCCCGCAGCGAATATTCTCCTTGGTGAAGGTCGAGGATTCGAAATTGCTCAGGGCCGACTAGGTCCGGGCCGCATCCATCATTGTATGCGCCTCATTGGACTGGCCGAGCGATCGCTTGAGACAATGTGCAAACGGGTCGGCGTGCGAACGGCGTTCGGCAAACCACTCGCAGAGCAAGGTGTCATTGTCGAGCAGATCGCGCGATCACGCATTGAGATCGAACAGGCGCGCCTGCTCACACTGAAAGCCGCGTACATGATGGATGCGGTCGGCAACAAAGCCGCGCGTGCTGAAATTGCCATGATCAAGGTGGTGGCCCCAAACATGGCCCTTGCCGTTATCGACCGGGCGATGCAAGCACACGGAGCAGGTGGCCTATCAGAGGATTTCGAGCTGGCACACGCCTGGGCACAGGCACGCGCGTTGAGGCTCGCCGATGGACCAGATGAAGTTCATCGTGCGCAGATCGCCCGTTTAGAACTCCGCAAGCATGACACCGAGACTAAAATCTAGACAATATCGCTCACAATAATTTTCGACGGAATAAATCATGCCAACAACAAGATACGAAGTCGACGGGGCCGTTGCGGTCATTACATTTACAAGTCCACCGGTTAACGCCCTCGGGATCAATCTGCGCAGCGGAATTCTTGATGGACTCCGGAGAGCACAAGACGACGATGAGATAAATGCGATTGTCCTCATAGGCGATGGCCGTTGTTTTTCCGGTGGGGCCGACATTCGCGAGTTCGGCAAGCCGAGCACGGAACCGTCGCTTCGCGAAATCATCGCCTACGCCGAGGCGAACAGAAAACCAATAATCGCGGCGATCCACGAGACAGCAGTTGGCGGCGCGCTCGAACTAGCACTTGGCTGCCACTACCGGATAGGCAAGCCCTCAGCCAAATTGGGGTCGCCCGAGGTAAAACTCGGACTCATACCTGGCGCCGGTGCAACACAGCGCCTGCCTCGTTTGATCGGTGTCGAAGCAGCGCTCGACGTCATACTAGGCGGCGAATTTTTCTCAGCCGAACGTTGCCTCTCCATGGGCCTCTTGGACGATGTGATGACCGTAGATCTGCGCGCGGGCGCCATATCCTTCGCAAATGACGTGATCACACGAAATGAGGCTTTGCCGGTTATCCGCAACATGGATGCTGTGCAAACAGACGCTAACGCTGAGGTCTTCGCTGCTGTCCACAAGCGGATAGAGCGCCGATCACGCGGATTAATAGCACCCGCATATTGCATCGAGGCCGTTGAAAACGTTTTCAAATTACCCTTCGACGAGGGGCTGACACGCGAGCGTGAGCTTTTCGCGCAATGCGTGGAGTCAGATCAGTCGAAAGCACAGCGGCACGCGTTTTTCGCCGAACGCACAGCAATGCGGATACCAGGCCTACCAAAGGACGTCCCTTTGAAATCAATCGAGACAGCCGCTGTTATAGGAGCTGGAACAATGGGCGGTGGTATCGCTATGAATTTCGCCAATGCCAACATTCCGGTTCGGGTTGTCGAAGTGAACGAAGCAGCGCTGGAACGCGGTCTCAATATTGTTAAGAAAAATTACGCTGGCAGTGTTTTGCGAGGCCGAATTGATCAGACCTCGATGGATCTTGCATTGTCCTTCATTACTGGAAGCACTGAGATGGCAGATGCGGCGAACGCCGACATTGTGATTGAGGCGATCTTCGAGGACCTGGACGCAAAGAGAGATGTTTTTCAATCGCTCGACAATGTCTGTAAAGAAGGCGCGATCCTCGCATCCAACACATCGACGCTCGATATAGATGCAATCGCAGCGGCGACCAAGCGGCCGACCGCAGTCATGGGCACGCATTTCTTCAGCCCGGCAAACGTCATGAAATTGATGGAAAATGTACGAGGGACAGAGACTGCACCTGACGTAATCGCCACAGTGATGCAACTCGCTAGAAGAATCGGCAAAGTTCCGGTTTTGGCGCGCGTGTGCGACGGGTTTATCGGCAACCGCATGCTCCATGCTTATACCCGGCAGGCAAACTTCTTGCTGGAAGAAGGCGCTCTGCCGCAGCAGGTGGACCGCGTTATCTATGAATTTGGATTTCCCATGGGGCCGTTTGCGATGGGTGATTTAGCCGGACTCGATATCGGCTGGGCGATTAGAAAACATCGCGCCAATACGCGTGATCCACGTGAACGCTACTCTTCAATCGCCGACCGCGTTTGCGAACTCGGGCGTTTCGGGCAAAAGACGGGTGCAGGCTGGTATCGCTACGAAGAAGGAAGCCGCACGCCGGCACCAGATCCAGAGATCGAGGCGCTAATCGTCAGCACATCGGACGAATTGGGTATCAAGCGCCGTACCTTCAGTGACGAGGAAATACTCGAGCGCTGCATGTTGACCCTCATCAACGAGGGTGCCCGTGTCCTAGAGGAGGGAATCGCAATCCGCGCGAGCGATATCGACGTCACGTGGATATACGGCTATGGATTTCCAATCCATCGTGGTGGACCGATGTACTATGCGGATCAGTTAGGCCTCGATAAGGTCTATGACGGATTAAAACGACTTGAAGCGCAACAAGATGACTCGTTGAAACCAGCCGCCCTAATTGAACGGCTTGCGCACGATGGCGGCCAGTTCGGCGAGATGGGGACGACCTAGTTTATAGCACCGTAATTTTGAAGAAACATTGAGGATGGTTCATTGACCGAAGCTGTGATTGTCTCCACCGCCCGCACACCGATTGGCCGCGCATTTCGCGGTGCCTTCAACAACACCCATGGTGCTGTCATGGGTGGTCATGTCATCAAACACGCCGTTGAGCGCGCCGGCATAGACCCAGGCGAGATCGAAGACGTCATCCTCGGCTGCGGTTACCCCGAGGGTGCGACGGGCCGGAATATCGCCCGTCTTTCCGCTGTCCGCGCGGGCCTGCCGTTCACAACAGCGGCGACGACGATCAATCGATTCTGTAGCTCAGGCCTGCAGGCGATAGCGGTCGCAGCCCAACGCGTAATTGTCGACAAAGTGCCGGTGGCAGTGGCCGGTGGCCTCGAATCTGTAAGCCTTGTCCAGCCTAGCCTTAATCGAACTCATTATGATGAGGAGTGGCTAACAACACACACGCCCTCACTCTGGATGTCGATGATTGATACAGCAGACACAGTTGCCAATCGTTACAACGTGACGCGCGAAACACAGGACGAATACGCGTTGATAAGCCAGCAACGAACGACAGCCGCGCAGGTTGCCGGGCATTTCACCGATGAGATCGTGCCATTCACGTCTGTGAAAGTGGTAACCGACCGCGAAACCAAGAAAACGCACGAGGAAACAGTCACTCTTGAAAAAGACGAGGGAAATCGGCCAGAGACGTCTCTAGAAGGGCTGGCCGCCCTCAAGCCTGTGATGGGCGAAGATCAATTCATCACAGCGGGCAACGCCTCTCAACTCTCCGACGGCGCGTCGGCCTGTGTCGTGATGGACGCGACGCTTGCCGAGAAGCGCGGCCTCGAACCGCTGGGCATTTTCCGAGGTTTTTCGGTTGCTGGCTGCGAGCCCGACGAAATGGGCATAGGGCCGATCTTCGCGGTGCCACGACTACTGGAACGCCAAGGTCTCAGCATGGACGATATTGACCTTTGGGAACTCAATGAGGCCTTCGCCGTACAGGTCGTATATTGCCGCGATAAACTTGGAATTCCAATGGACCTTCTCAACGTCAACGGAGGTTCAATCGCCATAGGTCACCCATTTGGCATGACAGGCTCCCGCCTTGTCGGGCACGCCCTGATTGAAGGCCGGCGGCGTGGTGCAAAGCGTGTCGTGGTGACGATGTGTATCGGGGGTGGAATGGGCGCTGCCGGACTTTTTGAGGTCGTCTGAAAATCGAGCCCACCGTGGATGACCCAGAAGTCATCGCCGTCCGGCGCGATGAACAACTCAATGTCACACCTCTAGAACCTTACCTTCGCGAACATCTCTCCGGCGCGAACGGCGCGTTCAGCATCCGTCAATTTGGCGGCGGCCACGCGAATCTGACATATCTCATCCAATTTGG
>CAVOAK010000068.1:0-13996 GCA_963693665.1 Alphaproteobacteria bacterium | reverse complement strand
CAAGCATTTGCGCCACATCGACCGGCTCTAGCTCTGCCCGGCTTAACTCTGCGTCGAGCCGTGATGCATTGGAAATATCACTGAGCAGACGGTCGAGCCGCTGCACGTCTTCGACAATAATTTCCATAAGTTGTCGTTGTTGCGCCGGATCGTGGACACGCGCCGCAGTTTCGACAGCACTCCGTAACGAAGTTAAAGGATTTTTGATTTCGTGACTGACATCAGCGGCAAATCTCTCTATTGTATCCATTCGAGAATGAAGAGCATCGGTCATTTCACGGAGCACGCCCGACAACTCACCTATTTCATCACCTCGGCCTGTTAGGTCGGGGATCTGTTGGCTTTCACGATGGCGCACACGCAGCGCGGCGGCGGCAAGAAGCCGTAATGGACGGGCGATGGTACCAGCAAGAAAAAATGACAGCAGAACGGTAACGACCAATGCACCGGCAAATATCTCCAGGATCGCGAGCCTGACGTTACGGACAGCAGCCTCTATTTCGACGCCGTTCTTAGAGAGCATTACCGACGCAAATACCTGTCGGTAGCGTTGCACCGGCTGCGAATAGGACAAAACAAGTCCACCGTCATCATCGATGCGGACTCGTCCACTTGCCTCTCCATCTAGCGCTCGGACCACTTCGGTATAAACAGACGCGTCCTGCTCCATCGGCTCGCGATAGGGTTCATAACCATCGCGCCGTGGTAAACGGCTCGCAACCCAATCCAGCGCAACAACCATTGGATCAAAAATCGAGTAAGTGGCCTTAGGAGGTGGCAGGTCTTGCACTCGCACAACACCTCCACTGCCCAAGAGCAGGCGACTGTCAGCAACCAGTGCACCACGTGCGAGAAATAGACGTGCCCTTACACGCGAGGTCGCGCTTAGGCGTCGAACCATGTCGCGTGCCGGGACTAAATTCAGCGCCTGATAGCCGGGCGCGACATTTACAATTGAACTTTCGCCAATCGCACCTGCAAAGATCCCACTTTCGATCTGTAACGCCTCCAGCTCAGAAACGATCAAGCCATCCCGGTAGGGGCCGAGATAAAGCAAACCGCCGATTGGGATTGCCAACGCCAGAACATTGATCGCAAGAATTTTGCGCGTTATCGGCGACATCAATTTGCGCCGCGACGACGCGCTCACATTGTCGGAAGTTTCGTGCTCAGACATTCCTCTTAACCGTCATACCTCTCAACTGTCACGGTAGCGATAGCCGACACCATAGAGTGTCTCTACATGGGCAAATTCAGATTCGATTTGTCGAAACTTCTTACGCAAACGCTTAATGTGGCTATCGATGGTTCGGTCATCCACATAGATACTCTCGCCGTAGGCAGCATCCATTAGCTGATCTCTTGTTTTTACATGACCTGGTCGTTGTGCGAGCGCCTTCAGCAAAAGAAATTCTGTCACAGTGAGCGACAACGGTTGGCCCTTCCACGTGCACATGTGGCGGTCCGTATCGAGAACTAGGTCCCCGCGCACCACCACCTCTTCGCCTTTGGCGTCTGGGCCGCTATCACGAAGTTCGACGCGCCTTAACAGTGCGCGAATTCGCTCGATGAGCAGGCGCTGCGAAAAAGGTTTCGTGATGTAGTCATCGGCACCCAATCTGAGACCCAGCATCTCGTCTATCTCATCGTCTTTCGATGTGAGAAATATGACAGGCACGCTACTGGTCCGTCGGAGACGCTGCAGCAATTCCATACCATCCATCCGAGGCATCTTGATATCTAGGATGGCAAGATCAACTGGCTGTTGGAACATTCCGCGGAGCGCATCCTCACCATCGATATATGTGCGCACCTGGTATCCCTCTGACTCCAGGGTCATTGAAACCGACGTCAGAATATTTCGATCATCATCAACGAGCGCAATTGTCTGTCGCATAGCGTGGAGCCCCTTTCATGAAAAAAGTTTAGCAGCTAGAAACAACGGTCCAAAGTCGCTCGTTGTTGTGGCAACAATTAGGCAAAGAGCGCACAAACTGATCGAGTTACGGTCCTAGCGATCTCCGATAGCACACATTAGGAAGCCGCCGCGTTGCTTAATGATGCGCCCGTAGCATTTTAACTTGACCGACCGATTAAATTGCGTCGAATTGTCCATTCGAAATACGCACACAACACGCTATATCAAGCGCATCCGTTCAGCGCAGCGCCACAGACGATTTGAGCCTAATTATGAGATCACCACTTTCACCTGCACTGATTGGTGCCCTTCTCGCCGCATTGGCCGCACTTGCAGCCGCTGCAACCATCGCATGGTTTCAATTTACGCAGGTTGCGGTAGCGCCGGGAAAAAATGGTTCTGCTGGCTTTCAGCCGCTTGTAGAAGTCGGTGGCGCCTTTGAGCTTGTGGATCATTCCGGCAAACCGGTAACCGACACCGATTATAGGGGTGAGTATTTGCTGGTCTTTTTCGGTTACACCTATTGTCCCGACATCTGCCCAACAGAACTGCAGAACATGACGATCGCGATGGATGAACTTGGCGAGAAAGCACAGTTCGTAAGGCCGCTTTTCATAACCATCGATCCCAAACGGGACACAGTCGACTATATCTCACAATACGTTTCACATTTTCATCCCCGACTTGTCGGGCTTACAGGAACTCTAGAGCAGATCGAACGGGCGGCACGCATCTATCGTGTTTTTTATGCCAAGGTTGATGATCCACAGGCCACTGAATATCTGATGGACCACTCCTCGTTCGTCTACCTCATGGGCCGCGACGGAAAGCTCCTGACAATATTCCCGCACGCTACGGACCCGTCACGCATGGCGGAAACGATCAACGCGTATGTCGAACAGGGACTGTAAATCCCTTCCCACATATAGAACTATCGTTGTGACCGCGTTGAACGTTGACCCTATCTAGCACCGATACTATGCTTGACGGTGACGGTGGTTCTCTCAGTTTGAGATCAAAAGGGAACGCAGTACAGCTCGGTTGTTTTTGCATATTTTTGGTCAAGCCGAACTAATTCTGCGACTGCCCCCGCAACTGTAAGCGGTACTTGCTATCCATTACGCCACTGGGGAATTGTCCTCGGGAAGGTTTGGACAGATGTATGCGTCCCGCGAGTCAGGAGACCTGCCACCGCCCTTGCCCGCTTAAATTTTAGCGATTGAGGGACACTGAAACGCCTGACTCCCACGGAGGGTGACATGTCACGCAGTAAAATTATCAGCCACGACTTTGCACAAATCGATGCCCGCAACCGGTTAACCGCCGCGTTTCTCTCTGCACTTTTAGGCACCTTCCTCATCATCGGCGTTGGTTTATCAAACGCCGATACGCTGCATAACGCTGCACACGATACACGGCACGCATTTACCTTCTCCTGTCACTAGGTCGGGCATGCTGAGAGCTATCATTTCAACCGGCCTTTTGGCCGGATTGATCGCTGGTCTCTTCGTCACTTTCGCGCAGTTAGTCCGCGTAACCCCACTTATTCTTGAGGCAGAGACCTACGAAGTAGCCGCGGCGGTTTCGGGCGACGGACACACGCACGAAGCTTGGTCTCCGGCAGATGGTATCGAGCGAACTCTGTTCACCGCGCTTGCAAACATTATTGGTGGAATCGGTTTCGCGCTCTTGCTGGTTGCCATTTTCGCGTTTCGCGGTGCATCGACGGATTTCCGGAGTGGAATCAACTGGGGATTGGCTGGCTTTGCTGCGTTCACGCTTGCGCCCGCATTGGGCCTGCCGCCTGAATTGCCAGGAACAGATACTGCCGACCTGTTAGCACGTCAAACGTGGTGGTTGGGTACGGTGGTGGCGACCGGCACCGGCCTCGCACTGGCGCTTCTACAACAGCAACGTTGGGTGCAAATCTCAGGTGTCCTGCTGATCACAATACCTCACCTGATTGGCGCGCCACATCCATCAACCGCGTTGAGTATTGTCCCAGCCGAACTTGCAGCTCAATTTGCAGTCGCTTCGTTGTTCACAGCGGGCCTCTTTTGGGTTGTCCTTGGTGGTCTGTGCGGACATTTCTACGCGCGCTTTGTCGAGAGCACGGCACTCACCTGAACACACAATGAGCACATTTCGGCTCGGGTGAAGCTCCAACGAGCTTCGTCTATGGCATCCGCAATATAAGACGAGGCGATGGTTGCTCTAAATCCGCAATGATCCAAGCGTAAACTTTCTTCCCATCACCCTCAATTGCCGTCGCATTATCATCGATCGCCTCGGCACTTGTCCAAACACGGAACATACCACTCGGCTGGAGACCCATCCTCCTGAGTTGCGGGAGATAACTACTCGGCGGTCGATTACCAGCGATTTTTACGGTGTCACCTTCAAGACGACGAATTGAGAAAAATCGCGCATTAAAGCGCAAGAAATAAATTATTTTTCGTCGAAAATGTCACCTTGGCGTTCGTATCGCACGCGGAATTTGGCACCTTGATCGAAAGTGATTTCCTTGAAAGATTTGTCGCGAGCGAGATCTTGACGGGCGCCATCTACCTGCTTGCGAACCTCCTCCCGCGAAAATTCGCCACCCGTAAGCTTCTGCAACAACAGCAAATAGGAAAGCTCCCCGACATAACGAAATGCGTATTTTCCATCCACTTAGATTGTTAGATCAGCCTCGTAACCAGACCGGAAATAGCAGGCACTCAAGACTGCCAAAAAAAGCAGCGCAAACGCAGGACGAAGTCTGCGGGTCATAGTCGGCGCCAGATCAAGGGCATTCATAACGACGGCACCGTTGGAATAGTGACACCAACCAAACAATCCCGCGTGACAAGAGCCGCCAGTGCTTCTTCGTCTAGACCGGCTGTTCCCGCGGGTCGCATCGGCAAGACCATGTAGCGCAAATCGGCGGTGCTATCATGCACTCTAACTTCCACTCCATCGGCAAGAACTGTACCAAATTCGGCAATGACCACACGTGGTTCACGGACCGCCCGGCGGCGATAGTTTTGGGATTTATACCAATCCGGTGGTAATCCAATGAGCCGCCGTGGGTAGCAAGAACACAGTGTGCAAACGATAAGGTTATGGATCTCTGGTGTGTTTTCCATCACCACTACAGGGACGTCGCCACCATCAATTCCGAACTCGGCTGCGGCAGCATTTGCATCATGAAGAAGACGCGCCTTGAACGTCTCGTCCACCCAGGCCCTAGCGATCAATTTTGCACCTTCGGCAGGGCTGCTTGCATCAATTTCTTCAATCGTGGTGCGCATCTCGTTGGCTGAGAATACATGTTTTTCCACGAGCAGGGATTCGAGTGCCTGCGCCAGCCTCTGATAGTAGGTCTGCGGCCCGTCGGTATCAGGTGGCGGTGCGTGATC
Organism: Alphaproteobacteria bacterium; assembly: GCA_963693665.1. Classification (GTDB taxonomy): domain Bacteria; phylum Pseudomonadota; class Alphaproteobacteria; order UBA8366; family CAVOAK01; genus CAVOAK01. The sequence goes on along the minus strand of CAVOAK010000068.1, from coordinate 8,677 downwards.
GTGATGTTCGGTCATACTCTCAATCCCTTCACCCCTACGTGACTATACCGGCTCGAGCCAGTGCTCAAAGATCTCAATATCAACTGTGTCGGCGGGTTGGCCCGCATAGTCCAACCACAACGCCCGTTGACTGAAACGAACGCGGTAGAGCGTCCCTGCGGGACCATCATAGCGCCCATAGGCGAGTTCCTCCGGGTTTCGAAACTGCCCGCAGATGCGCTCAACGACACCTACTTTTCCACGTGCGTAGAAAGGTGTGCGGACATGACCGGGCGGGTCGCCGCGGCGGATCCGCACCTCTTCACCGATTGAAAACGCCGACATTTATTATTGCCCATCGTCTTTGAGAGGCACACTGTCAAGCTTCGCACGGAGTTCATCGATTGTGACGACCCCTTTTTCGATCATGAGATTGGTCATCGCCCCGGCCCAGCGTCCATAATAGCCGGCTTCATCATACTCTTCCGGGGCCATATCCTCGATCGCGCGCCGCAATTCATCGACCCGGAGCAACTGCCGTTTCTCGTCTCCGAGCAAACGCATAATTGCATTGACGCGCTTCTCCCAGGGCTCGAAATCGTGGTCGCGTCCGTCGATTGGACCCCCATCGAGCCCACCCATGTCATGATGGCGTCGCATCGCAGTGTTTCCGTCTTCAATATCCTTGCAGTATCAGGCGACGAGGCGAGGCAATCAAGCCGTCAAACCTCTCGCAACACAGATAAAAGATGATAACATCCGCGCCCAGCTGGAAAAAGCCAACGTTCCGGCAATAACATAGTTTTCAAAGGAGAAATATATGTTGAAATTTGGAAAGGGGCTTTCGCTCGCCGCCCTGGCGCTGTTTGCGTTGACGGCAAGCAGTTTTACCAGTCAATTATCTGCTCAGAGTGTGACGTCTCAACTCGCCTCGGAAAGTGTGATTGAGATAATTAAAAAGCGCGGCGCGATGCGCGTCGGTGTCGCGACCTTCGTTCCTTGGTCCTTCGTCGGCACGAGTGGCGACCTCATTGGCTTTGAAATTGATGTTGCAAAGAAGGTTGCCAAGGACAGTGGTTGGGAGCTCGAATTAGTCCAAACCAAGTTTGATGGGATTATTCCTGGACTGTTAGCTGCCAAATTCGACACCGTGATCACCGGCATGGGCCTGACGCCCAAGCGGAATCAGACCATTAACTTCACGATTCCCTATGAGTGGTACGGTCCCGGCATCGTCGCCAACAAGAAACTTGCCAAGGGTTGGAAAACATTCGAGGACGCCAACAAGCCGGATGTTATTTTCTCCATGCGTCGTGGAACATTCTACACCGATGCGATGAAGGAGGTGTTTCCAAAGGCGCAGTTTATCTTCTTCGACGATGACTCTGAGGTTTTCCAGGAGATCATCAACGGCAAGGCTCACGCGACGATCACTGTCGAGCCAAAGCCGACGTTCTATGCAATTGGGAACCCAGAGACGTTGTATCAGCCATGGAAAGGATTCTCACCAATTCCATCGACACCGTCCGGCTTCGCCTTACGCAAGGGTGACCCGGATGCGGTTAACTACTTCAACAACTGGATTATCCAGCGTCAACGGGACGGCTGGCTGCAGTCGCGTTTTGACTTCTGGTTCACGACAGACGGCTGGTTCGGCGATATCGAAAACAACCCGTACCTGCCGAAGAAATAAGCGAATACTGTTTAGAGTTAGACCGACCGCCTTCGGGCGGTCGGTTTTTCTTTTGCCCACAAAAATTGCAGCCCGTGTCAGCTTAGTGGTTGTACGACGTGCTGGCGAAACCCGTCCCGGAGCTTAAGTCGCTCAAACCAGGACTTGACGTTGGGTAAGCCCACTTCATCATCGAACAGGCCGAACCAGCGAAAGGCATAGGGCCCAAGGGCGATATCGCCGATGGATATGCGGTCACCAGCAAGAAACTCTCGATCCGCAAGCCTGTTGTCGACAATACCCCAGAAGTTTGTCATTTGAGCTTTAGCCGCGTTGATTACCATCATATCGCGTTCGGCTTCTGGTGTCCGAATAAGGCCCCTAAAGACAAAACCCATGGGCTGGTTGATGGAGGCAAGAACCCAATCCATCCACTTCTCCGCTTCAGCCCGGACAGCAACATCATTTGGCCAAAGGCCACCGGGATCGTTTTTTGCTGCAAGATAGCGCACACAGCTATGCGATTCCCAAAGGATCACCCCGTCGTCGTCGATGGTGGGAATAAGGCCCATAGGGTTCATCGCACGATACTCCGGCGTATCCGTGCCACCGAATTCACCGCCAAAATCTATCCTCTCAAATTCAACTCCAAGCTCGCTCGCGCACCACAGCACTTTTTGAACGTTAATTGAGTTCGTCCGTCCCCAAATCTTAAGCATTGCTCACGCATCCCTTTTCCCTAATCAGTTGCCAGCGCGGTAAGTACATCGCGCTCAAGTCCCACATGTTCGCCTGCCGCAATTATTTGTCCCCAGGTATTCTCATCAAGGGGAATACCGCCTGCCAGACGATCAGCCCGCATTCGTCGCTCTGGGTCACCAGGCACCAACACAGGCACATCCGGATCCGCTGCCGGCGACTCCTTGACCCAATCTGTGAATGCATCAACATAAGGCGCAAACGTATTGCCGTCCGCAACCTGCGCTGGATCAATGATGATCACGAGCATGTTGTTGATGATCGTATTGGTGATATTCATGCCCTCTCGATGAACGCCGCCGCCGGTCAATGCACCCGCCAAAAGTTCGCATATCATCGCCAGTCCATAACCTTTATGGAGCCCCATTGGCAGCAATGAGCCCCGTACGCCGTCCGAAAACATCACGTTCGGATCGATCGTCGGCTGCCCATTTGCATCGATCAAAAGGCCGGGTGCGACCTTCTCCTCCTTGTTTCTGGCAACGCGGATCTTGCCGTGCGCCACCCCGGATGTCGCCATGTCGAGGACAACCGGGTCGCCGTTCGTTGCCGGCAGACCACAGACAAATGGGTTTGTTCCAAATCGAGAGTCCGAACCACGAAACGGCGCGACAATCGGCGGGCGCTCAATCGCATTGACGAAGTGTATGGAGATCAAACCCGCTGAAGAAGCTTGCTCGGCCCATTGTCCGACGCGTCCGATATGGTGAGAATTTCGCAGGGCGACCAACGCGAGTCCATGTTCGCGGACGCGCTCAATGCCGAAATCCATAGCCTCGCCAGCAATGACCTGACCAAAGCCACGCTGGCCATCGACGACAATGCAGGAACCATTATCGACAACAATTTTCGCATGTTGGTTCAGTTGAATACCCATTTCACGGACCGATTCCACATAAGCCTGCAAAAGTACCACGCCGTGGCTGTCATGGCCGGCAAGGTTAGCGCCAACCAAGCCGTCGGCGACTGCTTTCGCTTCAGCCCGCTCGCTGCCGACCTTCTCGATAACCATGCTTACAATTTTGCGAAGTTTTTTGTGATCGATGAGCATAGATTTGGCCCCGCTCTGCTAGCTCCGAATTCGAAAACTCATTCTTATCTAGTGAGCTTCGGCCCAATTCATGCCGACGCCAGCGTCAACCACAAGCGGAACCGAAAGCTCAAGCGAAGGTCCTGCTGCCCTCTCCATGACCTTGCTAACAACTTCGATGGTTTCATCGACCTCGGCCTCCGGAACCTCAAAGAGAAGTTCATCGTGGACCTGCAACAGCATCGTCGCTTTGAGCTGAGCTTTCTTCAAGGTGCCGGGAACACGGATCATTGCCCGCTTGATAATGTCCGCGGCACTGCCTTGGATTGGTGCATTGATCGCCTGTCGTTCGGCAAAACCGCGGTGGGCTGGATTACGTTCGTTAATGCCTGCAACATGCACATGTCGGCCGAACAACGTCGTCACGTATCCGGTCTTTCGCGCCGTCTCCCGTATTGATTCCATATAATCTCGAATCCCCGGATAGCGCTCGAAATAAGCTTCGATGTAAGCCTTTGCTTCACCCTGCGGGATACTGAGTTGACGCGCCAGACCGAACGGACTGATGCCATAGATGATGCCAAAATTGATTGCTTTGGCTCGCCGACGCGTCATCGGATCCATACCCTCGATCGGCAGATCAAAGACCTGGCTTGCGGTCAATGCGTGAATATCAGCGCCATTCTTGAAGGCGTCGACTAGCGCGTCAATTTCCGCCATGTGAGCCAACACGCGTAATTCGATCTGGCTATAGTCGAGCGACACGAGGCGTGAACCCTTCTCAGCGATAAACGCCTGGCGAATTTTGCGCCCATCTTCGGTGCGGATTGGAATGTTTTGCAGGTTTGGGTTGGTTGAAGAAAGTCGTCCGGTGGAGGCACCAGCCATCGAATAAGATGTATGCACACGCCCTGTATCTGGATTGATCTGCTCAGTCAGCGAGTCAGTATATGTGCTCTTGAGTTTGGCAAGCTGGCGCCAATCAAGTACGCGCGCCGGCATATCGTGGCCCTCAGCAGCCAGTCCTTCGAGAATATCGGCGCCTGTGCCGTATGCGCCTGTCTTGCCCTTCTTGCCCCCAGAAATTCCCATCTTATCAAAAAGGATTTCGCCCAGCTGTTTTGGTGACGCGATATTGAATTCTTCACCGGCGAGCTTGTGAATTTCAATTTCAAGCTCTCCCAACCGCCGGGCAAAATCACTGCTAAGCTCGCGCAAGAACTTCGGATCGACCAAAACTCCTGCGCGCTCCATGGCCAGCAGAACAGGAATCAGCGGACGTTCCACTGCCTCATAGACGGTCACCATGTGTTCCGTCAACAACCGCGGCTTTAGGAGTTTGTGGAGACGCAGTGTGACGTCTGCATCCTCCGCAGCGTAATCACGTGCAACGTCAAGCGGCACATAGTCGAAGGTAATTTGCTTGCGTCCGCTACCAGCGACCTCGGAGAACTTGATGTTGGTATGATCAAAATGAAGAGTGGCGAGTTCGTCCATACCGTGGCCATGAAGCCCGGCATCCAACACGTGTGACAAGACCAATGTGTCGTCGACTGCGGCAATTTCAACGCCGTAGCGCGCCAATACCGTCGCGTCATATTTGATGTTGTGTCCAATTTTCAGAACGCTCGGGTCTTCAAGCATGGGTTTTATCAGGGCAAGTGCCCGATCCAGCGCGATCTGCTGCGGAACAGCATCGGCATCATCCGCTTCACCCTCACCACCCAAATCCAACGACGGCTGAGTCTGCGGCGCTTTGTGGGCAACTGGCACATAACAGGCAGTTCCCGGCTCCACGCTCAACGAAAATCCAACCAGATCGGCACGCATGGCATCGAGTGACGTAGTTTCGGTATCGAAGGCGACAACACCTGCCTTGCAGGCGGCGGAGACCCAGCCCTCGAGTTCTTTTTCATCTTGAACCAATACATACGAGGGCTTGCCCTCGATCTTCGTTGGTTGGTCTGTTTTTTCCGGCGCATCGCCAGTGTCTGTACGCTGACTATCAATTCTGGCGACAATTGTCTTAAAACCTTGCTCGCGCAGAAACGTCGTTAGGACATCCGCATCCAGTTCACGGACATCGAAACTGTCGATGTCACGCTCGACTGGTACATCTTGTTTAAGCAGTACCAACTGACGGCTGACTCGAGCGAGATCTGCGTTTTCGAGGAGTGCGGCGCGTCGCTTGGGCTGCTTGATCTCGTCGGCATGCGCCAACAGGTTTTCGAGATCACCGTACTCGTTGATGAGCAAAGCCGCGGTCTTGACACCAATTCCGGGAACACCAGGAACGTTGTCCACGGAATCGCCTGCCAGCGCCTGAACTTCGACCACCTTATCGGGGCCAACGCCAAATTTCTCGTGAACCGCATCGAGGCCAAGTTCGCGGTTACGCATGGCATCGTATAAAATAACCTTGTCCTCAACCAATTGCATCAGGTCCTTGTCGGACGAAACGACGGTCACGTCTGCGCCCGCTTCTCTGGCCTGTCTGGTATAGGTTGCAATAAGATCGTCTGCCTCGAACCCCGGCAGATCCACTGCCGGAACATTGAACGCTTCCACCGCATCCCGACACAGCTGAAACTGGGGAATTAGTTCATCCGGTGGCGGCGGGCGCTGGGCCTTGTATTGAGGATAAATATCGTTGCGGAATGTTTTGCGCGCCGAATCGAAAATAACGGCGATATGGTCGGCATCAGTGTCCCGCAATAGTTTCATCAGCATGTTGCAGAACCCATAGACAGCGTTGACAGGCGTTCCATCGGGCCTGGTCATCGGCGGCAGAGCATGAAATGCCCTGAAGATGAACCCGGAGCCATCGACAAGAAAGACGTGGCGAGGTTTGGAAGAGCTTTTAGTCATTCAAATCCAAGCAATGTTTGCTCCGTGAAGCGATGGCAGAATGGCTCATCCCGCACAAGGCAGCAACCGCGCGACGGCAGTCTGCCAAACCGGAGCATTCAGCCATGATCATGAGATTGCGCGTCAGCGCCTTCTTTCAGCGCAAAGCGGCGCCCGCAGTAAGGGCAATCGACCTCGCGGCCGTCACCCATGTTAAGAAATATGCGAGGGTGGCCAAGTGCACTGTCACCATCGCAGCTAACGTTGGTCGTCTCAACTTCAACGAATTCAACTGGCTCCATAGTCGATCTTCCCTTAGCCACCTTGTTACTGCCCGCATCGCCCTTAGCGAGGCGATTGACGGATATCTTGATTGCCCAGACTAGCCGACGGATGATACCGCAAGTGCTCCACCTATCAACAGGTGGGATCAATTGGCGGTATCAACCAGCGAAAACTGTGACAGTGCAAAAACGGGCACATTTCGACAATTGGTGGCATGCGGCGGCACTCTTGTTCGCCTGCGTAACGCTTGGCGCATGCGCACCTCATATTGAGAGCGCGGGCCTGCGAACAACATCTCCTGTACTCGGCGCAAAGTATATTGTCACCGATGACGGCGCACAGCTGCCGTTACGCATTTGGCATGCGGAGAACGCGCCAATTGCCGTGGTACTAGCGCTCCATGGCTTCAATGACTATTCCAAGAGCTTCGAGGAGCCGGCACGCTTCTGGTCAAAGAACGGAATAATAACATACGCATACGATCAACGAGGATTTGGCGAAGCGCCGCATCCAGGCCGTTTCGCCAGCACTGAAACGCTCATTGCGGATCTCAGCGCCGCCAGCCAACTCCTAAAGGAGCGCCACCCAAAGTTACCCCTCTACATCCTTGGCGAAAGCATGGGCGCGGCGGTTATCATAGCGGCGCACAGCAGTAACGAACGACCATCCATAAATCGTCCAGCGCTGGGCCGCCAGATTGGCGACGGCATTATTCTTTCTGCGCCAGCAGTTTGGGGTCGCTCGACGATGAATCCATTTATGCGAGTGGCATTATGGATTGGCGCCCACACGATGCCCTGGCTCAAAGTAACCGGCCGAGGGCTTAAAATTCGGCCGTCAGACAATATTGAAATGCTGCGCGGACTGGCTCGAGACCCTTTGGTCATCAAAGAAACGCGCATCGATGCGCTCTATGGGTTGGTCAACGTGATGGATGCAGCATTGGCGGCCGCTCCGCGCTTAAGCGGCCGCAGCCTCATTCTTTACGGCGCCAAGGAGGAATTGATACCTAGCCGCTCAATCGACAGCTTGGTTGAGCGCCTACCGGAAAACAGCAACCGTCGGATTGCACATTATGCAAAAGGATTTCACATGCTGTTGCGAGGTCTCGGCGCATCGGAGGTCTATGGTGACGTTGCCGCCTGGATCACTGCGCCCGGCGCACCTCTGCCGTCAGGTGCTGATACGGTTCAACGCTAGGCGGAACGCCGAACGGATTACACAGACAATTTTAAGATTGACAGCAACGGCGATTGGCAATCGCCACTTCCTTGCCGTAGATTGTTGACGAGCAACTATGTGCGCCCGTAGCTCAGTGGATAGAGTGTCGGCCTCCGGAGCCGAAGGTCGCAGGTTCGAATCCTGCCGGGCGCACCACTCTTGTACAAAACTGGGCACCGTTGGATCAGACGTTTTTTCATGGTTCGCCGGCGCCGACATGAAGGCCAGATCAGAACCGGATATCCTGATCTCCTCTTCGCCTACTTCTCGCAGATTAATGATCGTCGATTGGTGGAAGCGCAAAGCAAATGAGGTGCAGTCATGGTTGATTATCTGGGTATGGATCCCGCGCGCATCGAACGCTTGCGCAGCCCTGAACGGCTTGAATATTTCGATCCGGACCGATTCTGGGATACCGTGAAGCCAAAGTCGGATTGCACGCTGATCGATATTGGTGCCGGGGTAGGTTTCATCGCCTTGCCGTTTGCCAAGCGATACCCGCTGGCCAAAATCTACGGCTGCGACATCCTTGACGGCATGATTGACCTGTTGCGCGAAGACGCCGCCACGCAAGGCCTCGATAATGTTGAGGGTATCGTTATGACACCGAACTCGATCGACCTTATGGATGGCGTCGCAGATGTCGTTGTCATGGCACAACTCCATCATGAGTTGGATACGCCTGAGTTGCTCCTCGCCGAGTGCAAACGTCTTCTCGCCGCTGATGGAACAGTCGCCATTATCGATTGGAAAGACGAAGAGAACGGCAAAAGTCCACCAGTTGGCCGCCGCGTGCCGGAAGCAGTAATGCGGACCCAATTGACAGCAAACGGATTCTTGAATATCGAAAGTCACAACCTCTACGAATTTCACACCGTGCTGAC
>CAVOAK010000067.1:0-14032 GCA_963693665.1 Alphaproteobacteria bacterium | reverse complement strand
ATTTGCCGTCCTCAAGCAAAGAGTGCATTTACCGATTTGCAACCGTCAACATCGCGAGATCAATTTGAGATGCTGATTCCAACTCAGCGAGCAGGTGAAGAATACGACCACTTCTCGATCTTCTGAAGGATGAATAGAACTCGCTCCAATGGAATCACGCGGAACAAGACCGTTGGCTGAAGGCGGACTATTATCATGTGGTGGGGAAACGTCCGCACATGGCCCAAATCGGACACTGGCGCACATTCTTCACACTGCTGGGTCGGCCGGTTCATCCCCAGCCACAACCACCAGCCCTACCAAAACTTTCAGAGGTATTGGTGATTTTGGTTAGTGCATACGGTGTAGGCGCTACCAAAATTAGCGCGGAAAAGCCGATTACTGACGTGGAGACTTTCTGCCTTGGTGTAGCCCCAGTGTAGCCCCCCACTAAAACAGACAAGTTAGCTATGGGCCCCATTAGTTTATCATGTTGATATTAAATCAAAAAATGGAGCGGGCGATGAGATTCGAACTCACGACTTCAACCTTGGCAAGGTTGCGCTCTACCCCTGAGCTACGCCCGCGTAAAACCATTTGTACCTAGAAACGCCCCAACGTCGGCACCAGGAGCGCGTAGTGTAATCAAAGCCTGCGTCATTGGAAAGCACCGGAGAGCACACTAATGTCTAAACTCCACGCATGTTTGCAAACCGTCTTGCCAACAACCAGCATATTGCCGTGGAGCCTAGCGGAAGGTTATCTATCGCTGCGATGCTCGAGACCCCTCCGAAATCAAGCGACGACTTATTTAACCGACTCGGTGACCTTGGCGTCGTCCACAAGACTTACGAACACCCACCCCTCTTCACAGTGGAACAATCACAAGCGTAGCGCGGCATACTCAATGGAAGCCACATCAAAAACCTGTTCTTGCGCGACAAAAAGCGCCGGATGTGGCTGGTAACGGTTGAAGAAGAACGCGTTGTTGATCTGAAAAAATTGCGACATACACTGGGCGCGCAAGGAAATTTATCGTTCGGCAGCGCTGAGTTGCTGATGGAGGTTTTGGGTATCTTGCCTGGCGCCGTGACGCCGTTTGCCATCATCAACGATCGTGAAACGCGTGTTACCTTGGTACTCGATCAGGCGATCCTTCGTCAAGACCACGTTAACGCGCATCCACTACGCAATGATATGACAACCGCTGTCGCCGCACTTGATTTGCTAAAGTTTGCCGCAGCCGAAGCGCATACGCCGATCATCACAGACTTCGACAGGTCGGACTAATGGCGACCTTTCTTGAGCACCTAAATATAGCCAAACACCAATGTGCACCTCTTGCGTTGCCATTAGGAATCGTCCATCTATGAAGATAATTGAGCCGTTTGCGGGCGCTTTACCGCGCCGGTGAAGTTGGACAACATCAATTCAGACACGAGACGCAGAGCGTCGGCCGGAAGCACATTAAAAGGCGGGCAAGTATATGGCGGAACAAATTATCGGTGACATGACACAGTCGAATGTCGTCGCAACAAAAGACGTAACAACTGAAACATTTGCCGTTGACGTACTCGAAGCGAGTCGTGAAACGCCGATCATTGTTGATTTTTGGGCACCGTGGTGCGGGCCATGCAAACAGCTTGGGCCTTTGTTGGAAAAAGTGGTCAATGCCGCAAACGGTGCCGTACGCCTGGTTAAAATCGATATCGACAAGTGTCCGGAGATTGCGCAACAGCTCCGTGTGCAATCTATACCAGCCGTCTTTGCGTTCGTTGGCGGACGACCCGTGGATGGATTCGCTGGTGCGGTGCCTGAAAGCCAGATTAAAACGTTCGTTGAGCGAATCGTTGCGGCGGCAGGCGGGAGCATCGGCCCCTCGCCCATCGATCAGGCATTCGAGCAAGCGAAGGCAGCCCTTGAAGCAGGCGACACAACGACTACCGGACAGCTTTATACGGAAATATTGAAGGTCGAACCTGACCACATCGGTGCCAACGCGGGCCTCGCCCACTACTACATTGCGTCGAACCAAAGCGAAAAGGCGCGTGAACACATTGATGCACTACCACCTGATGTCGCCAAACATGCTGAAATTTTGGCCGCTCGCGCAACCTTGGACCTTGCCCGGGAAGCGGACGAGACAAGCGGTGAAGTGCCGGAGCTTCAAGCGCGTGTGGCCGAGAATGCAAATGACCACCAGGCGCGCTTCGACCTTGCGATCGCCCTGTACGCCGCAAAGCAGATCGAAGCAGCAGTCGATGAGTTGCTGACTTTGGTGGGGCGTGATCGAAAATGGAATGATGAAGCTGCCCGCAAACAGCTCCTCAAAATTTTCGAAGCCTTGGGACACTCAGACCCGATTACGATTGAAACGCGTCGACGGCTCTCGTTAATGTTGTTCTCGTGAATGCTTTCGATCTCCCATTTAATGAGCTCCCTGCATCACTGCCGGTATTCCCACTAACTGGCGTTCTACTTCTGCCCCGTGGACGCCTGCCTCTGAATATATTTGAACCCCGCTACCTCGCTATGATTTCTGATGCGATGGGCGATGGACGCATAATCGGTATGCTTCAATTAACCAATCCATCGTCTCAAGACGCCAACCCAAGCGTCTATCAAACTGGGTGCGCCGGCCGAATCGTTAAATTTGAAGAGACTGACGACGGACGTTTTCTAATCACGCTTCTTGGTCTGAACCGCTTTAAGATTCGCGATGAACTTCCGCTGAAACGCGGCTATCGGTCGGTAATAACGGATTGGACGCCCTATCGTCACGACCTCGACCAACCGGAAGCCAGTGAGATTGATCGAGCACGGCTTCTCGCAGGTCTACGTGGTTACTTTGAACTACGTGGTATCCGGGTCGACTGGGAGAATGTTGAAGAAGCGGATGACGAGCGTTTGGTTAATATGGTTGCGATGGTTTGCCCGTTTAAGCCGCTGGAAAAGCAAGCACTGCTCGAAGCCGAAGACCTCGACGCGCGCGCGAAAACCTTGATCACGCTCGTTGAAATGGCTGTTTTGAGCACAGCAGGCGACGACAACGCACAACAGTAGTTTAGACATTCGACAGACTGGCAGGATCAGGAGATTTCTATGACGACAAACAAATCCGGCGTTGACCAAAAATTACTTGAAATCCTCGTATGCCCTCTGACCAAGGGCCCGCTTCGATACGATCCAGAGAAGCAGGAACTCGTCAGTGAGCAGGCCAACCTCGCTTATCCAATTCGTGACGGCATCCCGATAATGCTCGTCGACGAGGCTCGCAAGCTTGACGCCGCCGAAGGCAGTTCGTGATCACCAACGCTGGCAAAAGCATGCGTGATAATATCGGAGGAAGCGAACGCTGGCCCTCCGAGGTCCGTCTCAAGAAGGCTGAAAGAAGTTTAGAAATTGATTTTGATGACGGGTCGACACATTCACTTCCGGCCGAACTTTTACGCGTGGAGAGTCCATCTGCAGAGGTTCAGGGACATTCTTCAGACGGGAAGAAGATAATTTTTGGACGGCGTCATGTCGGCATCATCAGTTTAGAGCCTGTCGGTCACTACGCGATCCGCATCCATTTCGATGACATGCACGACACAGGCATATTTACCTGGACATATCTCTATCAGCTTGGCGCAAATCGTGAACGCATTTGGCAAACCTATTTAGACGCCCTCAATGAACGCGGCCTGAGCCGGGATCCATGAGAGGAGCAGCGGGCCCCACACATCAAAGTGGCTCTCCACGGACCAACCGTGGGAGCTTACCGAATATTCCCATGGCCTGACGCATGAGAAGGCGCCTCACTGGCGGCAAAGTCCCAACGGTTGCCAGCCCGACATCGCGCAATACTCGCAACGGGCCAATATTGTTGGAAAATAAATTATTCAACCCGTCTGTGGCGTAAGCAAGAACGGTGTTGTCGAAACGCCGCCACCGCTCGTAGCGTCCCAGCATTGGCGAGTCACCTACATCAAGACCCAGTCGATAGCTGTCGACGACGATTTCTGCCAAGGCGGCAACGTCGCGCAACCCAAGATTAAGTCCTTGGCCTGCAATTGGGTGGATCACATGTGCAGCATCTCCTGCCAGTACGAGTCGCCGCGCTGTGTAGCACTCGGCTTGCATAAGCCCCAGCGGATAGGAAAAGCGCGGGCCCTCAAGTTCAATTGACCCGAGCCAATCGCCGAATCGACGACCAAGTTCATCCTTAAAGTCCGTGTCCGAAAGCGCAAGATACCCGTCGGCGCGCTCGTGCATTTCCGTCCAGACAATATTTGATCGATTATCTGTCATAGGCAGCATCGCGAACGGCCCCGATGGCAAGAACTGTTCGACTGCGATACCCTCATGACTCCGTTCATGACGCACTGTGGCGACGATTGCGGTCTGGGCGTATTGCGTCTCGCGAATTTCTATACCGGCACCCGCGCGGATTGCTGACCGGCGCCCGTCCGCGGCGACAAGAAGCCGAGCTGAAATCCGGCGACCGTCATCGAGTGCTACATTCACACCAGATGCATCACGAGTGAGTTTCTCGATCGTGTTTGGCGCCAATACTTGCAGATTGGCGAGCGACAATGTTGCGTCGAGGAGCGCGCGGCGCATCGCACGATTTTCGATCATATATCCAAACGGACCCTCGCCTATCTCACTGTGATCAAAATGCAAAAAAAGCGGTGATGCGCCATCCGAAACACTGCCGTCAGCAACGCGAATGTCGAGTATCGGCTGCGCATCATCTTGGAGCGATGGGCCAAGTCCAATGGTGTCGAAGATGCGCCACGACCCTAAAGCAACTGCCGAGGCTCGACCGTCATATAGACTGTCCTGTTGAACCGCCGGCGAAACACGGTCAACAATTGCGCCCGACACTCCAGCATTTGCCAAGGCTATACCGAGCGTCAGACCGACGAAACCACCACCAACAATGAGTACATCGGCGTCAATATCTGCCTTTGAGGAGATGTTTTTCGTGGTCATAATCTGCGTGCAGCTATGTGGCTATGAACCATTTGAGTTGTGAAGGCTAAGCAAGACTGCCGCGCGATCGGATGCGCTCTGCTCGGCTTCGGGTTGATTCGGCAATAATTTAGAGAGGGTCGCCTTTAGCGTGTCGCCATTGACACCAGAGCTCGGCAGGGCTTGGAGTAACAGCGCCTCAAGCGCGTTTATGTGGGCGCGATGATGACGCGCTAAATGCTCGAGTTTTTCAATGCGCTCTCCAAGTTCAACCGCCGCATTATCAGTCGTTGAATTTGCCATCGTCGGCTCTCCCATTTAATTACGTAGCGATTTTATTAGCACGAGTCGGTCGCAGGCGGGAGTCGACATCAAGACCAATCAGCCGCCGTCGGGTCAAAGAGAGGCACTGACTCCCTATGCACAATTTCTAGTATGGTTTCTAGATCAACCGCAATATTTTGCGGTGATAGCGTCGATTTTCTTGAGTTGCGCCTGTGCAATCGTTATTATTCACGAGTACAGGTTTCCGTTTTGTACTTGCTGCAACTTCGCGCTCTGCAAATACATTCGGCGAAAGGACGCACAACAGGCCGATCTGCGAAATCATGGATAATGCCCGCCTTGCAAGAATCGCCGAGAGCCCTTTCACACGCCTTAATGCACTGTTGAAGGGAATCGAACCCGCGCCCGGCTTCAAGCCGCTACTTATGCAAATCGGCGAGCCGAGGTTACCGACGCCACAGATCGTGTCTCGTGTCATCGCCGAACAAAATGACCTTTGGTCAAAATACCCATCGATTCGAGGGACAGGCGATTTTCGTGAGGCCTCAACGGAATGGCTAAACCGGCGTTATGACCTGCCGCATGGTTACATCGATGCGGACCGCAATATTCTCCCGGTATCGGGATCGCGTGAAGCGCTATATATGGCAGCTCAGCTGGCAACACCGGACCCTGAGCAATGGCCTGACAGACAGCGTCCAGTTGCGCTCATGCCAAACCCGATGTATCACGTTTACTATGCGGCGGCCGTCATGGCCGGAGCCGAGCCAGTTCCCGTTGCAGCGACAGCGGAAACAGGATTTCTCCCGGATTTTAAGAGCCTCAGCTCTGATATTCTTGGACGCGTTGCACTTGCCTACATTTGCACACCTGGCAATCCGCAGGGCGCTGTTGCCTCGCTTGATTACCTCAAGGACTTGACCGTTCTCGCCCGCCAACATGACTTCCTGCTGGCCGTAGACGAATGCTATTCAGAGATATATCGCGGCGCGGCGCCTGCCGGTGCACTTGAAGCCTGTGCTGCGATAGGCGGGTCACCAAAAAACGTTCTCGCCTTCCACTCTTTGTCCAAACGTTCGAGCGCGCCGGGATTACGTTCCGGGTTCGTCGCAGGAGATCCAGACTTGATTGCGTCCCTTGCGCTTCTTCGCAATCTCGGTGGACCGCAAGTGCCCGGCCCCATTCAAGCAGCATCAGCAGCTCTTTGGCGAGATGAAACACATGTAGCGGCGAACCGCCAACACTATGCGAACCTGTTTGACTTGGCTGAACGCATTCTTGGCAACCACACTAATTTTCATAAACCGCCCGGCGGATTCTATCTCTGGCTCGACGTCGGTGACGGTAAAGAATTCGCGCAACGCCTTTGGCGCGAAGCAGCAGTGAAGACACTTCCAGGTGCGTTTATGGCGCAGCCCGATGGCGTAA
Source organism: Alphaproteobacteria bacterium (assembly GCA_963693665.1). Lineage (GTDB taxonomy): Bacteria > Pseudomonadota > Alphaproteobacteria > UBA8366 > CAVOAK01 > CAVOAK01. The sequence goes on along the minus strand of CAVOAK010000067.1, from coordinate 7,381 downwards.
ACAGCGCTAACCCGGGTAAACGCTATATTCGCGTGGCATTGGTGGATGACGAAGCAACTACCGAAGACGCGCTCAAGAGAATTGCACAGGCATTGGGCTAGGTGCATGGCAACGACTGATAAAAACACGTTCTTACCGACTGGTGTCGGGCCATTTCTGCGGCGGCGCGCGATAGAGTCAGGCGGCGTCGTGCTGATGGCCCTTGCAATCGCCTTGTTCGCAGCACTTGCGACCTACAACCCATCTGATCCTTCGCTTAACACAGCGTCAGGCAACGCCCCATTGAACTTACTCTCGCACACCGGGGCAATCACAAGCGATTTGCTGCTGCAGTCTTTGGGGCTTTCGACATTGCTTGCCACCGCAGTGATGGCAGCCTGGGGCTGGCGGTTTCTCACTGCTCACGGTTTGAACAAATTTTGGTTAAGGTTGGCGTTGCTGCCGGTCGATGTGTTGTTGTGCACTCTTGCTCTTACAGCACTTGGATTCGTTTGGACGAGACTCGTATGGCCGATAGAGGCTGGACTTGGCGGATTCGCTGGTCGCTTGATTTTTGCCGGAACAGCAGATTTGATTGTCGGCATTGGACTGTGGCCCGACCCGCGCTGGATTGCAGTTGTGTCCAGCGTATTAACTCTGACATTGACCCTCTACGTACTTGCATTTACCTGGGCCGAGTGGCGAGCCTTTGGCTGGCGCATTATATCGCTCGCACTAGCCGTATGGCGCTCTGCGACACGGACACACTATGCCGGTCGCGGTCTGGGGCAGGCAGCAACAGCCGCCGCGCGACGCTTAGGTGAAATTGGTGGTCGGGTCGAACCGTCACTTGGACCGAAGCCGGCCCAACGATCAAAAGGCACCGCGGTAGCCCCGTCCCCTGCCACTCCAAGCGACTTAGTCGAACCAAAGCAACCAAAAATGAAACCAAGCAAGAAGTCGATTGCGGCGCGGCAACGCGCATTCGATCTCGGCACGGCAGAAGAAGACTACCAATTTCCTCAGCTTGATCTTCTGGACGAACTGCCCGCAAACGAACGCCAAAGCACGGATGTGAACGAGGAAGGCCTCCAGCAGAATGCGCGGCTTCTTGAGCAAGTACTCGATGACTTTGGTGTCCAGGGTGAAATCATTAAAGTCCGTCCAGGACCTGTTGTAACTCTTTATGAACTTGTGCCAGCACCGGGCACGAAGACAAGCCGTGTGATCGGGCTTTCGGATGATATTGCGCGGTCAATGAGCGCCATATCAGTCCGTATCGCCGTTATTCCTGGACGCAATGTGATTGGCATTGAGCTACCAAACATCGATCGCGAGACGGTGTATTTGCGTGAGCTTCTGGACAGCCAATCCTACGAAAAGTCGAGTGCGAAACTACCTCTGGTTTTGGGTAAGGACATTGGCGGCGCGCCGGTGATTGCCGACCTTGAGCGCATGCCACACCTTCTCGTTGCTGGAACAACTGGATCCGGCAAATCGGTCGGACTGAACGCGATGGTGTTGTCGCTGCTCTTCAGGATGTCGCCTGAGGAATGCAAATTCATAATGATCGATCCCAAAATGTTGGAACTCGCGGTTTACGACGATATTCCACATTTGATCACTCCAGTTGTTACTGAGCCGAGGAAGGCGATCGTGGCCTTGAAATGGACAGTGCGGGAAATGGAGCAGCGATACCGCGCCATGTCAAAGCTCGGCGTTCGACACATCGAGGGGTACAACAAACGCGTCGTCCAGGCGAAATCGAAGGGCGAGATACTGGTACGCAAGGTTCAGACCGGATTTGATTCTGAAACCGGACGGCCGATCTTTGAAAATGAGCCGCTGGAGGCCGAGCGTTTGCCGTATATCGTCGTCGTTGTCGACGAAATAGCGGACCTCATGTTGGTCGCAGGTAAAGACATAGAATCTGCAATCCAGCGCCTTTCACAAATGGCGCGCGCGGCCGGCATTCATATAATCATGGCAACCCAGCGACCATCTGTTGACGTCGTAACCGGGACCATTAAGGCAAATTTCCCCACGCGTATAGGGTTTCAAGTCACGTCCAAGATAGACAGTCGGACGATACTTGGCGAACAAGGCGCAGAGCAGCTCCTTGGACAAGGCGACATGCTCTATATGGCCGGCGGTGGCCGGATCACGCGCGTACATGGGCCGTTTGTTAGCGATGAAGACGTCGAATCCGTCGTAAAATTTCTTAAGACGCAGGGTGATCCGGTCTATATTGAAGCAATTACGGCAGAAGAAGAGGCTGATGGATTCGCACTCGCAGAAAGCACTGGTGATGAGCTGTATGACCGCGCTGTCGCACTTGTTGCCCAAGAGCGCAAAGCATCGACAAGCTTCATTCAGCGCCATCTGCAGATTGGTTACAACAGAGCAGCCCGGATCATCGAACAAATGGAAAAAGAGGGCCTTATCAGTGAGGCTAATCATGTCGGAAAGCGGGAGGTATTGGCTACGGGTTTGGGTGATTGACCTGCCCGATGCGCTGAGGCGCGCATGCTTGGTGTGCATAATCGCGGGCGTTGCGATAGTGCTTGCTATCGTCCCTTCAGTTTCGGATGCAAATGCCCAGATTCTCTGGAACCTTACGCCGGAAGAGTCCGCCGACGTCCGGCGAATAGAAGACTATCTGAACGGCATCAAGACGATGCAAGCGAGGTTTACACAAATTAATCCTGATGGCTCGTCGGCTCAGGGTACACTCCACATTCAACGGCCAGGATCGCTCCGGTTTGACTACGATCCACCGGATTCCTATCTGATTGTGGCCAACGGCGTCTGGTTTATCTACATAGATCGAGAGCTGCAGCAGGTATCACACATCCCACTGAGGCAGACCCTTGCCTGGTTTCTAGTCCGCGATCCAATTTCGTTGACGGATGGCGTATCGATTACGCGATTCGAGCGGGGGCCGGGGACAATGAGAGTCAGCTTTGTCAAATCAGACGAGCCGGAAAGTGGCTCCGTCACATTTGCGCTTAGCGACCACCCACTCCAGCTGAAAAGTTGGTCGATTACTGATCCACAGCGGCAGGACACGCGAGTCACAATCGACAGCCCCAAGTTTGGTCTTGCCCTGGACCCCGAATTGTTCAGGTTTATCGCGCCACCGGAATGGGCCGACAGGGAACAAGAAGGTTAGCGCGAAACTCCTTTGTAAACTTGTCAGCCCTACGAAGCCGTGATAGCCGTAAGTTTATGAAAAACTCTTCCCTGCCGCTGGTTGGCATCCCCGCCAATACGGATGACGGCAACAACAATTGGACCTTTCATCGTGCGGGCGACAAATACATCGCCGCTGTAATCAACGGTGCCAAGTGTATTCCGATCATAATTCCAGCACTCACTGATCTCTACGACGTTGATGACTTTCTCGATCGGCTGGACGGTCTTTTCCTGACTGGCGCACCCTCAAATGTTGAACCTCACAACTATGGCGGCGACCCAAGCCGTGAAGGAACAGCTCACGACCCTATGCGCGATTCATGCTCTCTGCCACTGATCAGAAAATCCATCGAGCACGGCGTGCCGTTGTTCGCAGTTTGCCGGGGAACACAGGAGCTCAACGTGGCGTTGGGTGGTACCTTGCATCAAAACGTCCATGAACTTCCCGGCAAAAACGATCATCGTATGCGGCGCGAATTGCCGCCGGATCAGCGTTACGAAGAACGCCATCCAATTTCCGTCAGCCAGGGCGGCTATCTAATGGAGCTGACGTCCGGTGCATCGGAGGTCATGGTAAATTCTCTGCACGCCCAGGCGATTGATAAACCATCGGAGTCCCTCATTGTCGAAGCAGTGAGTGACGATGGCGTCATTGAGGCGGTAAGTGTAAGGGGCGCAAAAGCATTTGCGTTGGGCGTGCAATGGCATCCAGAGCACCCAGCATCCATACAGTGGCCGTTGAGCCGGGCGATGTTCAACGACTTCGGAGATGCAGCGCGCGCGCGAAACAATGCGCGTGCCGGGACTGAGAAAAAGCGCAAAACCCGCGTCCCAAACACCGCATAATGCAGCGGCTAACACCTCACCCTGAAAAGCAAAACGCGAGCGTATGAGAAATTCATGATACGTATCGTCACTTGGAACATAAACTCGGTTCGCGCGCGGCTCCATCTGCTACAGCAGATCACCGAGGAAGCGGCGCCAGACATTATTTGTCTGCAGGAAACCAAGGTTGTAGACGACCTGTTCCCACGCGATGAAATTGCTACGATGGGCTACAGCCACATCATTGCCCATGGCATGAAGGGTTATAACGGCGTGGCTGTTCTCTCACGCCTTCCGCTCGAGAACGCGGTGACACCCGATTGGTGCGGACGCAGCGATTGTCGCCACATATACGTCCGTCTCACAGACGGAGTGGAACTCCACAACTTTTATGTACCCGCCGGTGGCGACGAGCCCAATCCAAAGACAAACGACAAGTTTGCCCACAAGCTTCAATTCCTCGCTGAGATGGCGGAGTGGTTTTCAGAGAACCGAACTGCCGAGCAACCGATGATTCTCATGGGTGACCTGAATATTGCGCCACTGGAAAATGACGTTTGGTCTCATAAGCAGTTGTTGAAGGTGGTTAGCCACACGCCAATCGAGGTAAAGGCACTTGCAAAGGTTCAATCCACGTTGAACTGGCTCGACACTTCACGTCATTTTGTTCCAGCACCCGAAGATCTGTATAGCTGGTGGAGCTATAGGGCGCGCGATTGGTCGGAGTCTAACAAGGGCCGGCGACTTGATCATATTTGGACAACACAGACACTTCTGCCGCGGCTTACACGTTGTGAAATTCTCCGTGAGGCTCGTGGATGGGAGAAGCCCTCAGACCATGCGCCAATTCTGCTCGAGCTAGACGACTAAGGAAATCGACGACGCCCAACTTTAGCAACTGGGTGCAACCCTGGACCCTCAATTACTCTGCCCGTCGACCTTCGGTCGGTGCGTTATCCACACGATAGATAAAGTATGGAAAGTTTCCGACAGTTTGCGGAAGCGACTGTGGAACCAACTCTTTTGCTACCAGCGCGCGGTCAGACAAAACATACCCACCGGGCTGCGCCAATTGCACGATGAACGGTGTGATCGCCAAGGCGAGCGCTCTGTCACGCGCTTTGTCTTCACTACCAATGTCCGCATGAATTAGGGCGGCGCTACAACCTAAACGATAGACCGCCGCCTCAAGCGTTTGGCGAAAATCACCGAGAAACAAATGCTGTTCGTCGGGTACGGCATCTGCGGGCGCGTGCACTTCTCGATCAAATGCAAAAAATTCGCGCTTTGAAAACAGTCTGCGCAAGTGATCGAAGGTTCGGCCTTTACCCAACCCAACTTCAAGAACAACGCCAGAAACGTTGGCAATGGAACTTGCAGCAAAATCTAGGCACGCCCTCTGGGTTACCAGCCGCTCGATCATACGCTCGAGCCGGTCCAGGTCTAGCGGTCTATCCCTGTCCTTCATGGTCTTCGCTTCTCATTTGCACCATAAAATAACGTCCCAACTGAACATCCCTGGGCAATTCAATAGCAGCTGCACCCAAAATTTTGATCGCCTGATCGCTGACAACAACCGCGTTCGGAGCCAGCATCGGTACCAGGGCAGCACCCACGAACTCAGCTAAAATCGCATTGCTGGCAGCGTCTCCGGTCCCAACGTCGCTATGGACGAGCACGACGGAGTTCCGAAAGCGGAGCTGCAATTCGTGGAGTGTTAATTTCAAATCACCAAGAATCAGATGGTCTGCATCAGGTGTCGAATCAGGATGAGCGGCAACCTGCCGATCAAACACGAATATTTCATGATCAGGAAGTCTAGAGCGAAGGTGATCGAACGTCCGACCATTTCCTAGGCCAAGCTCCAGAACAATGCCTTGACGTGCACTAATCATCGCCGCAGCGGCATTGAGGCAACTGCGCTGCGCCTTCAGTCGCCGGATTACGCTATCTAATCGGCTCAATAACCATTCCCACATGAAGTGTGCCGACACGGTGCAAATCTCTATATTGCAGCTTGTCGACGACCAAACTGGCGACCTTTTGCGAAAAAGATGCCGGGGCATCTCCGGCAACGCGTACTTTTAGCCGCCTACTCAAGTGTAACACTAACCGCCTCGCGCAGCCGTGACGTTGTGAGCTCCAACCGGCTGGCAAGAACGTGCATGATTTCAACCGCCATCTCCGGGAACTCCCGTACCAAGCGGAAGAACAGGTCTTTTGAAATACAAAGTGCCTCCAGTTCCGTTTTTGCCTGAATCGTGGCCGTACGTGGCACGTCGCATAGAATCGAAATTTCACCCACAAAGTCATTGTCTTTTAGCGTCGCGACAATCATCGGACCCTTAGGCGTTTCAAGAATCACGTCAGCGGTGCCACGAATTATTATGTACGCCGCATCTCCGGGGTCGCCTTGTTTAAATATGAGATCATTCGCTGCATATTTTAGGCGCTCGCTTGTAAACGCCAATAGCTTTAGCTTCGAAGGTTCAATCTTTGCGAAAACCGGAATTCGTCTCAGCAGATCGACCTCTTCTTGCAGGCTCATCGACGTAGTCCCTCGATTGGAATCACGCGGCCTCCAAGAGGTCGCAAAACACACCGCCATTATTTATCAATTCGTCGTAACTGCCTTGCTCTACAATACGCCCTTCCCTCATGACGATGACATGATGAAATTTTTGCGCATCATGGATGCGGTTGAGAACCCAGACAACACCGCGGCCCTCATTGGTCCGTAAAACGGTTTCAAGAATTTTGGCTTGGCTCGAAGAATCAAGCGGTGCGGTCGCCTCATTAACTATCAACAAATCTGAGCGCTTAAGCAGAGCTCGTGCTAATGCAAGTTTTTGGCGCTGTGCCATTGATAATCGTGCACCAGCAATGCCTGCCTGAAAATCGAGGCCCACAGCCACAACCGTCTTGTGTAAATCCAAACTCTCGACAACTTCAGAAATCAGAGTGCCGACCGTACTCGCCGCCTGCGCTTGTCCATATGCAAGTTTTCCAAACAAAATATTATCCTGCAGCGTCGCAGCGGCGTTGTACTCATCGGCATTGAAAAACGCCACTGTTCCACGCAAATCATCGGGCAAGTCAGCCGCAAACACACGACGAGCCTCCAAGAGGCGCTGCTGCAGTTCCCCGTCGATAAGTCCAAGGCGGTGGCGTGCGGGCGTGAGTTTAAACGGCAGCGACATGATCTGCTTACGGTCTTCTTCTTCAATCGTTTCGTCACCGCGCGCTGCGCGCGCCAAAATTACCTGAAACTCAGGAAGTTCATCAGAACTAATAAAACTGAATTGCTCAAAGAACTCGTGGTCAGGCGGTAGATCGGCAAAAAGCTCGACCATCGTCTGGGCAACCTGTTTGCCAATTTGGA
>CAVOAK010000066.1:0-14699 GCA_963693665.1 Alphaproteobacteria bacterium | reverse complement strand
CGAACATATCGGTGACGGTGAATGTCTTCCGGAACTTAAAAAACATGCACAGGAACTCGGTCTTAGCGACCGTGTCCGATGGCTCGGTGCACAGCCGCAGGAGAAAGTTCTCGACCATCTGCGTTCAGCTGATTTGTTTGCGCTTGCATGCAAGATTGCGCCGGATGGTGACCGGGACGGACTTCCTAATGTGTTAATGGAAGCACAAAGCCAGGGGCTACCGGTCATTTCGACACGTGTTTCGGCCGTCCCCGAATTAATCGAGGACGGTGAAACAGGACTATTGGCTGATCCAGGGAACTCAACTGAGCTGATGCATGCGATTGCCAGACTTATCAGTGAACCATCCCTGCGTCGAAAACTTGGCTCGGCAGGCGAGGCTCGCGTTCGCTCGGTGTTTAATGCTGAACACGGGCTGGACAGCCTTATGATCCGGTTTAGCAGTTAGGTAACCCAAACATCGTGCAGATCGCGTTCTACGCACCGTTGAAGGCGCCAGACCACCCAGTTCCGTCTGGTGATCGGCGAATGGCGCGGCTTCTCATTGCCGCACTCCGAATGAAGGGGCACAATTTAACGATCGCATCGCGATTACGAAGCTGGGATGGCGAAGGTAACGCACGGCGTCAGGACCGCATTCGCCGGCATGGCCAAGCTCTCGCCCAACGCTACGTGGAACGTCACAGGCGAAACCCGCCCAACCTATGGTTCACCTATCACCTCTATCATAAGGCCCCCGATTGGATTGGGCCCACTGTCGCAGAAGCTTTTGAAATTCCCTACATCGTTGCCGAGGCAAGCTTCGCACCGAAACAATCCGGAGGGCCTTGGGCACAGGGGCACCAAAGTGTGTCCGCAGCGCTTATGCGGGCTGATTGCGCCATTGCTCTTAGCCCGACAGACATCAAATGTGTCGTCCCAACGCTAAGACGCCCAGAACTATTAAGGACGCTGGCGCCTTTCATTAACACTGATCAGCCAAGACGAGCCGCTGTCCGGCGCGATCAACTCCGTTCGGAATTTGCCAAGAAACATGGGATCAACTCAAAATTTCCCTGGCTTGTGACAGTCGCGATGATGCGCGAAGGCGACAAACTCGAGTCATATAGCATTCTCGGCGAACTGATTCGCCGTCTCGGCGACAATGAATGGACGCTTATTGTCGTCGGCGATGGTCCAGCTCGAGCAAGAGTGGAAACACTGCTCGGAACAGATACCCGGGTTCACTATTTAGGAATACAATCACCGTCACAGATTATGCAGCTCAACGCTGCTGCAGATTTGTTCTGTTGGCCGGCAATCAACGAAGCATATGGTATGGCGATGCTTGAAGCGCAGGCGACGGGACTCCCTGTGGTTGCAGGTTTCGGGGCTGGGGTCGCGCAGATTGTTGATGACGGAAAAACGGGTACACTTGGGCGAGCAAAAGATCCAGAGGCGCTCGCCAACATGGTGTGCACGCTCCTCAACGCACCCCGTCGCCGCAAAGAGATGCGTGACGCCGCGCTTGAAAGAACAGCAACCATCCATGACATCTCGACAGCCGCTGACCAGCTTGACGAATTCATTCGTGACGCGCTCATCGAGACCAAAAGATGACGCTGCTAGCGGTTATCCGGCATGGTCCAACCGAATGGAATGAGGACGCGCGCCTGCAGGGCCACAGCGACGTGCCGCTTAGCGATGCTGGTCGACTTCTGGTCACAAGTTGGCGCGTCCCATCGCAATTAGTTGACTTTGAGTGGCTGACAAGCCCGCTAAAACGAGCTGTAGAGACAGCGACGTTGCTGACCCACGGCAACGTCGCAAAAGACCAACGACTAATCGAGATGGATTGGGCGGAGTGGGAAGGTCGGCGGCTCCTCGACCTAAGGGCTGAGTTGGGTATGGAAATGATTACCTTGGAGGCAAAGGGTCTCGATTTTCGCCCACCGGGCGGCGAGAGCCCGCGTGACGTACAGCAGCGACTGCAGGGATTTTTGGAGGAGCGACGGCACAGTGCGCGACCCACAGTCGCCGTTTGCCACAAAGGCATCATTCGCGCGCTCTACGCTTTGGCGGCAAACTGGGATATGACCGAAAAACCTCCACACAAATTACAAACAAACAGCGTGCATCTACTCCGGGTCACGGACGACGGGCTTGAAATAGAGCGTCTGAACTTGTCACTTCACGGCGATATCGAATGACCCGGCCACGCGTTCTCGTTTACGTCGAGAGCTTGCTGGGCATCGGCCACGGCGTGCGAGCGGCCACAGTCGTGCGAGCCTTGCAACAGCGGGGACTTGACGTCACATGCGTGTCGGGAAGTTTGGCAATGGAAAAAAGTAAGCTTGCGGGCGCAAAGTTGATTCGCCTGCCGTCGGTCAAAGCCGCCGACGCAAGTTTCACTGGGCTCGTTGATGAGAATGGTATTGTCGTTGACGAAGCATGGTGGAGACGACGCAGTTCTGCGCTTTTGAATGCCTATCGGGAAATTCAGCCGCAGATAATTTTGATCGAAGGATTTCCCTTCTCACGATGGCAATTTAGGTTCGAACTTCTTCCCTTGATCGAGGCGGCTAAGAGCTACACCGCGATCGCATGTTCGGTGCGCGACATCATCGTCGCAAAGCGCGACCCGCGACGCATCGACGTAATCGTCGAGCTGATTACAGATAAATTTGATGTGGTACTCGTTCATGGTGACGAGGCGCTCGTCAAGTTCAGCGAGACATTTCCTGCCGCTAAACAAATCGAAAACAAGCTGCGATACACGGGTTATATTGCTTCTGATGTGCGGGAAACCATAGAAGAGTCGGACATCGCGCGGGGTGAAGTGCTCGTATCGGCAGGAGGAGGCGCTGTTGGCTCCAAACTTTTGAGCGTGGCGCTTGAGGCAAGGGCGCTGGGTGCGCTTAAGGACCACCCCTGGCGACTCCTCACAGGAAAGAATATGCCCGGGAGTGAGGTGTCGGCCCTCGAAAAACAGGCCGGAGACCATGAGGGCTTGATTATTGAGCGATTTCGCACCGACTTCCCCTCGCTTCTAGCGTCGTGTGCTGTTTCGATCAGTCAGGCAGGTTACAATACGATTGTCGACCTGCTCGTTGCACGCGCGCGCGCAATCATCGTTCCGTTCAGTACAGACAGCGAGACCGAACAGACCCTGCGTTCACACCTGCTCGAAAATCGCGGTCTCGTTACGGTCATACAAGACGCGAAACTTTCCGCACGCTTGCTCGCACAAACCATGACCGACGTAGTCGCATCCAAGAGACCTCAACAGTCAGAAATTGCGCTCGACGGTGCGGCCCGGTCTGCAGATATATTGTACAATCTGGCAGCGGACGCCCGAAAGAACTGATCCCTGCGAATGCTCAGCGCCATGATAGAGACAAACACAGACAGCACCCAACAATCGCAATTCTGGGGGGCACTTTCAGAAGAACTTGATCTGTGGGCTGAACGAGGACAAATCGCAACTTTTTGGTGGCGTGATGATGATGCAACACAGCCATCCGATCGACTCGATCAATTGCTCAACCTTGCTGCTGGAACGCCTATAGCATTGGCAATTATTCCAATGTCTGCGGAACCTGCGCTCGCCAGCCGAATCGCGGGTGCGGCCACTGTCACAATCATGCAACACGGATTTGCACACACCAACCATGCGTCAAATAATGACCGAAAATCAGAATTTGGCAATCACCGCTCGAATGATGTGATGGTGGATGAAATTGCACGGGGAGCCGCACATTTAAGCGATATATTTCAAACCATTTTACCTGGAATTTTTGTTCCCCCTTGGAATCGGATCGCCGATACCCTTGTTGCACATTTGCCAACGGCCGGTATTTCGGCGCTATCTAGTATTGGGCCTTGTTTGCCTAACCCTCCAGTGTCCCAGCTCAACGTTCATGTCGATATTATCGATTGGCGTGGGCATCGTGGGTTTCGCGGCAGTGAAACGATCGACTGTATGGTTGACCATCTTTCTCGCCGACGATTAGGGTTAATTGATACGACCGAAGCGACTGGCCTGTTAACACACCATCTCGATCACGATGATGCGTGCTGGCAATTCATCGCCGACCTGCTCGCGTTAACCGCCGCGCACCCGGCCGTCCATTGGACGAGCGCGACCGAAGAGCTCCAGGGCCAATGACCGCGCGGTTTCGCTACTCAATTAAAAGTCTTGTCGGCGACCATATTCGGGCAATTGCCGGCATTGTACTCGCGGCTACGCCGCTGCTGGTTGTCAGCGCGGGTCCACTTGTAAACAGCGTATTGAGCCTACTGATTCTGTTGTTTTTAATCTTCGCCGTTCGGACCGTGCTTCGCCATATGTCCGCGATCGAATTGTCCGAGACCGATATCGCATCTGATGGGCTAATAACAAGACGGATTGCTTGGAATGAGGTCCGGTCAGTGCGCCTCAGCTACTTCTCCACATGGCGCGACAAGAGCAAAGGTTGGATGCAACTCAAGATCCGGGGAAACAAAGTTACATTACGTATCGATTCGGACTTAAACGGATTCGCCACAGTCGCTACTGCCATGGCAGAATGCGCCGTGCGCAACGACGTGGCTATGAATGACGTAACAATCGGCAATTTTGGTGCAATGGGAATTTCCGTCGGCGGTATGAGGGGCAACGCCGCCTAATTGGGAGATGTTGACGGGTGAGTCAGGACTTGTTGAGGGTCGAGGATCTTAAAGTCGAGTTCCAGTTGCCCGAAGGATATTTTGAGGCGGTCAGAGGCGTCTCGTTTCGTGTGCGGCCTGGATCAACCGTTGCTCTAGTTGGTGAGTCGGGTTCAGGAAAAACCGTTATCTCACAAAGCATTATGGGAATTCTACCGAGCACGGCGCGTATTTCCGGTGGACGAATTCTGTTTGCGGACCCCTTAGAAAACGGGAAAATTTCCGATATTTCGGCTCTCCCGCCAAATGGGAAGATATTTCGGAGTATTCGCGGCGGGCGCATCTCGATCATCTTCCAAGAGCCGATGACGTCGCTTTCTGCGCTGCATACGGTCGGAAACCAAATCACCGAAGCGCTGCATTTGCACCGCGACTGTTCGCATGCTGAGGGCATTGAAATCGCACACGAAATGTTGCAAATGGTCGGGCTTCCAGACCCGGCCCGCGCGTTGCGAACTTATCCTTTCGAGCTATCCGGCGGTTTACGACAACGTGTGATGATTGCTATGGCGCTCGTCTGCCGGCCCGCATTGCTTATAGCTGATGAGCCTACAACGGCCCTCGACGTGACGATCCAGGCGCAGATTCTGCGGCAATTAAAAGACCTCCAGGCAGAACTCAACATGGCTGTTCTGATCATCACTCATGACTTAGGCGTTGTTGCCAATCTCGCCGAAGAAGTCGTTGTTCTTTATCATGGTGAGGTAATGGAAAGCGGCACGTCTGACCGCATATTTCATGATCCTCAACATCCTTATCTACACGCTCTGTTACGTGCTGTGCCCAGGTTCAACATGGAACCAGACGAGCGCCTCATTCCGATCCGCGAAATCGTCAGCAATACAGATCGACTAATGGCGCAAAAGGAAACAAAGCCGAAACCAGCTGACCCAAACATTCCAATTCTTTCCGTTAATGGCATAAGCAAGGAATTCCGCATCCGGAATTCCGGCCTTTTAAATAAATCTGCGGGAAACACTGTTCGTGCAGTCGACGACGTCAGTTTCGACATTAAGCGTGGCGAATGCTTGGGTTTGGTCGGCGAAAGTGGCTGCGGCAAGACGACGCTAAGCAAGATATTGATGCGAGCGCTTGGCGCCGATGCCGGCGAGGCAATCTTCACAGATGGCGACACGCCGATAGATATATTTAAGCTATCACCTCGGGAGCTAACCAAATTTCGCCGCAAAGTTCAGTTTATTTTTCAAGACCCATTTAGCGCGCTTAATCCACGCATGACGGTGTTTGATATCATTTCCGAACCACTCGTCATCCATCGCATCGGCACCCCTGCAGAACGCACAGAATTAGTTAAGGAGCTCATGGGCGTCGTTGGGCTCGACATTCGACACTTGATGCGATATCCGCACAGTTTCTCGGGTGGTCAAAGGCAACGAATAGGAATTGCGCGCGCTTTGGCGCTGCGACCGGATATTTTGATCTGCGATGAACCGGTTTCCGCACTTGACGTATCTATACAAGCCCAGATTCTCAATCTCCTGAAGGAGCTCCAAGAAAAACTCGGCCTGACTTACCTTTTCATCTCGCACAATTTGGCTGTAGTTGATTACATTGCCGACCGCGTCGCAGTTATGTGCCGCGGTCGCCTCGTAGAAATCGCGCCACGCGAATTGTTGTTCCGTCAGCCTACTCACCCATACACGCGTGGCCTCCTGACCGCAGTTCCTGAACCGGATCCTGACAAGCCACTCGACTTTGATCATCTTATGGAAGAAAAGGCATCCGATCCCGCAGCTTGGCCTCATCCATTCACCGACGACGGCAATGCTCGCCCAATTATGCACCATCTCGGTGGTGGGCATTTCGTTCGTGCCCTTGAAAGTTTCAATGCACTGGAATTAGCATCATGATGAAAATTGCAGCGACATTGGCTGCGGCAGTACTATTGGCTGCAAATGCCGCTGCGGGTGCCGATTATATCGAGCCGCCGTATCTCAACGAGCGTGTGTTGACCGGGCAGCTGCCAACTATCGACATGCGTTTGCCGTTGTCACCGAAAATTGTGGCAATGAGCGGCGATGGACAACAGTTGGGCAAGTATGGAGGCACGCTCAATACGCTGATGGCCCGTGCGAAAGATGTACGGATGATGGTCGTTTACGGTTATGCGCGACTGGTCAAGTTCGACCGCAGCTTGAAGATTGTCCCTGACATCCTGGAGAAGGTCGACGTCGACGAAGGGCGGATCTTTACGTTCCACTTGCGGCCGGGACATAAATGGTCGGACGGCCAACCCTTCACTGCAGAAGATTTTCGCTATTTTTGGGAAGACGTGGCCCACAACAAAAATCTGTTTCCGGTTGGCCCGCCAGCGTCACTGCGGGTCGATGAGGAATTACCAAAGTTTGAGGTGATCGACAAAACCACCGTGCGCTATTCATGGACCAAGCCTAATCCGGACTTTCTTCCCAGATTGGCTGGCGCCTCGCCACTTTATATGTACCGGCCGGCTCATTACTTAAGGAAATTCCACGCTCGCTATACCGACGAGAACACCCTAAATCACGCCGCCCAGCAAATCGGCCAACGCAATTGGGCCGCAATGCACAATAAACAAGACAGCATGTACAAAAACAACAACGTGAAACTTCCCAGTCTGCAACCCTGGATCAGTACGACCGAGGCCCCGTCCGAGCGCTTCATTTTCCAACGTAATCCATACTTTCATCGGGTCGACACGCACGGCCGACAGTTACCGTATATCGATAGGGTAATATTCAACATCACCAGTGGAAGATTGATTCCGGCCAAAGCGGGCACCGGCGAATCCGACCTTCAGGCGCGTTACCTGCGCTTCGACAACTTTACATTCCTGCGGCAGAATGAGGCACAGAGCGGGTTCAAAACACTCTTATGGCGCGAAGCGACGGGATCACATTTAGCTCTGTTTCCAAACCTTAACGCGGCCGATTTGGAATGGCGGGCGTTGTTACGCGACGCTCGTTTTCGCCACGCACTTTCCTATGCGATTGACCGAGACGAGTTAAATCAAGTGGTCTATTTCGGGTTGGCGCAGCCAAGCCAGAATACCGTTCTCCAGGAGAGCCCACTTTGGCGTGAGGAGTACCAGACCGCCGCAACTGCATTCGACGTCGGTAGCGCGAACAAATTATTGGATGAGATTGGCCTTACCGAGCGCAACAGCGATGGTATTCGACTGATGCCCAGCGGAAAGCCGATTGAGATCATCGTCGAGACCGCAGGAGAGAGCACAGAAGAAGCAGACATCTTAGAGTTGATCCGAGATAGCTGGCTGAGGGCGGGCATTAAACTTCACACCAAGCCATCCCAGCGCGATGTACTGCGCAACCGTATTTTTTCTGGTGAAACGATTATGACGGTTTGGAGCGGCCTTGAAAACGGCGTGCCTAACGTAGCTACCCCGCCAACGGCGCTTGCCCCGACGTCTCAGCTTCAATTGCAATGGCCAAAATGGGGTCAGTATGTTGAAACCAACAAGCGATCTGGGGAATTTCCGGATATACCAGAGGCCGTGCGCTTGGTTGAGCTACTCGACGAATGGTATGCATCACTAGATAGCAAACGGCAGGAAGCTATTTGGCACGAGATGTTGCGTTTGCATAGCGACAATCTTTTCACAATCGGCCTCGTCGCAGGCGTTCTCCAACCCGTCGTTGTCAACACCGACCTTCGCAACGTACCCAAAGAAGGTGTCTACAATTGGGATCCTGGTGCGCATTTCGGTATTTACGAGCCTGATACATTCTGGTTCGCCAAAGACGACTGAGCGTGACGCAAAAGTTCAAGTACACCGGTAAAGCATTAAGGTTCCCATGCTAAGGTATATCGCACATCGTCTTTTGGTAATGATTCCAACGCTACTGGCAATCAGCGCGATTGTGTTTCTCATCATTCAATTGCCGCCAGGCGATTATTTCACGACTTATATCAATGAGTTGCAAAGCCAGGGCGAGACTGTCAGCAAGGAACGTATGGACTTCCTGCGCGAGCAATACGGCTTCGATCGATCTCCAGTTGAACAATACTTCGTTTGGCTCTTTGGAATGCTGCAGGGCGATTTTGGCTATTCTTTCGAATACAACTTGCCGGTCTCAGATGTCGTCGGGGACCGCCTGCTGCTCAGCTTCATCGTTTCCTTTACGACAATTATCTTTACCTGGCTTATCGCCTTTCCAATTGGTGTCTATTCGGCAGTCCGCCAATACAGTTGGGGCGATTATAGCCTGACATTCCTTGGTTTTCTTGGCCTTGCCACGCCAAATTTTCTTCTCGCATTAGTCCTCCAATGGCTCGCCCACTCATACTTCGGTACGTCAATTGGTGGCCTCATGGACCCACATTTCCTTGACGAATCCTGGAGCCTCGCAAAGGTGGGCTCGGTCCTCGAGCATTTGTGGATTCCAATCATTGTAATTGGTACGTCAGGTACAGCTGGAATGATCCGCCGTCTCCGCGCCAATTTATTGGATGAACTTCACAAACAGTACGTTGTGACAGCGCGATCTAAGGGGCTCCATCCGTTTAAGCTCCTTGTAAAATATCCACTTAGGGTAGCGCTTAATCCATTCATCGCGGATATAGGCAATTTGCTGCCACAGGTGATTTCAGGAGCTGCAATCGTATCGGTCGTCTTATCATTGCCTACAACCGGGCCAATGCTGTTGTCCGCGTTGCAGAGTCAGGACATGTTTCTCGCTGGTTCGTTCCTGATGTTTCTGGCAATGTTAACTGTCGTTGGAACACTGCTGTCTGACCTTGCCCTTGCAATGCTCGACCCGCGCATTCGCTTCAGCGGAGGTGCGCAGCGATGACTGAAGTGACTAAAGATACTGACGAACTTGAACATTTTGTTAACCGCGCTCCGTTTGACCCAAACGCCGCAACGGAACTTACGGCGGAACAGGAGCGCTATTATCTAGCCTCGCAATGGCAATTGATGTGGTGGAAGTTCAGACGCCACAAACCGGCTGTCTTCTGCGGGATTTTCCTGCTGGCCTTGTACTTGTCTATCACCGTAAGTGAAGTATTGGCACCCTACGACATACAGGCACGTTTTACGCAGTACCTCTACGCGCCACCACAATCAGTCCATCTCTTTCATGATGGTGAGTTTGTTGGACCATTCGTCTACGGCCTCAACTCAAAACTAGATCTCTCGACGTTGCGACGGATGTATACGGAGGACCAGGCACGCGTCCATCCGATCCGCTTCTTTTGTACTGGCGGAGATTATGACGGCGCGAAGTATGAGTTTTGGAACCTGTTTGAAGGCAACCTGCACGTCATCTGCCCGGCCCAAGACGGAACCTTATTCTTGCTCGGAACGGATCGTCTGGGCCGGGACATGCTCTCGCGCATAATTTATGGCGCGCGCATTTCACTTAGCGTCGGCTTAATTGGAATTACAATTAGCTTCACATTAGGTTTGGTGATTGGCGGGCTAGCTGGATACTACGGCGGCATCACGGACATAATCGTACAGCGCGTAATAGAAATTATCCGCTCGTTCCCAGAGCTTCCGCTCTGGATGGCTCTTTCCGCTATCCTGCCCGTTACTTGGAGTCCCATCCTGGTCTATATGGGTATTACGTTGATCCTGGGGTTTCTGGACTGGCCCGGGCTCGCACGAGCCGTTCGCTCAAAGTTACTCGCACTACGTGAGGAGGACTTTTGTACAGCGGCGCAACTCATGGGAGCTAAACCTCGGCGCATTATCGCACGCCACCTGCTTCCGAGTTTCATGAGCCATCTGATTGCGTCGGCGACTTTATCAATCCCGTCGATGATCCTTGCGGAGACGGCACTCAGTTTCCTCGGATTGGGACTACGACCCCCCATTACGAGTTGGGGCGTATTGTTGAATGAGGCACAGAACATTAACGTCGTTGATCTCTACCCTTGGCTTATGCTGCCCGTCGTCCCTGTCATTTTGGTCGTTCTCGCCTTCCAGTTTCTCGGCGACGGTTTGCGCGACGCCGCTGATCCATACAAATAGCTAACGACTGATCGGCCGTTCAGGCCGGCCGTCTCGGTCGCAAATCAGACCAGCCAGAATCAGTCATACTTTCATGATCCACAGCCCGGATTCGTGGGCACCCGCTTGAAGCGGTAGCCGCCCGACTGCACTCGCGGCGACACTGTCGGGCATACGTGTAACGGCATAGTGACTGGCAAACTCCACTGTCCAGCTCGAACCTTCGTGAAGGAGTGCGGCTATCCCCAACTGCTCATTGTAGCCACGCCAATCCCAACCCACGGGGTAATCGTCAGGTAAAAAGATGTCATGCACTTGAACGATGACTCCCGCCGGCAATATCGGGAGGATGCGATTCTGCAGAATGTCCACGTCGCTTCCTGGCATGAGAACATGGCTGGAATCGATCGCCAGAATATCGCCGGCAACAAGCTCTTCAAACGGTGCCAAACCCACCTCCTGGAGAGGTTTGCACAGCAGTTGCACCGAACCTAACCCCGCGAGATCTGCGCGCGGTTGCGGATCGATTGCCGTGATGGTTGTGTCCAAGTTAGCATCAGCTATGGCGCGGGCAAAAAAGCGTGTGGAGTGACCGGACCCAACCTCAACGACGCGCTTTGGCCGACGATTGCGGACCATTGTGTACGCCATCGCGGCATCAAGGCGGGGAAACCAGTCCTGGGTCCACCGTGGCGCGGGGGGGTCTTCTGTGCCGATGTTTGTGAGCGCAACAGAGTATTCATCGAGAATGGCAAGCCAATTCGCAAACGCGCGCCGGCGACCTGCCAACGTCGCCTCTACTGCCGTGTATGACTCACGGTTGCCAGGCTCTACGACTGCGCTTGCGCCGCGATACGGAATAAAAAAACCGCGACGCCTCAGGCCAAGAACAGTTGGAAGGCCGAGCGCGAGGCGGCGATGCCAGCCCCTGAATGAGATCACGGCCTGAGTGCCATACCTTCCCGAGCGACGACAGTTCCCGGGCGCGCCTTCTCAGCCTCTTTGGCAATATTATCCATACTTTTATCGTCGTGGCCTGGGTCGTGATGAAAAATCACCAGCGTTCCAACTCCTGCTTCATCCGCGACACGAATGCCCTGCTGCCATGTCGAATGCCCAAACCCCTGAAATTTCTCATACTCTTCATCGGTGTAGGTAGAATCGTAAATCATATAGTCCGCGTCCTTAACGAGGTCGATCAAGACTTCGTCGCGTCGGTCTTCAAAATGTTCGTAATCAGTTATGTAGCAAACTGACTTGCCGCCGAACTCAATGCGATATCCGGTCGCGTTGTTGGGATGGTTTAAGGGTGCAGTCCGCAAGACGACATCCGGATAGGGTTGGAGAGTTTGGCCGAATTGAAAGTCGGTATAAGTAACATCCGCTTGAAATATGGATGGCGGAACCGGAAAAAGTGGCGCCATCATCATTTCGACGAGAACCTTCCGTAGCGTAAGGTCGGGCCCCAAATGGCCGGCATGCACGCGTATAGTGTTATTTGGTACAAAAAACGGCACAAAGAAAGGCAGACCGCAAACATGGTCAAAATGTGTGTGGGTAAGAAAAAGGTCAAGATCAACCGGCATGCTCTTCGCGAGCTCATTGCCAAATGGCCGCAACCCGGTGCCTGCGTCAAAAATTATAGTGTGGTCTCCACACTTCACCTCGAGACAGGAGGTATTGCCGCCATAGCGCACCGTATCGGGACCCGGGACCGCGATGCTCCCCCGCACCCCCCAGAATCGGACGTAAATTTCGGCTTGATCAGCCATTCTCCGCCATCTCACACTTCCATCAATGGAACAATTCCAAATTAGGTAATGCGCAGCAACTTCTAAGTCGAGCAAAATTCTCGATTTGCCCAGAATGAACATCTCCAAAGAAACGCGCGGCGCTGCAAAAAACCAAAGGATCGCCGGATCGAATGACCCAGCCCGAAGCAAATTGGACAGGCGTATTCTTCGGGCTGTCCCTCGCAATTCTTGCAGCATTTCACCAATTTAAACTGCCGCCGGTATTGCCACTGTTTCTTGAATCATTCGGCTATAGCGCCCTGCTCGCCGGCGCGTTTATGTCGATTTATGCAATTGCCGGCTTGACGCTTTCCCTCGGTTTCGGCGCAGTACTTCAAGGTCCGCGGCTAGCAACCTACCTACAACTGGCATTTGCAGCTTTGGTCTTCGGTAGCTTGGTGACACTCATCTGGCCCGATATCGGGTGGGCCATGCTCGCCGCAAGAGGTGTGGAGGGCGTTGGATTTGCGGTGCTCGCGGTTGCTGGACCCGCACTTTGTATCTCGTACGCTGGGAAAAACGGCCTGCCATTAGCAGCGGCACTGATCGCCACTTGGATTCCTGCAGGCGCCCTTATTTCTAGTGTGATCGCAGCAACGGTGAGTGATACGGGGAAATGGCAAGTTCTGTGGTGGACCGGCATCCTTCTCACAGTTGCTATGTCTGTCTGGGTTTTTTGGCTATCTCGCGGGCGCTCCACTCTTCGTTTGAATTTAGGCTCTGCGCGGCTGCCCAAGGCAGAAAATTCGCTCTCTTCAGAGCAGGAAAATTTGGTCGCATGGAAAGGCCGCGCACAGATTATTTCAGCTGCCTTGTTTGCATTATGGTCATGCCAACTCTTTGGATTTATGACGTGGCTACCGCAATATTTCGTGACTGTGCACAACTTCGAACTTGGTAAAGCGATCATGGGGTATTCACTTCCGCTCGTTACGATCGGCGCATTCAATCTCGTAGCGGCGCCTATTCTTCGCGCGGGCATGCCGGTCACAATGCTGTTAGCAATCGCACTATCAGGGCAGGCAACAGTTTGGTTCTTGGTGCCGGTTGTGGATGGATCCGCAGGACTTGCGTTGCTCGCCGCCTACGGTATTTTTGCGGGCCTTACACCCACTTGCCTGTTTGCAATGCCAGCGACAATCCTGGGTGCACAAGAAGCTGGAACACGTGCATTTGGCATTCTTATGACCGGTCGAAATCTCGGCGTTCTCACTGGCCCTCTACTGTTGGGCGCGGCGTTGCAATCAGCGAGCGGGTGGAACCGCGCAGCGATATCTTTCGGCTTGCTCACTATTGGTGCCGCAGTCGGTGCAATAGGGTTGTACTGGAAAATGACAGGCAACCAAGCGCGAACACGCGCCAACGGCTAGCTCACGGAATAAGGCGATAGCCGCCAGGTTCAGTTACTAGGATCTGCGCGCTGGACGGATCAAGTTCAATTTTCTGCCGAAGCCGATAGACGTGCGTCTCCAATGTATGGGTTGTCACACCGGCATTATATCCCCAAACCTCGCCGAGCAGCGTGTCACGGCCAACGACCTTTTCGCCTGCGCGATAGAGGTATTTAAGAATTGCAGTTTCTTTTTCCGTCAAACGAACTTTGTTATTTTGAAGTTCGTCCAGCAACAATTTCGTACGTGGCTGAAATGTAAAAGGGCCAATCGTAAAAACTGCATCTTCACTTTGCTCGTGTTGGCGCAAATGCGACCGCAACCGAGCCAGCAGAACACCGAGGCGGAACGGTTTTATGACATAGTCGTTCGCGCCTGCGTCCAATCCAAGAATTGCGTCCGCATCCGAATCGGCGGCAGTCAACATCAAGATCGGAGTTTTGACACCGGCCCGGCGCAAAAGACGGCAGGCTTCTCGCCCGTCCATATCCGGCAGGCCTACATCTAAAAGTATGGCATCAAAATAGTCGGTCTTTACGGCCTCCAATGCCTCGGCTGCCGTGCCCACTGAGACAGTTGCAAATTCCTCATGGAGCTGCAGCTGTTCGCAGAGCGAATGACGCAGCGCGTCATCATCATCAACCAAGAGGATCTTCTTACCAGTAGTCATAACGCCTCCGACTTCCGATCCCTGCATTGGTTTAGAACACAATATGGCCAGAATATATTCCATGCAACGGCGGCATCAAAGCTAACCAGCGCTCTACTAGTGATATGGGTCGTGGCTCCTCATTTGCCACCGCAATTATGTGTAGAAAACGTTTGTGCGTTGGGGCAGCCAAGTCCGCCACC
>CAVOAK010000065.1:0-14989 GCA_963693665.1 Alphaproteobacteria bacterium | reverse complement strand
CAGGTGATTATAATACAGCGGTCGGGCTAAACGCAGGTCTATCAGTAACCACAGGCACAGTTAATACTCTTTTGGGTGCGAGTGCAGGTGATGCTTTAACAGTTGGAAACTCTAATGTCGCTTTAGGTTATCTGGCTTTAAGTTCAGATACACAAGGCGATAGATCCGTTGCGATTGGTTACAGTGCTTTATTCGCTCAAAACTTTACATCATCAACTGACAACTGCAACGTAGCCGTTGGTTATAACGCAGGAGCCGCAGTAACAACCGGCATTAACAACACCCTCATAGGTGGCCTTGCAGGTGATGCCAACACAACTGCTTCCTACGCCACAGCAGTGGGTTATGCTTCTTTAGGTGCAAACACTACGGGGACTGAAAACGTTGCGCTAGGCCGATACGCGTTACTAACTAACACAACTGCCTCGTATAATACCGCAGTGGGTACTAATGCCTTACAGGATAACACCACAGGGGCTAACAACACAGCCACTGGCCGGGCTGCTTTATACGCTAACACAACAGCCTCTAACAACACAGCAGTGGGCTATGCTTCTTTAATCGCAAACACCACAGGTGCTCTTAATGTAGCAGTCGGTGCTTCAGCTTTAGACGCTAATACTACAGGCGGTAACAATGTCGCATTAGGGTGGGGTACTTTAAGTGAAAACACCACAGCATCTGACAACACCGCAGTTGGTTATCGTGCAGGTCTATCAGTAACCACAGGCACAAACAACACCCTTATCGGTAGTCTTGCTGGTGATGGGATTACTACTGGAGCGAATAACATAATAATTGGTTTTGAGGCAGGTTCTCATGACATTGCCACTGCCACAGGCGCTAGAAACATACTAATTGGAAATTATTCAGACACCACAGCGGTTGATACTGATGAGGCAAATGTTATTGGGTATGATGTGTCTGGGGCGGGAGGCTATACGACTCTTGGAAAATCAGGTGACGACATCAGAGCCGCACACGGTAACGTAACTTGGGCAACAGTATCTGACCAACGCTACAAGAAAGACATTGTAGACTCTACAGCAGGTCTTAGCTTTATCAATGCTCTACAGCCTCGTACCTTTAAGTACAAGACCCTTGGCGAACTGCCTGAAACCTTCAACGCCTATGAAGCTGACTCAACTAAAGTCTTTAAAAACTCTGACACTAACCACGGCTTTATAGCCCAAGAGGTTAAAGCAGCTATAGATGCTGATGACAGCATTAAAGATGGCTTCAGACTTTGGGACGATAGAGATGATGGCTCTCAGGAAGTAGCAGAGGCCGCACTAATCCCTGTGCTTGTCAAAGCCATCCAAGAACAACAGACCACAATTGAATCACTCATCGCACGAATCACAACCTTAGAAGGATAATAACTATGACAGACCGTACCGAAGAACAACTGGCACAAGACTTCACAGCAATGGGACACAGCATTGCTTTAATTACAGACGTAATCGCAGGAGACACTATGGCAGATGATGATGCCGCAGACCGTCAGGCTTGTGTTGACAGAAACACTCAGCACCTTGAGCTTATGAAAGCTAAGGAAGATTGGGGCAGTGAAAGTTTTACAGCTACTGACTCAGCTATAAGTGCCGGCAACGGATACACAGCCGCTTAATAGGATACTTACTGGAGAACTTATAATGGCTAAAAATGAAAACAAATGAGTGAGCTATCTTCCAAAGATCTCGCCATGCAAGCTCTCCAGAAAATTGCAGAACACGAGGAAGAATGTGGTAAAAGATGGATGGAGGCACACAAGCCGAAGGCGCACCTTGGTAACATAGCCTAGCCGAGATTCCTTCTTCGCGGGGCCGACTCGCGCGCCTTCTGGGCGCGGCGATGATGGTGCCAATAATCCCAGCCGTGGACACCTGCGGTGATGGCGAGAACAGCGACGAATGCCCAGGGGGTCGACCACATGGCGACCCCGCCTAGGAAGACCCCTACTATAAATCCAACGTGCCCTTCGCTCACGGTTGCTCCTCCCTATTTGCCGAAATCCTGACCGATCTTCTTCCCCGACAGCTTCGAGACCACGTTGCCACGAGGCCCAACGTGGTACGCAGACGCGGTTGAGTCCAGTATTGTGATAGGAACGCCTTTACAGTCGCTTTTGAGTTGGGCGCGTTGCCGTGACTTGCTTCCAACTAGGCTTACGGTTCTGCTGCGCTTGCGCGTCGTAGTCATAGGTGACTCCTCGTTTTGAATGGAGATGGATTGCTGTTAAAATCCGTCATGGCGCGGTCCCGTCGAATGTCTCCGTCATTCTGACTGGAAACGGGAGAGTCACAATCTCCGGCCCGCCATAGTATTCTACACTCCTCTCTGTGTGGAATGCGATCACCCCCAGCGCGTTGCCACCCGTAGCGCCGCTGGGGGTTTTTCTTCCAAGGAGCAAACGCTCGTGATTGCCGAGATCAGTGTCATCATAGCTGGTGTCCAGATGGCCTCAAACGCTCTCAAGTCGGCCGCTGGGGCGGCTGACGACTTGTCCACCATCGGTGAATTCTTAGGCAAGCTCGGTGGAGCAGAGGTAGAGCTGGCTAAGGCGCAGAATGCTGGCGGTTTGTCGGAAGGCGACGCCATTAAAACCGCCTTGGCCAGGAAGCAGATTGCGGACACCATGGGCGAGATCAAGGACCTGTTCACGATCAGCGGGAACGGGCACCTGTATGCGGAGTGCATGGCGGAGATGGCAAAGGCGCGCGTAGCTAAACAGGAAGAGATCGCTAGGTTGGTCAGACTCAGGAAGCAGCGGAATGAAGAGTTGCTGCAGGCTGGGATTCTGATTTTGATATTCTTAGTGCTTTTGCCAGCTATCGTAGGTGGCATTGGATACATGGTAATAAATAGGTGAGGGAAAGTAACGCACTGGACGCTATCGGGGCTGTTTTGTTATGGTACTCGCAAACCGGAAAGGGACAAAATGATGATTACTATTAACGATAAAACGTACGATCCAGATGACCTGACACCCGAACAGGTGTCGCTATTCAACCAGGCCATGTCGGCGCAGACCCAGGCGCGACAGGCCGAGTCTAACGCGCAGATTTTCCGGGTTGCCGAGGGCGCATTCGCTGAGGCATTGGCAGCAAATATCGCAGCAAGCGAAAAAGCAGCCGCCGAGGTGCCCCAGGTCGTCGCTAACTAGGGGTTAGCCGAACACCAAAAGAGGATAAGGCGCTATGGCCTCACCTAACAACGACGTAAATGTGCCCCAATGGCTCGCAACGGCAGCGGTGACATTTTTCGTCATATTGTTAGGCGTATGGGTCAAGGCGGCGGCTAACGATGAAGCGAAGGCAATGGTCGACGATCACATCCGCAATGAAAGCCGGCGGCACGAGGTTGAGGAGGCTAAGATCATCAGCCAAGGCGAGCGCGTGACGGTAGTCGAAACCCGCGTTGATAGTTTATCTGCCGCCGTCAATGAGGTTAAGGACGTCGCGAGGGCCAACCAGGTCATGCTACAGGACACCCGCGAGCTACTCGTACGGATCGCAACCAAGCTGGATGTCGCAACCGACTATAAGGCAGACAAGTGATGGGCATTAAGGAAACACTGGTCGCCGCCGCTGGTAAGGCCGCAGGCGACGTGATGAAAGGGCTGGACGGTCTATTTACCTCAGACGATGAGCGCCTGGGTCACCAGGCAACGATCCAGGCGGCAATGAACGATCTGACCAAGGCTCACCTCGATGCTGCTGCGGCCGATGAATCGGAGCGCACTGACCGGCACCAGACCGACATGAAGTCTGACAGTTGGATGAGTAAGAACATCCGACCAGTAACGCTGATATTTTTGATGGGGTTTTATACGGTCATCGCAATCACCGACAGCATCGGCACCCTAGCGTTTGACGTCAAGCCGGCATACATATCGCTGCTTGAAACGCTGATGATGACGGCCTTCGGTTTCTATTTTGTAATGCGCGGGGCAGAAAAAATAACCAAGATCGCTAGGAAGACGTAAATGGATGTGCAGCTAACCCGGTTTGCCTACTATCCCGACCGGACCATCGGCCTGCTGGAGTTGGGTGAGCATCACTGGTACACCGTCGAGAGGCCCTGGCTGGACAACGCACCTAATATCAGTTGCATACCGACGGGCGAGTACGCGATGGAGAAAGTCACATCGCCGAGATTTGGACCCGGCACCTTGGAAATTATGGACGTTCCGGGGCGAACGCACATATTGATCCATGCCGCGAACTGGTCGAAACAGCTAGAGGGCTGCATCGCACCAGGACGCGGATTGTTCGCCCATTTGGAGGGCGTGACGAACTCAAAAAACGCGCTCCGTGAGTTGGAACGACTAACCGGCGACGTCGACAGGATGTCGCTGGTGATCGCAGACGGCGCGTTGCGGATCGGTTAGCGCGTCACGGTCCGCGATAAGTTCAGCGCAAAAGGTCATCGCCTCGCTGAAGCGAGGGCTGTAGCCAAAGCAGATGCCCCCACTGCGATGCTTGAATGTAGCCATGTAGATGCCGTTGACCATTTCGATTTTCATTTGCTATCTCCGCTTGTTGTGTTTGATATCGTTGGCCGGCTGGCGCATTTCGGCAACCATTGCCCGGAACTCCGATACCCGGCTGTGGTGAATGGTGGCCTCGACCCGCTTTAGGCCGAGCTTTGCGGCCCGGTCGCGGTGCGTTTTGACGTAGTCGTTGTTTTGCTTCATTGATTGATCCCCGTAAAATTATCGGCATGGCGTTTGGCCTCGAGGTACGTGTGACAGAATACAACCCCAAGCGTCTCATTCGAATCTGTGGCGCGATAAACAACTCTATAGCTGTGTGACGCGTCTCCGTCCATGATCAGCGCACTGGCGTCACTGTTCACCACCGTCTCAAAAAGTATGAGTATCTGCGCGTCCCGTAGTTTTTGTTCGTAGTGGGCGAACATCTCGGTGATTTCGATGTGATCGATAATCATGGGGCCTCCTCAAATTCAGCCCAAGCCTCTTTACCCGCGTCACTGTTCGCAGCTTCTTCCGCGACAGTGATCATGTAACGGCCCAGATCTTCCTTCCCGTAAGTTGCCAGCTTGACCAGTTCCCTGGCGCTCACGCCGACACCCTCGGCACCATTCCTGAAGACCGCAGGCAGCATCATTGCAACAGCCGGCTCGACGACGCCAAACTTGGTTGCGAAGATCCCGATCTCATTGGCTAAAACACTCATGACGCCCTCTCCTTGCTGATTGATTCGAACAAGCCAACTTTACCCTTTCCGGTAAGGTTGAGCAAGGCTTATTACCGGAAAGTTTCGGCACCCTAGGCGGCGACAGGTTTTGCCTTCAACGCCAGCAACAATTCCCGCTGGGTGGCGTCTTTATTCGCCAAGACGGACAGCACCCGTTCGTCCAAGCAACCGGCGGCGACGATGTGCAGGACTCGAACCGCGCAGGTTTGGCCCTGGCGGTGCAGCCGGGCATTTAGCTGCTGATAGTATTCCAACGACCAGCACAGACCGAACCAGACAATCAGACTGCCGCCGCGCTGGAGGTTCAATCCGTGCCCAGCGCTTTGCGGATGGGCTAACAGCATCCCAATCTCGCCGCGATTCCAGCGGGCGATCGTTCCGGGGTCTTTATCCAGTACCACCGCGTCGGGGAACCTAGCCCGCAGGCGAGCGAGGTCGGACTTGTACGAATAGGCGACCAGCATATTGTCGCCGGCGTTATCCGCGACCAAATCAACGAGGGCGTCCAACTTGGCAGAATGCAGTTCGCGCCAGTTTTTGAATTCGTCCATGTAGATCGCGCCGTTGCACCACTGGAGTAGTTTGTTCGCCAGAACCGCCGCATTAGCTGCCTCGATATCAGAACCGTCGTCGAACTCAACCAGCAGGCTACGCTCGAACTGGATGTATTCGTCCTGCACCCCGGGCGGTAATTCGACCCGGTGATTGATGTCGATACGCTCCGGCAGTTCGAGATAGTCGGCCGCTGCCATCGAGATCGCCAGCGGTTCGATTAACGAGTGAATGGCTTTGTCGGCACCATGTCGCGGCTTGTACGAGTATCCGCCGTAACCGGTGGTCTCGAAGAACCGCGCTTTATAATTGCCAGTGGTGCGGCCCAGTGCGGCACCGAAGTCGATCAGGTACATCTGCGACCACAGGTCTAGCAGGCTGTTCGGGGCGGGCGTTCCGGTCAGAAGTACCATGTAATCGATTAGCGGCGCGACCTGTTTTAGGGCCTTGAAGCGCTTGGTGCCGGGCGTTTTGAAGCTGCTGGATTCATCGATCACAACGAAATCAAAAGGCCATTTTTTGCCGTATTGATTGACCAGCCACGGGACGTTCTCGCGGTTGATCGTATAGATGTCAACGCCGCCGCGCTGCAGGACCGATAACCGATTCCGCTCGGTGCCTAGAACAGAGCCTACCCGCAGATGGTGTAAGTGATGCCAGTTAGCAACCTCGTCATGCCACACCGATGCGGCAACGCGCAGCGGCGCAATCACCAGCACCCGCTGAACCTGGAACGAGTCGAGCAGATCAACGACTGCGGTCAATGTGCTGGCTGTTTTGCCTAGTCCCATCTCGAGCGCCAGCATGCAGCGGCGGCGGTCCTTGATAAAGTCAACGGCGCGGTTTTGATATGCGTGTAAGTCATCCCGAAAAAGCATGAGCGCCCTCCAGGTTCTCGATCACACGAACATCGCAACCCAATGCTCGTCGACGATGATGGTCTGCGTATTGCTTGGGCGTCGGTTTTTTGCCCGGCGCTTTTAGCTCGACAAAGATGATCACGCCGCCCGGCAACGTCACCAGGCGATCTGGCACCGAGCGCTTGCTCGGGCTGGTGAATTTTTCAGCGATACCGCCCAACGATTTGACTCTGGCGACCAGAGCGCGTTCGACATCACGCTCGAGAACATTCATACACCTACCTCGCGTAGCAATTTATTCGCCTCGGCAATGTACCGGCCGTCCTCAACCGAGGAGCGGTCGAAATCAGCTAGTCGCATCAACGGTCGCCCTCCGGTCGATTTGGGCACCAAATTCCCAGTGGTGACGTAGCGAATACCACCGGGACCGGTGGCGTCGTTTGCCCAATAGAACCGGACCGCCTTACCTAATTTCTCACCGTTCCAGACAGCGCCGCCGGTGACCCGGCGCACAGCGACGAACATCAACGGATCGGCGCAGTTTCGGATCGTATCGGCAACCGGGGTACCGCGAGAAACATACTCGGCGACGGCATGCGGGATTATTGCCCTATCCGGGTTTTTCGCAATTCCAGTGGATGCGAATATCCCTTTCCCTTTCATGGATCCGTCCGGCTTGACCGCGATGTAATTGTTAACGTCACGACTAGCCAGCGCAGCATAATCGGTGCGCTCCAGGTCGAAACTGGTGTCGAGCATCCAATTAAACGTCACTTCATCGACGGCACGCTCTAGGGCGTGCGGGTAGTGGCAAACAACGCCGTCAGTATTGGCCGACCGGATAGCGACGCCCTGGGCCTCCAGTCGCTCGATCAGCATCAACAGGCAAAGCTGCCCGGTGATGGTAGTTTGAATCAGCAACTCGGGCGCGTAGAGTTTGGAATATTTGCTTCCGAGTTTTCCGAATGATCCGTTGACGGCAATCTTCAACGTGTGCGCCGTCACAGTATCGCCCTCGCGCTTGGCCCGCATCCGGCGATCCACTATCGATTGATAGACCTCAAGGAACGGCTTACCCATCGACCCCGGCGCGAGTTGTTGCTGCAGTATGATGTTGGGATAGTATGAGGCGACATCAAGCTCGCACAACACCCGATCACCGGCAACTAGGTGCTGCGCCTTTTCGCATGAATGCAGTCCGCCGATGCCCATCTGATAAGACGTGGACCCAATGACGATCTTGGTCTGCTTCAGCCAATCGGGAATTCTGACGGCACCGTTACTGCCGAGGGTGAAGTCGGTGGCCAGGATACGATTGAACATTGCCTGCAGCGACGGCGTAGAAAAGGCAACAATTCCCGGCGGCTGATATTGGAACAGATCGCAGTCAGTATTGGGGCGCTTGACCTGGCAACCGGTCAGCGCAGCAAGCTCGCTGGTTATGATCGTCTCCGCGATTTGCGCGTCCGATTTGCTGCGAAGATCCATACCGTACTGGGCTGACATCGTTTCGCGCAACGCGACCTGTGGCTCTAACTCACTATATAGCCGTTCGGTTTCGTCAAGGCAGTTATCGCAGTAATGAAGCACCACGGCGCGATCATCCGCGTCAAGCAGCGCGTTCGGCTCGATGGGCAGGTCTTGCAGATTGGGCGAACCGAGCCGGGCAGCATAGACCTTTAGACTAACCCGCCCCGGCGCAACCTCGAACAGGTCGATGTGGTCCCAGCCACGGTGCGTATTGATGCCGGAATTCTTCGCGACAACCCAACCGGGCGATCGCCCTTTGATTATGCGGTCGCATAATTTTTTGAGCGCCCCCACACTGGCACCATCGAGCAACGCTGCGATCAGAATGAGATCAAAGTTGTTACCGTTAAAACTAACGGTCGTGGTGTGCCGCATCAATTTTGAAATGCCGGCTAGGTCGGGCGGGTGGCCGTCGTAGAATTCAAAGCGTTTATATTTTCCGGTGAATAAATGCTTTCCTGACAACAGGAAGTAGTTCTTGTAGATTTCAACGTCGATCGCGATCATATAAGGGGTGGCCTTATTATTGGTGATAAAAAAGCCCACCGAAGTGGGCTTTTCGCGCTGGCGGGGCGATTAGCCGAAAATGTCCTCATCGTCATCGTCAAAGGCATCGAAGTCGTCGCCGCTGGCTGTAGTGCCACCCTCGCCAAACGCCTCACCGTCCTTGAAGAACTGAATGCCCAGCAGATTCGCATTCACGCGCTTGCCATAGGCATTCTTTTGATACCACAACTCGACGCTCGCGTTGACGTAGCAGCCGGAATATATGCGGTTGTCGTCCTCGGTCAGCGGCGACTTGTCGCGATCAATCACCAGTGGGCGCTTCGCGTTCGCAGCCTTGAGCGTCCAAGCGTTGCCGTATCCGTCATAATCACTATCGGCACCGTCCTTGAGGCACAACTTGTCAGCGCCGAGTTTGGCGCCGTCGAGTTTCGCTTTGATGCCTGCTTGCATCTGGCTACGGATGTCTTTTATCGCGTCGGCGTGATCGTCTTTATCGAGCAGCAGCGTGGCCTCATATTTCGTTTCGACGCCCTCGAATGTCGCCTTGTGGAACAGCGAGGGGAAGCTCAAACGTACATTTTTCAGTGCGATCTTCATTTGTTGATTCCTGTTTTGAGTTCAATTTGATGTCGCAAACGCGACGGGGTTAATACTAGGTTAAATTCTCAAAGTCGTCAAGTGAAACGTTCACCGCCGGGCGCTTATCCGAATCGATCACCAGTGTTGGGGCGCCCTCTTTGGTTTGGATCATGGACGCGATTCCGGGCGCGTGTTTTTTGCCGACCAGCTTCTCGGCCTGGGCAGGACTAACAATCTTACTGATGTATGCATCGTCTGACGTGACGCCGAGGTCATGGACGAGCCGGTTAACAACATCGGCGTCATCGTACGCCCAGGACCGCGACCGGTTACCCGCGACCATTTTATAGCCAGCGAATGGTTGGCCTGACATCAACCGGTCTTTGACTTTTTGCGAGATTGCATCGAACCAAGACAGAATCAGCTTTTTGTTGTCCAGTGCCAGTGCCATCTGCGCGTCGGTCAGCGAGTCGACCGGCACCGCATCGAGGTTGTCGAATTCGGCCATCATGGTCGTCTCGGTCAACTCCAACAGCGCGGGGCAAGTCGCCTTCGCGTCGCACCACCGGCATTGCGTCTCACCGGGGATGCGAGGCGCATCATCGGCGAGTGCCCGGTCAGCGGCCTGGCTAATAATCTCGCCGCACTTTAGCAGCGTGTCAACGTCAATGGTCCATTCGTCGATATGATCCCGTCGGGGCTGCACGATAGTGATCACAACTCTCTCGATTTCGTGCGACAGCGACATCGAATCGAAAACGCCGAGGGCGTACAGAATGCCTTGTGAGTTATTTTCTGCATCTACCCGGATGCCTTGCCCGTATTTCAGATCGACGACGTGTAGCGTTTTGGTATCGGCGACATAGGCCACGGCGTCGCTGGTGCCGAAACCATCGGGCACCCAGGCGCTGAAATCGCTGCGGATTTCATACGACTGGGTGCCGCCTAGGGCGATCACAAAATCTATATATTGCTGGACGTGGCCGGCCATTTCCTCGGTGACGGTCCACTCGTCCCATTCCACCAGCCGCTGTCCGACTAACTCCGATGCCAACGCGCCGCCATTGAGACAGATCTCGGCGAGTTCATGCGCGGCGCTACCCTCCTCGGCGAAAACGCTACTTGTGCCGATGATCCCAGCGGTGGCCTTGATCGAACCGGGGCAGTTGATCCACTGCGCGGACCCAGACGCGGAAAGTTTGGCGTGATTATTTGGCATTTTCAATCTCCAACAGGTCGGCTAGGAACGGGGCGAGGTCTTTGTCAGCGAGTTGTGAGATCGTCTTGGCATCGTATACCACCAGCAACGCTACGATCGGTGCCTTATTGTCACGGGATTCGCGCATCAGGGCCAGGCACAGGCGCTTCGCCTCCTCGCGTATCGCGAACATCTCGTTCATGCGATCCTGCGCCTTAAATATGCTAGTCGGTGGTACAGCGGTGGCCTTTTCCTTTTCGGGCGGATTCGCCGATTGGGGCGGGAGCCTCTCCGGGGGATTCACCGGGAGGTCCGGCACCGCGCTGCGGACGATGGTCGCAGCGATAGAATCCGCCGCAACCAGCAAGTCGCATAAGCGGTCAATTGATATCGTTAGCTTTTTGATTTCGGTTTCTAGCATTGCATTTCCTTTTTGGTTTATACGGGGTAAAGTGTACCCCACCTAAAGCTAGGGATCAAACAGCATGAGCATCGAATTGGCGGTTAGGCACTACGGGAGTCAACGCCGAATGGCGCTGGCGCTCGGCGTGACGGATAGTCAGGTGTCGCAGTGGGTAAAGCGGGGGGCGATGTCGCCCGGCAAGGCACTGAAAGTTGAGGCCGACACCGGCGGCGGGATTCGGGCGCTGCACCTAATAGAAGGACAGGACGATAAAAAAAATGATGGTTAGAATTGCAATAGGCACCGACCTCGGGGCCGCAAAAACGGTCGAAATAGAATGGAAAAAATTGTCGTCGTTATTGAGCAGACACGAGGAAAGCAAGCGCAAAGGTGGCAAGTTTTTTGTAGGCGGGCACTTCACCGGCACCGAGCGGAGGGAGGCATCGATGGTCGGGCGGTCGTTGCTAACTCTCGACGCCGACGATACCGGCATGACGCTGGACGATATCGAACTGCAGCTAACGATGGGCCTTGACTGCTCATTCGCGGCATACACCACGTACAACCACAGCGCCGGCAAACCGAAACTGCGGATCGTTGTGCCATTATCACGGGAGGTGACACCGGACGAGTACCGGCAGCTATCCAATAAAATCGGCGACGCGCTCGGGATTCCGCTGGACCCGTGCAGCTACAAGCCGAACCAAGTCATGTTCATGCCATCGTGCCCGGACCTTTCACTCGCCTGGTCAATGGCGGTCGACGGCGGGCCGCTACAAGTGGACGACCATCTGGTCCCCATCATAATCGCGGCGGAAACCGACACGGATCTGGACGACGCAATCGGCGAGCAGCCGCTGGACCTGACTGACGACCAGGTCAAAAATTACCTGCGGGCATACCCGGCTGCGGCGCTCGAGTACGGCGAATGGATACAGGTCGGCGCAGCGCTGCACCATCAATACCAGGGCAACCGGGACGGCATGCGGCTCTGGGCGCAATGGTCAAAGGCCGACGCCGACCGATACGACAAGGACGCCATCGCCTCGAAGTGGCGCTCGTTTGGTAACAGCATCAGAAAGACGACATTCGCGTCGATCATTTACCATGTAAAATCGCTGGGCGGCATCGGCGCGGTCGCAACGACGAATGATGCGGGCGCTACACCATTCGATGAGTTGATCGCGCAGTGCGCGGCGGTAACCGACCGCGACGCGCACCGGGCGATGGTCGGCATTATCAGCGCAATGCCAACCAACGCTCTAGCCGATAGCGACCGGTCGCTGCTGGCAACCGCACTGCACCGGGCGTGGGCGAAGGGCGTCGGCATCACCAAACCCGACGTCAAAAAAGCGGTCAGGCCACCACCAGCAACGGGCGGCGGTAGCGGCGGGTTGCCGGGTTGGGCCGATAATTGGGTTTACCTGACCGAGCGGGCCGAGTATTACAACACCGAGACATTCTACGGGATCAAACGCGAGGCATTTAATACCAAATTCGCCAGTGAGCCCATCTGCATATTGTCAAACAGCTCGGCATCGACGCTGGTGGGGTCCAACCCGGCATTCCTGAAATGCAACGACACGATGTACTGGCCGGGGGCGGCGGGTGAGGTTTATTTTGACGGCAACCGGTACATCAATATCTGCCGCGAGGACATCGCGCAGCCATGTGCAACGGTCGACGCCGACGGCCAAGCGGTTATTGACCTGTTCCTAGCGCATACCGCGCTCCTATTACCCGATCCAAATGAGCAAAAGATTCTGTTGGATTGGCTGGCCTACGTGTTGCAGCATCCGGGCAAGCGCGTCAATTGGGGCGTACTACTACAGGGCGCTCAAGGCTGCGGCAAGTCGTATTTTTCGACGGTGATGCAAGGCATCCTAGGGCGGAATATGCGCCAGCTAGACTCGACGGTTATCGCCGGGCGATTCACCGGATGGGCGCATGGCACCCGGTTGGCGGTCGTCGAGGAAATCAGAATCAGCGGCACCAACAAATATGAGGTGCTCGACAAGCTCAAGCCATTTCAGACCAACGACACGATCTCGGTCGAGGAAAAGGGCAGGGATGCCCGGACGGTTCCCAATTTCACCAACTACCTGCTCCTGACCAACCACAAAGACGCCGTTCCGCTCGCCGACGGCGACCGCCGGTACTGCGTCCTGTTCTCAGCGCTGCAATCGGCCGGCGCCATGAGTGCTGCATTTGGCGAGGGTGGTGGCACTGACAAGTATTTCAAGCGGCTGTTTGATGGCAGCGAACGGCGGATCGACGCCTTGGCGCATTACCTATTGAACAGAACCATCGGCGCAGATTTCATGCCCAGGGGCAACGCACCGATGACCGGGGCAAAGGCTCAAATGACAGCATTGGCGGTTTCACCCGAGCGCGAGGCTCTGGAGGATGCGATTGACACCCACAGGTGCTCGGTCATTAACGAAAATATTATCGACATTACAACGCTGTCGGATTACGTCGAGATGGAGCCGGGCGAACCATTACCGAAGGGGCGAACGCTGGCGAAGATCTTGTCCGAGATGGGATACGAGAAAATAGAAAAGCGAATCACCTGCAACAAAACGCGACGCCGCCACCGAATATGGGTGCGCCCGAATCAACACCCGGAAGCCCTGATCGAAGAAGTCGGCGCGTTTTTGAACGATCCGAGTTATGTGCCATTTTGATTTGCGCCGAGCGTTCGGGCGCAAACGGGTTATCCGGGCGCACATCTGGGCGCAGCGTAACCCTTTGATTTGTATATACTTCTTACTCTTTTGCTCCTAGATAACTAGAAAAGAGCATATAAAGTTGAAATCAGAATAGGGTATATATTATTGAGTAAAACAGTAAAATAAATATATATACTGATAAGGGTATATTCGGGTTTTATTCGGGTTCCGGGCGCAAACAGCGAGAATGGAGAAACAATGAAGGCGTTGGATAGACAGGTCGCGGGCGATCATTACAAGGGCTTAGCGATTCAGCCGGTCGAATATTGCCACCGCAACGGCCTCGGGTATTGCGAGTCGAGCGCGATCAAATACCTGACCCGCTGGAAAAACAAAAACGGTATCGCCGATCTGGAAAAGGCCAAGCACTTCATTGAACTGCTGATCGAGTTCGCCGAGGCAGACGGTTGACTCGTCAAATATTACCCGCCCACAAGAAAGCCCGCACATGTGCGGGCTTTCGTTTGGCCGGGGCTGGTTGATTAGCCGCTACCTGGACCGTTGAAGTCGCCCATCTCGGCCGCTTCATAGTATTCAGGACACGGGGCGTTTCTAGCTGTCAACTCCGCCGCATACGCCTTGGCGAGGTTTTCATTTCGCCAGGCCTTTGAATGACCTATGGCGTCGCAGGCCGTCTTGGCTGCATTGCAGTAGAAGTGAAACAGCTTGCCGCTGCTCATTGGCTCGGAGCCATTAGTAGATGGACCCATTGGCACATCCTCCGTTTTAGTGA
The DNA here is from genome assembly GCA_963693665.1 of Alphaproteobacteria bacterium. Lineage (GTDB taxonomy): Bacteria > Pseudomonadota > Alphaproteobacteria > UBA8366 > CAVOAK01 > CAVOAK01. The sequence continues at coordinate 673 of CAVOAK010000065.1, read as the reverse complement.
ATTGACTTGTTTCATGGTGCTGCTCCTTGCTGATTGATTTGATGAACCGACTTTACCCTTTCCGGAAAGATTATGCAAGGTTTATTACCGGAAATAGGCGTACTGGATACGGTCGGCGCTGGGGTGAATTCCGTTGACGCTGAAATCGTCTGCGTTGGGGGTCCATGACCGGCCCAGGCCGGTGACCGTGAGTTTTCCAATAGTGCCGCCGACCGCTACGGAGCCAGCCTCGATTACCATGCGGCGGGGGGCCTCAGCATTAGCAGCCTGCTTGGCTGCTCGCTCCGCGTCCCTCGCAGTAGTCCTGACCCAACTGGTCAGGTTGCGGATTCCGCGACTGTTGGTGGCCCCGGTAATCGTCCCGTCAACGCTGCCCCTGGCATTGTAGCCATCGGTGAGGCTGTTGACGTGATCAATGGGATCAGTTGCGCCGGAGATTCTGTAGGTCTGCAGCCCGCCGGATTTGCCAGTGATTGTCAGTTCCATTTTGTTTTCCTTTTGCTTCGTTGATTTGATGAGCCAACATTACCCTTTCCGGAAAGGATGCGCAAGGTTTATTTCCGGAAATACGGTGGTTAACTCGTCAAATATTGTCCGCCCAGAACAATCTGCTAGACTGCCGCCCAACCAAAAAGGCGTCGCGTATGCTTGAAGTCATTTATAGACCAACCGT
>CAVOAK010000064.1:0-15221 GCA_963693665.1 Alphaproteobacteria bacterium | reverse complement strand
AAACCAGTTGCAAATCGATGGCGTTGCAAAACGACGAGGGAGTAATCCCACACTGCGGTCACCGTGTACAGCGGAGAAAATCACAGGCCTGTGCGAGGTGTATTGATCGAGTTTACAAGTCCTAAACATGGAGACAGAAACCTGAAAAAATTTGCCCCATTGGTTTGCTTTTTTGCGTCGTTTTTTCTGGTCGTCGCGAATGCACAAACCCAAAATCCGCAACACGGCCTGGCGATGCACGGTGCTCCAAAGTATGAGCCTGGGTTTACCCATCTTGACTACGTAAATCCAAACGCGCCGAAACGCGGCCTGCTTCGCTTTGGGTCCACCGGCAGCTTTGACAGCGTCAACCCTTTCATAATCAAGGGCTCACCCGCCCCTGGCCGCCACCTAGTCTTTGAGAGCCTTCTCAAACGAAACTGGGACGAGGCATTCTCTTTGTATGGCCTAATTGCCGAAAGCGTTCAGGTTCCGCCTGATCGGTCGTGGGTCATCTTCACGCTGAGACCCGAAGCTCGATTTCATGATGGCTCGCCGATTACTGTCGAGGATGTAATTTTTTCGATCGAAACGTTGCGCGAGAAGGGTCGGCCAAACCATCGCCAGTATTACTCGAAAGTTGTAGAAATCACGCGCCCTGGACCACGCCAGATCAAGTTTACGTTTGGTCCAGAGCGGGACCGGGAATTACCGCTCATCATGGGCCTGATGCCAATAATTTCAAAAAAGTATTACGCCGACACTGATATTACGAAGACGACGCTCGAACCGCCCATCGGTAGTGGCCCGTACCGGATTGGCCACGTCGATCCTGGCCGCTCAATTTCCTACACTCGTGTCCACGATTATTGGGGAAATGATTTACCCATTAATCGTGGACAAAATAATTTTGACGAAATTCGCTACGATTTTTTCCGCGATGCCAATGTTGCCTATGAAGCATTCAACGCCGGTGAATATGACATTCGTCGAGAGTCTGATCCGACACGATGGGCCAACATGGACGAGTTGCCAGCGATCAAATCGGGCCGGATTACAACGGCCGAGCTCGAAAATAGCCGACCAGCCGGCATGCACGCACTCGCGTTTAACACCAGGCGCCCGATCTTCCATGACCGCAAGGTACGACAGGCGCTTGCCTATTCCTTTGATTTCGAATGGACGAACAAAACGCTGTTTCATGGCGCATACAAACGCACGAACAGTTTCTTCGTAAACTCGGAGCTCGCGGCCACTGGATTGCCTGCGGACGAAGAACTCGCGGTACTAGAACCGTATCGTAGTCAAATACCGAAGGAGGTATTCACCGAAATTTACACGCCGCCATCCACCGACGGATCCGGCAGCGCCCGGCGCAACCTACAAGTCGCGCGTGACCTATTGGTCGAAGCCGGCTGGAAAATTGTCGACAACAGCTTGATCCAAGAGAGCACCGGCAAGGCCATGAGTTTCGAAATTCTCCTCGTCCGTTCAGGCAACGAGCGCGTGGCACTGCCCTTCGTGCGCAATCTCAAACGCCTTGGCATAACCGCCCGCGTCCGCACAGTCGACAGCGCGCAATACCAAGCTCGCACCGAAGACTACGACTTCGACATGATTGTGCGGACTTGGCGCGTTACGCTATCGCCGGGTAATGAACAAACTTTCTACTGGGGTTCAGAGTCTGCGAATACACCCGGCACACGCAACCTCACTGGCGTCAAAGATCCGGTTATCGATTCGCTCATTGAAAAAATTGTTTCAGCCCCCGACCGCAAGAGCCTCATAGCCAATACGCGAGCGCTTGATCGTGTTCTTCTCTGGGGTCACTACGTGATACCGCTCTTCAATCAGCCAACGGATTGGGTCGCCTACCGAACTAACCTTGATCGTCCGGATATTACGCCAATCTACGGATATGTGACCGAGGCTTGGTGGTCGAAGGAGTAAGTCACCCGATACAAGAGTGTGCGGTATTGGTGCTAACCGACCCTCTCTCCAACTAGTTCTGCCAGATTTTTTTCGGGTCGTGCGCCTTGATGGCTGATGACTTCGGCTGCAGCTATACTGGCAATTAGACCACATGTCGCAAGGGGCATGCCGCGTGAATAGCCATAAAGAAATCCGGCGGCGTACTGATCTCCAGCACCAGTGGTATCGACAACCTTTGCTACAGGCTCTGCGTCAACGACGTGGATTTCCCCTCCGCCAAACACAACCGAACCTTTTTCGCTACGGGTGAGGCACGCGATCTCACAGTGACCTCTGACCTGCTGCAGCGCTTCATCGAATGACTGCGCCTCATAAAGTGAAATCACCTCTGCTTCGTTGGCAAAAAGGATGTCAATATGGTGCTCTACAAGATGCCGAAACGCAGCGCGGTGACGATCAACACAAAAGCTATCAGAGAGCGTAATCGAGACCTTCCGTCCAGCAGCATGCGCAAGCTCTGCCGCCCTTACAAACGCGCGCTGAGCGTCTGGTGGATCAAACAGATAGCCTTCCATGTAAGTGACTTTGGCAGCTTGTATAACTTCAGGATCAATATCGGCAGGACCGAGTTTTGTTGCCGCGCCGAGAAACGTGCACATCGTCCGTTGCGCGTCCGGCGATATCAATACAAGACACCGCCCGGTCGTGGGCTGGTTTTTTTCGGGTGCAGTATCGAACGCAACGCCCATTGCCCGCATATCATGTCGAAAAACTTGGCCCAGCTGATCGTCGCAAATTTTGCCAATATAAGCAGTTGCTACAGTGCGGTCGGGCCCAGCCAGAGACGCCAAGCCGGCCATCGTATTCCCGCACGAACCTCCGGAACACTCCAAAGCTGGACCGAGTAAATCGTATAGAAACGCCGACCGTTCCTCGTCCACTAAGATCATCGCCCCTTTATCAAGCGCATGGTGCGCTAGAAAATCATCCTCGCAGTGTGCAAGAACGTCAACGAGAGCATTGCCAATACCAACGACGTCGTATTCCGCCATGAAAAACCTTCTAGCGTGATGAATTTGGTCTTTGAAAACCGATTTGCTGGAACCCCAGCCGGGTAAGTATAAACTCGATCCCGCCACCCGCAAGTAAAGAGACGTCTTGTCGCCTACCAGCGCAAAAAGGTAAACCGACCAACATGGAAAAGCGTGACAATCATAATATCGGCCACACCGCACGAGTCATTTCAAGGAATTGGGCATCATGCTGAAGAGCGCCGAATGTTAAAGTCGTTTTCACTCGCGGCCGCTCAGCTCTTCCACCCAAGCCTCCGCCGCTATGTTCTCGGCGGGATCGTCAGCGCTGCTGTTGTCTTCGCTCTGCTGTGGGCCGGCGTGTGGTGGATACTTTCCGGTTTCGATCTCACGGAACTTCCTTTCATCAGTTGGCTCGATAGTTTCTCCGGCACCCTATTCGACTGGATCGCCGGCGTTCTCTTCGTTACGACGCTAGTGTCGGTGACGCTTCTGCTCTACCCCGGCACAGTGATTATCATCGCCAGCCTGTTTCTTGATCAGGTGGCGGACGCTGTCGAGACCCGCCATTTTCCGAATTTGCCGCCGGCAAGACCGCAAAATATTTCTGAAGTCGTCATTCAGAGCGTGCGATTTACGACCGTTATGGTCGTCCTGAATATTGCCGCCCTGCCGATCTACGCGGTGCTTTTCTTCCTGCCGCCTTTGAATATCGCATTCTTCTATCTCCTGAACGGATACTTGATTGGGCGCGAATACTTCGAGCTTGTAGCCCTTCGACGCCTCGCACCGAAAACTGCACGAAAGCTGCGGAAAAACAGTCGCGGCAGTCTTCTGATCTCAGGTGCAATTCTCACACTTCTTATGACGATCCCAATCGTCAACTTAATTGCGCCCGTTTTTGGTGCTGCATTTATGACGCATCTCTTCCATCGGCTGGCTGGCGAAAAGGGTGTAACCATCGACAAATTATCATGACAGTTGTCTTCGATACGACAAGGATGGTGTAATAAGCATGCGCCTTGGATTTCCATGCGCACAGTCAGGCGCCAGTGCCTCAGATAGACTCAGGAACCGTCATGGCAAACAGTCCCCGCGTGCCGACGCCTTTCAGCCCTCAGCCGGTGGCGGGCGTCGCCGACATCCCAGGTCAAAGAAGATCTTCGCACTTTAGTGGATACTCGGAAGGAAAGAAGCTGATTGTTGGACAGGATATTTGCCTGTCCGGTGAAATTACTGCTTGCGACACACTCGTCGTCGAAGGCGCTGTTGAAGCTTCTTTAAGCGATAGTCGAGTCATCGAAATCGCCGAGACAGGGGTCTTCAAAGGTAAGGTGGAAATTGAAATCGCAAAAATAAGCGGGCAATTCGACGGGGAATTAACGGCTCGTGATCGCCTTATCATCCGTGGGACCGGTCGTGTATCCGGCATCATTCGATATCGACAGTTGGAAATCGAAAGCGGCGGTCAAATTGCCGGCACGGTTGAAGTTTTGGAATCGACCGAGGCGACGAACGACAGTGGCGACGCCAAGCAAGACAGCTGAGGCGCTTCGTACTGGTGCTGTAATTGTTTGGGCAGCGCTGGCCGGTTGCGCGATTGACTTCGGATCAACCGCCCAACCCAAGGCCCAAAATATTCCCGCTGCATCAACACCTGCGGTAGCCAAACCGGGAGATGCAGTCCAGGTCCAGCGAAACGCCGCGGACCTTACCGGTCAGTCGGCAAGTGCGGTCGCTACTGGCGTCGTGACGACAACCGCGGCCGTTTCCCCAGCGGAAACCAACAACAACCCTCAGCAGCTCCTGGGCCTAGCTGGCACTGTAGTTGCTCTCCAACTTGGCGTGCCAAGCCTCATTCGCCGTGATGGCACAGCCGAAATTTGGCAGTACAAAACAACGGCGTGCATCCTTGATGTTTTTCTTTATGCGAGTGGAGACGAACAAATTGTCCGCCATGTTGAATTGCGCAACCGAAACGCCGGCAACGAGCCACATCAGCGCTGCTTTACCGACCTACTAAAAGCGGAGAAAAAAATAATTTCTAGTTAAGTCGGACCGATTATAGCGTCTTTGCTTTGTAGGTGCAGATGTCTCGCACAGTGCAAACCGGACACTCAGGCTTGCGGGCTTTGCAGACATACCGACCAAGAAATATTAGCCAGTGATGTGCGTGTAATTTCCACTTTTCCGGAACCGATTTTTCGAGTCCGAGTTCGACGGCGAGCGGCGTCTTGCCACGCGCCAAACCTGTGCGGTTGGAGACGCGAAACACATGCGTATCAACAGCAATGGTCGGTTGGTTAAACATGTTGTTGAGCACCACATTAGCCGTTTTTCTACCTACACCGGGCAGCGTCTCCAGGGTCTGTCGATCATTCGGCAACTCGCTATTGTGTTCATCGATCAGTTGCCGGCTTAGGGCAATCACATTTTTGGCCTTGTTGTTGAAGAGGCCAATCGTCCGAATGTAATTGCGCACCTTAGACTCACCAAGCGCGACCATCTTTGCAGGTGTATCGGCGGCCTCGAATAATGCCTTTGTCGCTTTGTTGACGCCGACATCTGTTGCCTGGGCGGACAACACCACAGCCACAAGGAGTGTGTACGGATTTCGATACTCGAGTTCCGTTCTCGGCTCGGGGTCCTGCTCCGCAAGGCGGTGGAAAAACTCATCAATATCAGCGCGTTTCACGTGTGACCGTCCGCAGTTTGCGGCTTAATAATAATACACCAGAAAAAGATGATGTATTGGGCGCTCTTCCAGGTCAGCTTTCAAAGCCCAAGACGTGGCGCATCGAATAGAGTCCAGGGCCGGCTCCGATGGTCCATTGCGTCGCGCGCACCGCACCCGCAGCAAAAACCTTGCGGCTTGCCGCTTTGTGCGAAAGTTCAATACGCTCGCCATCGCCAGCAAATATAACCGTGTGATCGCCGACAACATCACCCCCTCGTAAGGTGGCAAACCCGATCTCACCAACGGGCCGCTCGCCCGTGTGACCGTCGCGAACCGCCTGCTTCACATCTCTAAGTTCGGAATTTCGCCCGGCTGCGGCGGCATGGCCAAGTCCAAGTGCTGTACCAGACGGCGAATCGACTTTATGGCGGTGATGCATTTCCAGGATTTCAATATCGAAACTATCGTCGAGCACGCGTGCAACTTGCTCCGTCAGCGCCAGCAAAAGCGTTACACCCACGCTCATATTAGGCGCCCAAACGACCGGCACATGCCGAGCGGCACGCGCCAACTCCTCGCCTTGTTCGTCACTAATACCCGTTGTGCCAATAACGATCGCAGCACCAGCCTGAGCCGCGAGCCGCGCATGTTCCAGCGTTGCTTCCGGTATCGTGAAATCGACTACCGCATCAACAACAGCAATCATATGTGCAGCGTCGTCACCAACGATGACACCAAGCGGCCCCAATCCAGCAATCACTCCGACATCTTGACCGATGACGGCGTGACCAGCGTGTTCGGTAGCGCCCGCAATGACGCATCCATCGGTCGCATTGAAATGTGTCACAAGCATCTGGCCCATGCGCCCGGCACAACCGACGATGCCTACTTTAATCTGATTTTCCATTGTCGCCATTCCCCGCCCGCTCGGACGGCAACGATTAAAGCATATCGGCTCGACGCAAGCGAGCGACCGAACGCCACCGGATTAACACGGCAATCCCCGCGTCTACTCCGTCAAGTCGTCCCAGAATTCCTTCACCTTTGAAAAGAAACCTTCAGACGCTGGGCTATGAGACTGGCCATCACCAGCCTCTTCAAATTCCTTCAACAGCTCGCGCTGGCGTTTGGTTAAGTTGACCGGTGTCTCTACCGACGCCTCAATGAACATATCGCCACGACTCTTCGAGCGCAAAACAGACATGCCCTTATTTCGAAGCCGAAATTGCTGCCCTGATTGGGTGCCCGCTGGGATGGTGACCTTGGCGCGCGTACCATCAATTGTTGGCACTTCTATTGCGCCACCCAATGACGCGGTGGACATCGGAATTGGAACTCTGCAAAATATGCTGCTTCCATCACGCTGGAATATACGGTGGGCAGCGACTGCGACGAAAATATACAGGTCCCCAGGCGAATCGCCGCCAGCCGCAGGTTCCCCCTCGCCGGAAAGGCGTATGCGTGTACCGTCGACGACACCCGGCGGCACATCAACGGACAACGTCTTCTCCTTTCGAATGCGTCCCGTTCCACTACACGACCCGCACGGCTCTTCAATGACGCTGCCGTGCCCGTGGCAGGCGGGACACGTGCGCTCGATTGTAAAAAATCCTTGTTGTGCGCGCACTCGACCGGCACCACGGCAATGTGTGCATGTAATTGGACTGGTTCCTGCTTTGGCACCGCTACCGTTACACGGTTCACACGAAACCGCTGTCGGTACCTGAATTTCGATTTTTCGTCCCTGAAATGCATCAGCAAGGCTAATCTCTAAATTATAACGAAGGTCAGCACGCCGACCGCCGCCACTGCTGCGTCCTCCCGCAAAATCGCCGAACATTTCATCGAAGATGTCTGAGAACCCGCCTGCCCGCTGAGCGCCGCCACCATTCTCGAATGCCGCGTGCCCGAAGCGGTCGTAGGTCGACCGCTTTTCTTCGTCCTTCAGAACTTCGTAAGCTTCGTTAATTTCCTTAAATTTTGTTTCAGCTTCACTGTCATCCGGATTTCGATCGGGATGAAAGGACATTGCCAGCTTTCGATAGGCTCCCTTTAGCTCGTCTGCGTCAGCGGTACGCGGTACGCCCAGGGTCTCATAGTAATCCTGTTTCGCCATCCACTAACTCGGCGTCCTGATGAGCAACGCCAAGGCGTACGCTACCAGCCGCGCTTCCCCCAAAGATTATTGTTTGCCTTTAGACACTTTCGATCCAGACGCCTCAAGTTCCTGTTTTCTTTTCCTGATCTTCGGCTTTATCTTTGGTTTGCTCTGGTTCGTCGACTTCCTCGAAGTCTGCATCAACAACCTCACCTTCGTCCTCAGCATTTTCGGACGTTTCGGAGTCATCGCCGGATGCAGCGGCTTCCTCTTCCTGCGTTGCCTTATACATAGCCTCGCCGAGCTTCATTGACGACTGTGCAAGTTGATTCGATTTTTCAGTAATTTCTGTGGGATCTTCGCCTTCCATCGCAGTCTTGAGTGCCAGAACATCTGACTCAATCTGCTCTTTGTCGGATTCAGGCACCTTGTCACCAAACTCGACGAGGCTCTTCTCAGCAGAATGAACTAAGCCGTCTGCTGTGTTTCGAGCCTCAACCAATTCTTTGCGTGCTTTATCGTCAGTTGCATGCTCCTCGGCATTATTTACCATATTCTGGATCTCTTCATCAGACAGGCCGCCTGACGCCTCGATCCGGATCTGCTGTTCCTTGCCTGTTGCTTTGTCCTTTGCAGACACGTTGACGATACCGTTCGCATCAATATCAAATGTAACGTCGATTTGCGGCATGCCCCTCGGTGCTGACGGTAGACCGATGAGATCAAACTGACCGAGCACCTTATTGTCAGCCGCCATCTCGCGCTCACCTTGAAATACGCGAATTGTAACTGCAGTCTGATTATCCTCAGCAGTCGAGAAAATTTGGCTCTTCTTGGTAGGTATCGTCGTATTGCGGTCGATAAGCCGTGTGAAAACACCGCCAAGCGTTTCGATTCCCAGCGATAGTGGTGTGACGTCTAGAAGCAAAACATCCTTAACATCTCCGCGAAGAACGCCGCCCTGAATCGCCGCGCCCATGGCAACGACTTCGTCTGGATTCACGCCGCGATGCGGGTCACGACCAAACAGTTGTTTCACGGTTTCAATAATTTTTGGCATGCGCGTCATGCCACCAACGAGAATGACTTCATCAATTTCGCTGGCTTTGAGCCCAGCGTCTTTCATCGCGGCCTTACACGGCCCAACCGTACGCTGGATGAGTTCGTCGACGAGCGCCTCCAATTTAGCGCGCGTCAACTTGATGTTGAGATGCTTTGGACCTGACGCATCAGCGGTAATAAATGGCAAATTGACTTCGGTTTGCACGGCGCTGGATAGTTCAATTTTTGCTTTTTCAGCCGCCTCCTTTAAGCGCTGTAAAGCCAGCCGGTCAGATCGCAGGTCGATACCGCTTTCTCTCTTAAACTCTGAGGATAAATAGTCGATGATAAGTTGATCAAAATCTTCGCCGCCGAGGAATGTGTCACCATTTGTGGACTTAACCTCGAACACGCCGTCACCGATCTCGAGCACGGAAACATCGAACGTGCCGCCGCCTAGATCATAGACAGCAATCGTGCCATTGCCCTTTTTTTCCAGCCCGTACGCTAGCGCAGCGGCTGTTGGTTCGTTGATAATGCGCAAAACCTCAAGGCCGGCAATCTTGCCAGCATCCTTGGTCGCTTGCCGCTGTGAATCATTGAAATAAGCCGGAACGGTGATAACTGCCTGTGTGACTTCCTCGCCGAGATAGCTCTCAGCAGTTTCTTTCATCTTTTGTAAGATAAAAGCGGAGATTTGGCTCGGCGCATATTTCTCGCCGCCAGCCTCTACCCAAGCATCGCCATTTTCACCAGCAACAATGTTAAAAGCGACCATTTCCTTGTCTTTTATTACTTCCTTGTCTTCAAATCGCCGCCCGACCAAACGCTTGATTGCATACAGAGTATTTTCTGGATTTGTTACCGACTGTCGTTTAGCGGAGTGACCAACCAGCCGCTCATCACTGTCCGTAAACGCAACCATCGAGGGCGTGGTGCGTATGCCCTCAGCATTCTCAATTACCTTTGGCTGCGCACCTTCCATGACAGCGACACAGGAATTAGTCGTGCCTAGGTCGATACCGATAACTTTGCTCATCGTAACTTATCCTTCTCGCAGCCCCCTGCGGTTGGTTTCCTGGGCGCGCTCAATCACGCCACCCGCATCCGTATATGAAACGCCGAAATTACCGGCTCAATGGGCTATATAGGAAGACGGGCGGGCTGGTACAAGCGTAGTTTGTTCCCGATTGTCACGGCATGTCGCTTATATGCAACAAATGGGCCGGCAACCAATGTACGAAATCAATGATGATCAATACGCACTGGCGCGCATCCCAACAACGCAATTCCAGCTGGCGCGATGATTATATCGGCAAGCTACCGCACCAATATTCCTGCCTTTTATGGGCGTTGGTTCATGAGGCGGTTGCCGGAGGGCGCCTGTACGGTGGCAAATCCGTGAAACAGAACGACATACACTGTTGATCTCACTGCGAACGCAGTTGACGGATTTGTTTTTTGGACGCGGAATTTGCGACCGTTTGTACCCCATCTATCAGGGATAAAGTCGCGCGCACCATTCGTCGTACAATACACAGTCACCAATTACCCTCGCGCACTTGATGCGGGCACGCGGTGGACGATATCCACAATACTGCTCGGCAATATGGCCAAAGTGCGGTGGTCTGGCGTTACGACCCTATTGTCGTCTCAAGCCTCACCCCATTTGAGTGGCACACGCAAAACTTCAGTGATCTCTCCAGACGATTGGCGGGTGCCGTCGACGAAGTTGTTGTTTCCTTTGCGCATTTTTATCGAAAGACGAAGCGCAACCTTACTCATGCGGCTGTAGAGCACGGGTTTAGTTTTCAAGATTCGGTGCTGCTACAAAAGCGCGTCCTCATTGCAAAACTCTCCAAAATTTCCGCATCATATGGAATTGTATTGAACGTATGCTCACAGGCGGAAAATTTGGTTGATGGCGTTGACGCCGATCGGTTGAGCCGTTTGGGCGGCGAAAATACGTCATTTACCGTAAAAGGCAACAGACTAGGATGCATGTGCCACGCATCGCGCGATATTGGAGCGTACAACACGTGCCCTCACGGCTGCGCTTATTGCTGCGCCGTCGACAGTCGAAATCAAGCTAAGATCCTTCATAGCGAACATGACCGCACCAACATCTCCCTCGCTGGCAACGCAGACGGCACCGTGAATAACAGGAATTGCTGACTGGGATCGTTCGGCGACGCTCAACGCCAGCAGCTCGAGGCGATTAAGCCGTCGTATCTATGTGTGCGACGTCATCTGGTGGGGCCTTTGGATTGCCCTTTGCTACACCGACCATTGCCGGGCGTAACAATCGATCGTGCAACATATAGCCCGGTTGCAGGAGCTCTACTATCGTCCCAGCTGGCTGACCTGTATTCTCAACTTCGAACATAGCCTGGTGTTCGTTGTGATTAAACAGCTCGCCTAGCGGTTCAATCTTGCGCACGTTGTGCCTTTCCAACGCGCTTAAAAACTCCTTCTCAGTAAGCTCGACGCCAGTAGCCAGCGATGCGAGCGCCTCATTCTCCACGCGCGCATCTTCAGGCAAGCTGTCGAGCGCGCGTCGTAGATTATCGGCAACCACGAGTATATCTCGTACCAAATTAGTCACGCCGTATCGAATCAGATCCTGGTTTTCACGGCTCGTTCGGCGACGCGTGTTTTCAGTCTCCGCAAGTGCGCGAAGAAGTTGGTCCTTAAGGGTGACGACTTCTGCCTCGAGGGCAGCGACAGGATCCTGCAGCTCCGACTGAACTAGGTCGTTCTCTTCCACCAAGTCATCGTCGGTGGCCTGCATTCCGTTTGTCGGTTCCACATCGGGGTCATTATCGTTCGTCTGTTCGTTTTTTCCGTCGCTCATAAAATGCACCATTTACTCAATTAACTGACTGACAATTTTTGCTGTGTGATCGACCATCGGGACAATACGCGAATAGTTTATACGCGTTGGTCCTATCACACCAATCGCACCAATTATTTTCTCCTGACCATTGCGGGTAATGGGCGCAACAATCGTGGAACATCCCGCGAGCCCAAAGAGCTCATTCTCCGATCCAACAAAAATCTGGACGCCCTCAGCACCTTCTGTCGCATCCAATAAGTTAAGGAGCGCCTCCTTAGTCTCCAGCGCCGCAAACAACGTCCGAATATGCTCGATATCGACAACAGCTGTAACATCATCGAGAAGGTTTGCTTGTCCCCTCACAATGAGGACGCCAGTGTTGTCAGAACCTGTATCCGACCATGTCGCTAAACCGGCCTCAACAACCCGCGTTGTCAGCTCGTCTAAGGCAACGCGGTGCTCTTTTATTTCGTCCCTGACTTGCTCGCGGGACTGTACAAGTGTTCGTCCAACGAGCTTCGCTGCAAGATAGTTACTTGCTTCAACGAGGCTAGAGGCCGGCATTCCAAGTGGCACATCAATGACACGGTTCTCGACAAGCCCGGAATCGCTGACCAGCACTACCAAGACGCGCCCGGGTCCGAGGTTGATGAATTCGATATGTTTGAGCTTTGACTCCACGTTCGGAGCCATAACCAATCCAGCACAGTGCGACAGACCAGAGAGCAACGACGATGCCTCCTGCAATACCTGCGAAAGGCCGCGGCCGCTCGCGGCGCATTTCGTTTCAATCTCGACGCGCTCATCCTCCGTGAGATCACCGAACTCCAGCAATCCGTTTACAACGAGCTGCAAACCAGTCTCTGTCGGTAAACGGCCAGCCGACGTGTGCGGTGCATAGAGGAGCCCATACTCCTCCAAATCCGCCATTACGTTGCGAATTGTGGCGGGCGACAGGTTCATACCGAGCCGCCTTGAAATTGTGCGTGAACCGACAGGTGAGCCAGTTTCGACATACGCCTCAACAACATGGCGCAGGATGGCACGCGAACGTTCGCTCAGTGTCATGGACATTGTATTGATGAATGTAGTAAGCGCCCCATACAGCGTCAATGAGAGCAACGCGATGTAGGAAGTTTCCTACGTCGCATTACCACGCGTCGGTCGGCGCTGGATATCGAGGATAGAGCAATGGTTGGGACTGCAAAGGATCGTCCTTCTGGACGCGCAACTGACGAAATGAGGGCCGTGCGCCTAGAAACTGGTGTTTCAAAATATGCCGAAGGGTCATGCCTCGCCTGTTTTGGCGACACCCATGTATTATGTACCGCAAGTATAGAGGAATCGGTTCCGCCATTTTTGCGAAACAGCGGCAGGGGATGGGTTACCGCTGAGTACGGTATGCTGCCGCGTTCGACGAACACACGGATTGGTCGCGAGCGTGCCGCCCGCTCTGGTAGAACACAAGAGATCCAACGTTTGATCGGCCGTAGCCTGCGCGCGGTAACAAATTTAAGGGCGTTTGGCGAACGCCAAATTAGGATCGATTGTGACGTTATCCAGGCTGATGGGGGCACGCGCACAGCCGCAGTAACCGGTGGATTCGTCGCATTGCATCTTGCCTTTCAGCATCTATGCACTGTGGGTGTCATTAAGGAGTTGCCGTTTATCAATTCTGTTGCCGCGGTATCATGTGGCCTATGGCGCGGCACCCCTGTTCTAGACCTAGACTATGCTGAGGATTCGACCGCCGATGCAGACGCAAATTTTGTTTTAACTGCAGGCGCACAGATCATCGAAATCCAGGGCACAGCCGAATCTGAGCCATTTTCACCCGAAGCTTTTCAGCAGTTGCACGCCCTCGCCAATAAAGGTGTTGGGCAACTCGTGGAAGCGCAACGAGCAGCCCTTGGCCTTACATAAACGGGGATATGCTCGTGCAGCCTTCATCAACGAATAGTATCAAGCGGAGCCCTCGACAACTCGCAGAGGAAAGCCTTGTTATTGCTAGTCATAACGCGGGAAAAGTTGTCGAGTTTACTGACCTGTTCAAGCCGTGGAAAATTACCTGCATTTCAGCTGGCGAGCTCGCTCTTCCTGAACCAGATGAAACCGGAGCAACATTCCTCGAGAATGCAACATTGAAGGCACGGGCCGCCGCCGCCGCGTCACAACTGCCCGCCCTCGCCGACGATTCAGGGCTCGCTATATCAGCATTGGACGGATCGCCAGGAATCTATTCGGCGAGATGGGCCGGCCCCAAACGTGACTTTGGGTTGGCAATGGAACGAGTCGAACATGCACTAAGTGATAGCGAAGATCGTACCGCGACGTTCATTGCCGCACTTGTTCTGGCATGGCCTGACGGATGGATCGAAGTTTTTGAAGGGCATGTTGACGGCACGCTTGTATGGCCGCCAAGAGGGACAAATGGATTTGGCTATGACCCGATGTTCATTGCTGAGAGTATGCAAGAGACGTTCGGTGAGCTTGATCCCGACGTCAAACACTCGTGCAGCCACAGGGCACACGCGTTCACGGCGCTCGTAGCCAGCTGTTTGCAACATATACCTATGAAAAATGTCGATCCGGGTTGAGTACCAAAGATATGGCTGAGGGAACATATGAGGCACAGGCACCAACTGTGGGCGCCGCAGAAGATCTTGCCATCTATATCCATTGGCCTTTTTGTTTGTCCAAATGTCCTTATTGCGACTTCAATTCTCATGTACGTGACGAGGTGGACCATCCGAAATGGCGTGCGGCGCTCCTAAAAAACCTTGAACATTGGAGCGGGCTGGCGCCCAAGCGTAGGGTCACGAGTATATTCTTTGGCGGCGGCACTCCGTCGTTGATGGACCCTGCCACAGCTGCTGCGCTGATTGACCAAGTGTCGGAGTACTGGCATGTAGACGACGGCGTCGAGATCACGCTGGAAGCCAACCCAACATCGGTCGAAGCTGGGCGTCTGGTCGATTTTCGTGCCGCCGGCGTCAATCGTATTTCACTCGGTATACAAGCGCTTGACGACCGGGCACTGCTGTTTCTTGGTCGCAATCACAGTGCACGCGAGGCTATCAAAGCGATTGAGCTCGCAGATCACTTGTTCGATCGTTTTTCATTCGATCTGATATACGCTCGGCCCGAGCAAACAATCGCCGCATGGCGAGAGGAACTGGCGCGTGCATTGACGTTAGCTGGCGACCACATTTCCGTCTACCAACTGACAATCGAGGCAGGAACCGCATTTCACGCACGCAAGAAAAGAGGTGAGCTCGAGACTCTCGACGATGCCACAACCGCCGCGTTGTTCGAGGAAACACAGGCGGCGCTCGAAACAGCCGGCTTGCCGGCCTATGAGATCTCCAACCACGCGAGACCGGGTAGCGAATGCAGCCACAACCTCACGTATTGGCGCTACGGCGACTATGCCGGCATCGGCCCGGGTGCCCACGGCCGATTAACATCACAGGGTGACAAACACGCATATCGCCAGGCGCGTGGACCGGAGGCTTGGTTACACGCTGTCGAGAAGCAAGGTCGGGGCATGGTCGAAGCACAATACTTAACGAACACAGAGCGGTTTGAAGAAATGATGATGATGGGCCTCCGCCTTACCGAATTTGT
>CAVOAK010000063.1:0-15331 GCA_963693665.1 Alphaproteobacteria bacterium | reverse complement strand
CAAAGCGCGCTGCAGGTGGAAGTTCGGGCCAGTGAGGTGGACCTAGTCGCGCAACTCGACCTCCTTCCTGATCAATGAGGATTGGTGCGTCCGTTCGACCAACCAAAGTGCGAAGTTGGTGAACGAGGTCGCAGACCTGATCCGGCGTATCGATGTTGCGTTGAAATAGGATGAAGCCGATAGGCTGATACCCTTTGAAGAACTCTGCCTCCTCCGCGCTAAGTGTGAGCCCCTCACACCCAAAAATAGCCGCAAGGGGCGAACCCAAACTACCGTTGGACAACCAGGCACCCCACCTTGCGTTGCTTGAGCTTGTCGCATAATGCGTTTGCTGCCTTTCGACTTGGCAATGGACCCGCCTGCACCCTGTAAAATGTTCCCTTACCAGCAATTTCCGCGCGCTCAACAATTAGGGTGAGCCCGCCCAAAATATCCTTATGCTGCTCTGAACGCCGACTCCACTCAATATTCGCTGCCTCGGGGTTGATCATTGACGCTATCTGGATGCGGAATGGTGACTGTGAGGCGATCGCAGCTGAGGGCACTCGTGCCAACACTGACGGCGTAGAAACTACTGTTGGCAGCGCTGCCGGTTGCTGCGGCTGAGTTGCGAGTATTGCAGGTGGTGTAATTACCTTTGACTCATCCGGAACTGGCGGCGCAGGCGGCGCGTCGGCAACAGGCAAAGAAGGTGATGCCGTTTCACTCACGCCAGTCGCCGGTACCGATAATTTTGGCGGCGGAGCGGGGACAGCGACAGCTGTTGCGTTCGTTGTGAGCTTTGGCAAGGGGGTTTCCGGCGGTGGCAGCAATCGTTCGACCGCCTCACCCACCTGCTGCTCGCCGATCTGGTTGTAGACAAGCTTGTCTTGATTTGGCACATCAAGACCTCCGGGAGTTTGAGGCGGAACCTTGCTTGGCCCATCGGCCCTCAAGACCGGTGCCGCATCCTCACTGCCCTCATGGATCCCTTGATTGTAGGCATAAACGACAATGACGCCGAAGCTCACTAGGGCAATGATCGCGACTATCGACTGAATTACCCGTGATGTCTTCTTTACAGGCCCAATCGCCTTGCCGTCGATTTCTGCAAGTTCGGCATCCAGCGAATCAAAGTCCGAAGGCATCAACGCATCTCCTCTACCGTCGTAACACCCATTAGGTCGAGCCCAGAGGCAATTACCGTCTCGACGCCTCGGACCAATGCGAGACGTGCAGCCGTTGTCAGTTCGTCGTCCTCAACGATGAAGCGCAAAGAAGAATTGTCCTTGCCCTTCGTCCAATGGCTATGAAACGCTGCAGCAAGATCATAGAGGTAAAAAGCAACCCTGTGCGGTTCATGAACCTCAGCTGCAGACTCTATGAGGCGCGGCCACCCTGCCAGTTGCTTAATCAGAGCAAGTTCTGATGCGTCCGACAAACGACCGAGCTCGGATGATGCCAAAGACTCACAGCCAAGCTCAAGATTCTCAAATGCGGCCTTTGCCATCCGCAAGACAGACCGGCACCGGGCATGGGCATATTGTACGTAGAATACTGGATTTTCGCGCGATTGCTCGGTCACGCGTGCCAGATCAAATTCAAGCTGTGCATCATTTTTTCGCGTGAGCATAATGAACCGCACGACGTCTCCACCAACAACGTCAACGAGTTCCTGCAGCGTGACAAAAGTACCCGACCGTTTTGACATTTTCGCGGGTTTCCCCCGCTCCATGAGTTTGACGATTTGGCAAATCTTTACATCGACCACTGCGCGTCCATCTGTCAGCGCCTTCATGGCCGCCTGCATTCGCTTTACATATCCACCATGATCGGCCCCCCAGACGTTGATCAACGTCGGCGATCCACGTTGAAACTTGTCGAGATGATAGGCAATGTCGGCAGCAAAATAAGTCCAACTACCGTCTGATTTTTTGAGTGGCCGATCAGTATCGTCGCCAAACTCAGACGCCTTGAACAGTGTTTGTGGCCTTGGCTCCCAGTCTTCCGGCTGTTTGCCTTTGGGCGGTTCCAGCGTACCCGTATAGAGAAGGCCTTTTTCATCCAGAATCTGTAGCACTTGATCGACACGACCAGCCTCGACTAAATCTCGTTCCGACGTAAAAACATCGTGGTTTACACCGATCGCTGCAAGGTCAGCACGGATCAACATCATCATCCGTTCTATCGCTATTCCGCGGATTTCAGCCAGCCAATTCTCTTCCGAAAGGTTCTGCCAACGATCCGAGAACTCAGTGGCAAGATCGCTCCCCAGCGTCACTAGATAATCGCCTGGATAGAGGTTTTCGGGGAATTCGCCAATATCTTCACCCAACGCCTCGCAATAGCGCAGATAAACTGAGCGCGCCAAGGCATCGACTTGAGCACCAGCGTCGTTCACATAGTATTCGCGACGAACCTCATACCCGGCTTTCTGGAGAAGTGAGCACAAGGCATCACCGACGATCGCGCCACGTGCATGACCTACATGAAGCGGCCCTGTCGGGTTTGTTGAAACATATTCGACATTAATGTGTTGGCCCTGCCCTATCGTCGAGGCACCAAAGGTAACGCCCGCATGGAGAACGTCGCGAAGGCATTCGCGCCACACATCATCATTAAGCCGCGCATTTATAAACCCCGGACCGGCAACGTCAGCGGCACTTACGACCGGCAATTTGGATAATTCTTCAACGATAAGGGCCGCAAGGTCGCGTGGCTTCATACCTGCATTCTTCGCCAAGACCATGGCTGCATTTGTCGAAAGATCTCCATGTGCCGAATCACGTGGTGCCTCAACACTCACGTCCAGCAACTCAAGACCTCGAGGCAACGTTCCAGCCTCACATAATTTCTCAATTATTACATTAATTTTTTCGTTGAACTCACTGTAAATATTCATTTTTCTAGTATATTTGTTTTAAACAATCTGTTGTGCTCATTGAATGCGTAACGGTCCGTCATACCGGCAATATAGTCTGCAACGATTCGCGCCGTTGCTTTAGTATTGGGGGCCGATGCGGCGCCGCGCCACTCTAACGGCATATCCGAAGGCTGCCCGAGCATACGCTCGAAGAGCTCAACGACGACTTGATGCGCCACCTTTCTCATTCTCGCAACTGATTCGTGGCGATACAAATGCTTAAAGAGGAACGCCTTGAGACATTTTTCTGCTTCTGACATTACCGGTGAGAATGCAACAACAGCTGACTTTGCAGCGCGGATATCTTTGACAGATTGCGGGTCAAGGTTAGCGATTCGACGTCTGGATTCGTCAAGAACATCCGTCACCATCCCGTTAATAAGTCGGCGCACTACTTCATGGATCAAACGCGTCCGCTCAAGATCAGGATAGCGCTTGCGCACGACATCTATTGCCTCCGCGACATGGGGAACTTCGCGCAGATCGTCGATGGTAAACAGGCCGGCGCGGAGGCCATCGTCAATGTCATGGTTATTATAGGCGATATCATCGGCAAGGGCCGCAGCCTGCGCTTCCGGACCCGCGAAGCTATGGAGCTCTAGATCGTTGATTTTATTATATTCTCTTAATGTCAGCGGTAATTCTTCCAGCGCCGCACTTTGATCCATATCGACGGCGTTCGGTACGCACGACAAGACCGGTCCGTTGTGCTTGGCAATTCCTTCAATGGTCTCCCAAGATAGATTTAGTCCGTCGAATTCAGCGTACCGCCGCTCCAGCTTCACAAGGATGCGCAGCGTCTGGTCGTTATGGTCGAATCCGCCAAATGGCTCCATCACTCCATTTAGGGCGTCTTCACCCGTATGCCCAAATGGCGTGTGACCAAAGTCGTGTGCTAGCGCCAACGCTTCCGCCAAATCTTCGTTCAGCGACAGTCCGCGGGACAAGCCTCGGGCAATTTGGGAAACCTCAATACTGTGGGTTAGGCGCGTGCGGTAGTGATCGCCTTCTGTACTCACAAATACCTGCGTTTTGTGCATGAGCCGCCGGAACGCAGTCGAATGGATAATGCGGTCACGGTCGCGCTGAAAAATTGATCGGGTTTCGCTCTCGGGCTCCGGATGGAGGCGGCCTCGGCTTTCCTCTGGCCAGCTTGCATAAGGCGCGAGTATCTCACTCATAATTGCGACACTACGCGGCGATTGGGCCAAAATACAATATTCCAGTACGGCTCAAGATAAAAACTCCGCATCAAACTGACAGCGAACAGTGAAATCGCTGATTCCAGAAAGGTTGAATCATAAACAGGTAGGATTACATTTAATATTGGAAGCGTTATAATGAATTCCTTAAACTAAGGTCCCGGGCGAGAGACATGATTGATCCATTTGCAGTTGAACGTATGGAAGGTGACCGCGCCGTCACAGTTTCGGACAACGCCGTCAGGCGTATCGAAGCGATCTTGGAAATGGAAGAAACTTCAAACCAAGCCCTACGTGTCACTGTATCGGGCGGCGGTTGTTCGGGCTACCAATATGGCTTCTCGCTTGACGAAAACATTGCCACAGATGATCGCGTCTTTGAGCGCAGCGGCGTAAAGGTCGTGATCGACAATATATCGCTCGATCTTCTGGATGGATCGGAAATCGACTATGTCGATGATCTCATTGGGTCGTATTTTCAGGTGAGAAACCCAAACGCCACGGTATCATGCGGCTGTGGCACTTCGTTCGCAATCGGTTAGCCCAAACAAATTTGATCCGTATACCGGCCCGCTTCGCGCGGGCCTTTTGCATTGCTATAGTTGCTTCTGTGGTGTTTGACATCACGGTTGGAGTCGAACATATGAAGATTGCCACGTTTAATGTTAACTCAGTCAAAGCCCGCTTGCCGAGGGTCTTAGAATGGCTCAGTGAAGCGGCTCCTGACGTGGCATTGCTGCAGGAAATCAAGACACAGACAGAAGCATTTCCATATTTGGAAATCGAAGAGCTCGGCTACAACACGGCGGTTTTTGGACAAAAATCATACAACGGCGTTGCAATCCTCTCGAAACGCCCGATCGAAGATGTCTTGGAAGGGCTTCCCGGCGATCCTGAAGATGATCAGGCTCGTTATGTAGAGGCGACGATAGACGATCTGCGAGTGGCATCGATCTATCTGCCAAACGGCAATCCCGTCGATTCGGAGAAATACCCTTATAAACTGGCGTGGATGGATCGCCTGGCAGCGCATGTGAGGGACACACTGCTTCCCTCCGAACAGCCTTTTGCCCTAGGCGGTGATTACAACGTCATTCCCAGCGAGGGTGATGTATATGATCCAGTCGATTGGGCGGACGATGCATTGTTCCGTCATGAAACACGTGAAAAATTTCGCACCCTCCTGAACCTCGGCGTGACCGAAGCCTGGCGCGCCCTACACAAGACGGTAGGAGAATACAGCTTTTGGGACTATCAACGAGGTCGCTGGCCACGCGACGAAGGCGTGCGAATCGACCATTTTTTACTCTCTCCACAGGCTGCCGACCGATTGATCGCCTGCGAAATTGACCGCATCCCCCGGGGCAAGGAAAAAGCGTCCGATCACACACCGGTGTGGTGCGAAATTGCGGATACCGCCTAAATTAGTGGATTAAACTCGCCAGGCCGCATGCGAACCCCTGGCCGTACGTTATGGAATGTCAGTTTGGCGGGATCCGCGTAACAGGGACCGGGAGCTTCGACGAGGATGATATCCTCTGCTATCGGTTGGAAATCGGCGCGAAAATGAACTGAACTCTTGAGGGCCAGAATCATCTCTTGTGCAGGCTCGATACCAAAATGCCGAAAAATAGATTGATCCGCCGCCTGCATTTTGACCGAACCTACGATGATTCGCACACCGGCGATTTCGAGCAAAGCCATAGGCCCAAGGTCAATTCGGGCGCCGCGCCACATAGGACCAGTACCTGTAAATTTACCATCGCCCAATTTAAGCACTTTGAATTCACCGTCGACCGGCGAGGATTCGGCAACACCTGATTTTGCGCCAAGAGAGGCTGTCAAAAACGCGCCCTCACCCACATCATGCGCACGTGCCGCCACTTCGGGATCCCACAGAATGGCAAGAACAGCACCTGTGGCACCTCCATTAATCAATGCCTTCAACAATCCGGTCGTATCGGACGGCCCGCCGCCGCCCGAATTGTCTTGGGTATCAGCAAGGATGATGGGGCGCTTTGCACTTACCGACTGGCGTCTAGCTTCGGCAACGGCGTCATCAGCAGCCAGCAACTGTCCGTTGAATTCTGGCTCACAAACCGCCAGAGCATCTGCCATTGCGTCCGCCAGCGACTCGGTTACCACGCGATCTGTGCCGTAGGCGAGAACGGCGGGCCCGACCTCGGCGATATCGGCAAGCGGGAACCCCATTGCCAGCGACAATGTGCGAACGCCATCCGCAATTGCTCCAGCCTCAAGTTCCGTGAGCGTGGCGAATAAAGATTTAGCCGGTTCAACAAAGGTACAGCCCCAATTGAGCGGCACCAAGAAATCGGCCTTGCGGAACGCTTTGTGATAGCGAGTTCCGCGGTTCAGCAGATCGTCCAAGTGTGTCGCTGCCCGCCTGCCCGTTTCTATCATGTCCACATGCGGATAAGTGCGGTATGCATCGAGCACATCGCTCAACGCAAACATCTCTTGTGTAATGTTGGTGTGGAGGTCGAGGCTAGCTGAGATTGGAATGTCGTTGCCAACAAGCGCCCGTATTCTTCGCAATAGCTCGCCTTCACCATCTTCTAAATGCTCGGCAACCATTGCGCCGTGGAGACAGAGATATATCCCGTCTATTGGCAGCGCCTGCTCAAGTATTTCCAACATTTCGCCAACGATGCGCTCGTAGGCATCCTGCTTGACTTGGGCTGAAGGTACAGCCGAGCACCAAGAAAGCGGAACTAGGTTGTGGCCACGGCCACGCAGCTCGTCAATTCCACCTGTGATTGGCAGATTTACACCGTCGATTGCCGCAAACAATGCGTCTCCACGGCTGAGGGCAGGATGGCCTCCAGCTTCCTCAAAATCCTGAAAAGTTGCCTTCAGAGGCGCAAATGTGTTGGTTTCGTGATGGAACCCCCCAACTGCTATTCGTGCCACGTTTCAACCCCCTCCCTAGTTGTGGCGCCGTACACCCTGTCTAAATATCCGCATAGACATGAGTTTCCGCTTTTGCACCGGGGTGAGTCACTGCACCTTTTTCAGCCGAACCAACGGTCTGAGCGTAACGCCACAAAGCGCCGGACTGAAAGTCATGCTTGCGTGGTTTCCATTTCTTCCGGCGTGCGGCAAGTTCGCTGCGGGTCAAATTGACCTTAAGCGAACCTTTTTCCGCATCAATGCTGATTATGTCGCCGTTCTTCAACAATCCAATCGGACCGCCGACCGCGGCCTCGGGCCCGACGTGACCGATACAAAACCCCCGGGTCCCTCCCGAAAAACGGCCATCCGTGATGAGAGCCACCTTCTCTCCCATGCCGATGCCATAAAGTGCGGCAGTCGTCGACAGCATTTCACGCATTCCAGGCCCGCCTTTGGGACCCTCATAACGGATGACCAGAACGTCACCTTCTTTGATTTTGCCGTTAACCACAGCCTCGAAGCAGTCCTCCTCGCAGTCGAAGACACGTGCCGGCCCGGAGAATTGCAAACGCTCCATCCCTGCGACTTTGACGATGCCGCCGTCCGGCGCAAGATTGCCCTTGAGGCCAACCACCCCGCCGCTGGGCGAGAGCGGTTGCGAGACACGGTAAATGACGTCTTGTCCCTCAGGAAATTTCACCTTGCTGTGATTCTGTTCCAGTGTTTTTCCAGTTACGGTCATGCAGTCGCCGTGCAGGTAACCACCTTTAAGCAACTCCTTTATGACCACAGGAATCCCGCCGATCTCCCAAAGATCCTTGGCTACATATTTACCACCTGGTTTTAGGT
The DNA here is from genome assembly GCA_963693665.1 of Alphaproteobacteria bacterium. Classification (GTDB taxonomy): domain Bacteria; phylum Pseudomonadota; class Alphaproteobacteria; order UBA8366; family CAVOAK01; genus CAVOAK01. Next base: position 7,465 of record CAVOAK010000063.1, on the reverse strand, counting down.
CAGCGATATAGGGCGTTCGTTTGAAGATTTCAGCCACGTCATGGAGATCAAAATCTATTCCTGCCTCATGGGCAATCGCCGGCAGATGCAGCCCCGCATTGGTTGAACCTCCAGTCGCAGCGACCACGGTGGCCGCGTTCTCAAGCGACTTCAATGTGACGATGTCACGCGGTCGAATTCTTTTCTTGAGGAGGTTCATTACCGCTTCACCAGACGCCTCAGCGTATGCATCACGGGACTCGTATGGTGCAGGAATGCCTGCAGAACCCGGCAATGCGAGACCCATCGCTTCAGAGACACAGGCCATAGTGTTAGCGGTAAATTGGCCGCCACACGATCCAGCCGAAGGACAGGCATTGCATTCCAGCTCATGCAAGTCGGCGGCACTCATTCGTCCCGCGGCATGCATTCCAACCCCCTCGAATATATCAACCACGGTCACGTCCCGGCCTTTAAACCGGCCAGGAAGAATTGTTCCGCCATACATGAACACGCTCGGCACGTTCAGGCGCACCATTGCCATCATGATGCCGGGCAAGGACTTGTCACATCCGGCAAGGCCAACGAACGCGTCGTAACAATGGCCACGCATGGTCAACTCTACGGAGTCAGTGATAACTTCGCGGCTTACCAGCGAACTCTTCATGCCAGCATGCCCCATGGCGATTCCGTCGGTGACGGTAATTGTCGTGAACTCGCGGGGCGTTCCGCCAGCGGCTTTTACGCCAAGCTTCACGGCCTGTGCCTGCCGAGATAGTGAAATATTGCACGGCGCCGCTTCATTCCATGTCGTAACGACGCCAACAAGTGGCCGGGCGATTTCCTCCTCCTTCAATCCCATTGCGTAGAGATACGAGCGATGCGGCGCACGCTCAGGGCCAACCGTCGTATGGCGGCTAGGAAGCTTCGATTTATCAAACGCCATGGAGTACCTCACTTGTAAGAAACTGATCTGCCCCGACCGCAATTCCATGGTACGGGATTGGTCACACTGATAGCATAAAATCGATAACTGGAACCGCAAACACGCGTAAAATAGGTAGCATGAAATACATCAATCTAAATGGCATGACGGTGCCAGCCCTCGGATTTGGCACAGCGGCAATGCGCGGCAAAGCCTGCGAATAAGCGGTGACCCACGCTTTAGAGCTGGGATACAGACACATTGATACTGCCGCATTCTATGACAATGAAGAGGAAATTGGTCGCGTACTCACGGCCTCTGGAAATTCGTGCGGAAATATTTTCTTAACGACTAAAGTATGGCCATCCAACCTTTCGGCCGACGCCTCTCGAGCATCCGTTGATCCAAGTCTCGAGCGCCTACAAACAGATCACGTAACCCTGCTGCTTATCCATTGGCCAAATCAGAATATTCCTCTCAGTGAGATTCTAGGAGCCTTGGCTCGAGCCAAAGAAGCGGGGAAAACGGAGCGGGTTGGCGTTAGCAACTTTCCCGTGGCGCTTATGAACGAGGCCGTCGACTCACATGGAGCCGACTTGTTTGCCAACCAGGTCGAATACAAACCCTTTCTTTCACAGCGTTCAGTGCTGAAGTTTTGCCACCAGCACAACATGATGCTGACGGCGTATTGTCCGCTCGCTATGGGACAAGTGGCAAAGGACAAGACTCTTATCCGCATTGCCAAAAAATATGGCAAGACGCCGGCGCAAGTGACGCTTAGGTGGTTAATTGACCAGCATTGTGTTGCCGCCATTACAAAGGCCCGCGGTAAGCGTCATGCAAAACAAAATTTCGGAATTTTTGACTTCTACCTAAACGCGCAAGATGTGGCAGAGATAACTGCCCTTGCATCCGGCAAACGGCTCGTCGAACTCACGCCGGCGCCGAAGTGGGATATTGACTGAGACTAGCTAAAAAGAGGTCGCCACTGAGAAGTTTTTATTCATAGGCTAGCCAGCCGTTCCAATGCCTCGCCTAGCTTCCCGCATTGGGCCTGAGCATCGGTAAGATAGCCGCGCTGGTCCTCGACCACTTCAGTTGGGGCTTTTGCAATGAAGTCCTTGTTGCCAAGTTTCATCTCAAACTTGATGATTTCAGCCTCAACGCGTGCAATTTCACGTTCCAGTCGCGATTTTTCCAGTGCAATGTCGATCACGTCAGCGATGGATAATGCGACAATGGCCTCTTCGTGAACGAGTTGGACAGCCCCCGGAAGTACCGAACCTGCCGCACCCACTTCCAGAGAATCGAGTCTTGCAAGGCTTGAAATTAATTCCCGATGGGCCGTAAGTCTCAATTGATTTTCCGTCGACGCACCAAGCAGCAAGAGCGGCGTCTTCGCAGCAGCCGGTACATTCATTTCCGATCGAACGGATCTGACGCCCTGTATTAAGCCGACGACCCAATCCATTTCAGCTTTTGCCGAGTCATCTATCAGGTCGGCATCAAGTTCTGGCCAGTCGGCTGTTATCAACGCAGTGGAACGCAGGGCACCACCTTCACCGAGTTGTTCCCATAGTTCTTCACTGATGAACGGCATGAAGGGGTGAAGAAGCTTCAACATCTGATCCAGAACAAAGGCAGATGTCGCTTGGGTTTCAGCTTTCTCAGCGGAATCGTCGCTATACAAAAGCGGTTTGGCAAATTCGAGATACCAATCGCAGAAAGAACCCCAGCTGAAATGGTAGAGAATGTTTGCCGCCTCGTTAAAGCGATAGGCATCCAAGGCGACTGAAATTTGCGCTGCACTGCTGGCAAGTTCGCCAATGATCCAACGATTGATCGTTTGTTCAACCGTTGCCGGATCAAAACTAGCTTGAGGCACACAGCCGTTCATCTGACAAAATCGCGCCGCATTCCACAGCTTTGTCGCAAAGTTCCGTCCACCTGCGACGCGCTCACCCGAAAGCTTGATATCCCGGCCCGGTGCGGCAAGCGATGCCAGCGTGAAGCGAAGCGCGTCACAGCCGTATTCATCGATCAACTCAAGAGGATCAATGACATTGCCCTTCGATTTCGACATTTTCTGACCATGGGCATCGCGGATCAGAGCGTGGATGTAGACGGTATGGAACGGCACTTCGCCCATGAAGTGAAGTCCCATCATCATCATTCGAGCGATCCAGAAGAAGATGATGTCAAATCCCGTCACCAGCACATCTGTCGGGTAGTAACGGCCAACTTCAGGCACCTCATCAGGCCAACCAAGTGTCGAAAATGGCCATAAAGCCGAGGAAAACCAGGTATCAAGCACGTCTTCGTCACGAGTCAGTGTAGACACCTTGCCATAATGCACTTCAGCCGCCGCGGCTGCGGCCTCCTCATTTTCCTCGACGAAGACCGCACCATCCGGGCCATACCACGCAGGGATTTGGTGGCCCCACCACAATTGCCGAGAAATGCACCAGGGTTGGATATTACGCATCCAGTCGAAGTAGGTTTTTTCCCAATGTTCGGGCACAAACTTGGTGCGTCCCCCTTCAACAGCAGCAATCGCCGGGGCTGCAAGTGTCGCCGCATCGGCATACCACTGGTCGGTCAAAAAGGGCTCGATTGGCACCCCGCCACGATCTCCATATGGCACCGCATGAATTTCTTGTTCGATGCGCTCAACGAGCCCCAAGGCCTCAAGATCGGCGACCACACGCGCACGTGCTTCAAACCTGTCCAGGCCACGATAGGGTCCGGGAACACTCTCGTTTAGTTGAGCGGACTCATTAAAAATATTTATCATTTCGAGGTCATGTCGTCGGCCGACCTCGAAATCGTTGAAATCGTGGGCAGGCGTGATTTTGACTGCGCCCGAGCCTTGCTCCGGATCGACATATTCATCAGCAACGATTCTAATACGTCGGCCAACGAGCGGCAAAACGCAATGTTGGCCAACCAGTTCGCGGTATCGATCATCCTCGGGATGAACTGCCACGGCGGTATCACCAAGCATAGTTTCTGGTCGCGTCGTTGAAACAGTTATATATTTGTTTTCAATGTTTTCTATTGGATATTTAAAGTACCATATGAATCCATCAACTTCTGTCTGTTGGACTTCCAAGTCGGAAATTGCAGTCTGAAATTTGGGATCCCAATTAACCAGCCTTTTATCTTTATAGATAAGCCCCTGTTTATAGAGTTCAACGAAAACTTTGGTCACAGCCCGGCTCAGACCTTCGTCCATTGTGAAGCGTTCGCGCGACCAATCGCATGAACATCCAAGCCGCCGGAGCTGATTAACAATGATTCCGCCTGATTTTTCCTTCCACTCCCAGACTTTTTCAAGGAAATCCGCCCGCCCAACTTCCCTGCGCGAGGTCCCAGAGGCTTCAAGCTCTCGCTCTACGACCATTTGCGTTGCAATTCCCGCGTGATCCGTGCCCGGTTGCCATAAAGCGTCACGCCCGCGCATGCGCTCACGGCGGATCAGAATATCTTGCAGCGTGTAGTCGAGGGCGTGCCCCATATGAAGGCTACCGGTCACGTTCGGAGGCGGGATTACAATCGTGTAGGGATTGGCGCTGTTTCGCGAGCCACCCGCAGTAAATGCGCCCGATTTTTCCCATCGTGCATACTGTTTTGCCTCGACCTCTCCCGGTCGGTACGTCTTGTCCAGCATAGCTGAACCACCTTTGTTAAATTAGAGATTACCTTGGACCGGGCGCGACGCCATGCCGGACCGCCAAACTTCTAAACGATCCCCGTTTAGTTATCCTTCGCGGCGTTCGCCATCCGCTGAACTTCGCGTTTGACGACTTCCTCTACGACCGCTGGTAGATTTTCATCAAGCCATTCCCGCAGCATCGGTCGCATAAGTTCCTTCACCAACTGCTCAAGCGATCGATCTGCGCGCCCCAACGGCACATCGCGTCCTGCCAAGCTATGCGTAAGTTGCGCCAGCGCTGCAGTGCTTACAGCCTCGGCCGCCGGAGAAACCAGCGCATCATCTACCGCCATAGGTTCTTCGATGGGTTCGAGTTCCATTGGCGGAAGCGGCATGGGTTCCAGTTCTGGCTCAGGCTCGGGTTCCGGCTCCAACTCGAGAATTTCTTCTTCGAGTTCAAGAGGCTCTTCTTCAATTTCATCGGTTAAATAGAGCTCGTCGTCGCTTTCATCCGTCAGTTCGAGCGGTTCTTCTTCAGGTTCCGGCTCTGGAACAGGCTCGGGTTCGGGCGCCGGTGGAGCTTCGGGCTCCGGCGCGTCTCCACCCTCGTCAGTATCTTCGGAAATGATCTTCCGAATTGACGCTAGGATCTCTTCCATCGACGGTTCTTGTTCGCCGCTATCGTCTCTCATGTTTTAACCAATCTTTTTGCCTGCATCGAATAGAACCGTAAGGAAGCCGAGCCTACACCGAAAATGGATATCACCTAAACCACCTTCATTCGGCAGCGCCCGTGTCGAGGCCCCACCACTTGTTCCTAATCGTAGTATAATACTCTTTTTCGTCATAGGGATCGACTGGTAGCGATAGTCCTCGCGCGGTCAACCCACCGACCGCGGCCACGAGATCAAAATGCGCAACAACTTCGTCACGTTGCGCACTCACTAAACCCACTTGGGCGTTAAGCAATTCTTGTTCCGCATCAAGGACGTCAAGCACTGTGCGCGACCCAACTGTCGCCTCTTGAGAAACTCCGTCCAAGGCAATTAAAGCAGCTCGAACTTGCGAATCAAGCGCCACGATTCGTGCCTCTGCCGCAATGAGCGTCTCCCAAGCACTCGTTGCGTCTAGTATCGCCGACCGCCGCGCATCGTCAATTAACCGCCGGGCACGACCTGCGAACTGCTTTGCTTCACGCACGCGGGCGGATACAGATCCAGTCTGATAAAGTGGAATTGTTAATTCAGCAGTTACGGATACCGTTGTGTTGGTCCGATCTTCAACTGCTTGATTGCGACTTCGCGAGGCATTTGCAGAAACGACAACAGACGGTAAAAGTTTGCCGGTCACCGCACGAACATTCGTCTGTGCTGCAGCGGCATCATGAATTGCCGCCAGCACATCGGGATTTTTCTCATTGGCCAAGCTTGCGGCCTGTTCACCGTCTGCTACCGGCACTTTTGACAATTCGGGTCTCGTCAGCGTACCTGGCATCGTTCCAATGATTTGTCGATATGTCGCTCGACTAACTTCAAGATCGCCCTCTCCGAGTCGGCGATCAGCTAACGCACCAGCAAGTCGCGACTCCGCTTGTGCAACGTCGGTCCGCGTGACTTCGCCGACGCTGAAGCGGTCTTGTGCAGCTTCAAGTTGGCGAGAGAGCACTTGTTCATTGTTGATATTAAGTTCAAGAATCGACTCATCACGGACAACGTTCATATACGCTGTCACTGCATCAAACAGTACATCTTGCTCGACCGAGACAAGACGGGCCCGCGCCGCCTCAACTTCGCTTTCTGCTTGGCTTGTCGCCGCCACTGTTTGGCCGCCCTCGTAGATCGACTGGCTTATGCTCAACGTGCCCGAATAAGGCGTGCGCGTGCTTACACCCAAGCCCGCATTGGTACGCACTTTTGTCTTGGTGCCACTTCCCGACAGTTTGACTTCCGGCCGCCAGCCAGAAAGCGCCTGCGCAACCCCCTCGTCTGTCGCGCGCAGCCTCGCGCGCTGCGCTTGGAGACTTGGGTTGCTCTGATAGGCCGCTTTCAACGCCTCGATCAGGCTTTCTCCACGCGTGGGAGTTCCAGCGACGATCAACGTCATTGAAATAAAGGCGGTGGCAGCAACGACGCGTAACATGCCAGATCGTTCAATTCTCAACTTCATATCCAGATTCAACTCAAGCAGCGCCTAATAACCTCGTTTAAAGTAAATACCACAGGCTCGCCGCGCTAGAATACAAAACCTGCCTTAGCCTTAAAACTAGGTAATGTGCGAACCGCAGCGTCGAAAAGCGTCCGCTCAGAAATTACATTGTTGCAGCGCTGTACGAGCGTGGCCCGACCGACCGGCAAATCAGCGCCAATAACCGTGACCAGTCGGCCGCCTTCGGCAAGCTGATCAATGATTGCTTGGGGAATTTGGGCAACTGCACCGTCAATTAGAATCACATCATAGGGGCTTTGATTTGGATAACCACGATCAACACGCCCCTCGATGACAACCGCGTTATCCAAGGCCAGGTTGGTGAGTTCCGTCGCGGCCCTGGTCGAAAGCTCGCGTTCGCGTTCAAGCGCAAACACAGTAGACGCCAGTTTGGCGGTTACCGCAGCGGAATATCCCATACCACAGCCGACAACCAAAACGACGTCGGTCGGCTGGATTGCAGCGGCTTCGAGAAGCCGACCAAGAACCATCGGCTCCATAATGAAGCGGCCATTGCCAATGGGTATATCCTCATCAACGTAAGCGAGCGTACGTTTTGATGCGGGAACAAATTGTTCGCGCGGCAGTTCACCCATGGCCGATAAAAGGTGAGGCGACGTCACGCGGTTGGTTCGTAGCTGGCTCTCGACCATGTTGTGGCGCGCAAGGGCGAAGTCCATGGAGGTTGGCACCCCTAATTC
>CAVOAK010000062.1:0-15379 GCA_963693665.1 Alphaproteobacteria bacterium | reverse complement strand
GACGGCGTTCCACGATGCCCTAGCGGGATTTGAGCGATCATCTCAGCGCTATGATGGTCCGCCGCGGTGCCGGCATCATCCGGTGCAATCGGGCCTGGGGAGATCGCGTTGACCGTTATTCCGTTTGGGCCAAACTCCTTGGCAAGCGATTTAGTTAGGCCCCAAACGCCATGTTTCGCGGCCGAAATCGGCGCCCCCCCAATATTTCCGCGAATTGCATTCATGCCTGTGAAATTAACAATTCGGCCCCAGCCTTGCGCAACCATGCCCGGAAGAAACGCGCGTGACAGCCGGAAGGACGCAGTCAAATCGATATCCAGCACTAACTGCCATTCGTCGTCGGTCGTCTCCAGGAAAGGTCCATGTGGGCGGATGGCTGCATTGTTCGCTAAAATATCAACTTGCGCGAAGTGTTTTAGCGCTACTGCCTCCATGTCAGCGATAGCCTTCGCGTCACCGACATCTCCCATAGCGACCAACGCCTTGACCCCAAGTTTTTCCGCCTCAGCCGCGACAGCTTCGCAGGCCTCCCGATTCTTTGATCCGTTAACGATCACATTGCATCCGCGCTTTGCCAGTTCAAGCACGATTGCCCGTCCGATCTTGCGACCAGACCCTGAAACAAACGCGGTTCTTGTCTTTGTAGTCATTGCATCTCTCACTTCTTTTCCAACTTGATTTTATCCAAATTCAAAATCGGTCAGGCAAGTTCCAAACTCGCCACCGTCTCGGCCAGACCCAATAACCGCTCATGGTCATTAAGACCGGTGATGAAACGTTTGGGGATTCCAGATAAACCCACCATCGCACCCGACAAAGTTCCGGTGAGCGATGCACGATCCATATTGTTGCCGCCGCCGTTTACAGCAGACAGCACAGCATTTTCAAAATCATTCGGATACCGATGGATGAAGAAATAGGCAGCCGGAACCATGAATCCCATGGTGCACGGAAGCCCGAGAATACGGCATACCAGATGCGCCTTGATGTCGACTTCGGGGTCGTTGGCGATTGTCCCGTTGCGTATCTGTTGTAGGGTATCGGCCGACGTCACATATTCCCTGACGAACGGGTCACGGGCGAAGCCTCGCATATGACCAATAATATCATCGATCGAGACACCCTCGATAAAGGAAGCCGTGACCAGCGCGAAGGCAAGCGACTGACCGATAACTGTCGGATCATGATGTGTGAGGAGAGCGTTACGATGTGCCTCTTTGAGAAGTATTTTTGTATCACCGGAATACCAAGCGGCGAGGATCGTCAACCGGCTAGCTGCTTCTGCGGTATCGCTGAACCCTCCGCATTCACTCCATGGGACACTCGCCTTGCGCTGCTTCCACACATCGCGGAGGAACCAGTTGGTAAAGCGGCCAGACATATTAGTCCCGTCGAGTGTATTAAGCAGATCGTCGAGCCGGCGCGTGAAGTCGGCTTCATCATAACGGCCGCACGCTGCCAAAGACTCGAGCAACAGAATCACTACCTGCCCTGTTTGGGCCACATCGCCAGCCCTTAGACCTTGTTCATGTCTGAGCCGGGCTATGTCACCGAACCGGTCGGTTCGATCGGGATTCTGGTCGGCGTAATCGGACACCCAGGTGCCATAGTCGTGCCTGAGAGCATTGATGTCATAGTACCAGTGGCAACCAAGGCTGAGCGCTTCGCCAATCAAATTGCCCATGATCGCGCCCATCGCACGATCCTTCTTCAACTCTATGACGTCCATTTCAGTCTCCCTGTGCTTTGCCAACTTACTTAGTGCTGAACGCACACATTTCTTTACTATTGGACAGGCGGCATCGTGACTCACCTGTCTTGTCTGGCCCGAAGATTCCCCCCATTATACGCATCGATATGCTGCTTTTGCGAAGAATGACTGGCAGCAACGACACGCGTACACGATCCTTTGGGGGCCAAGAATGACGGACGACAAACTTTTCCCGGTGCCGGAAGGGATCGCCAAGTCTGCTTTCATAGATGAAGCTGGTTATCAACGCATGTACAAGGAATCGGTCGCCGATCCCGAGGGGTTCTGGGGCGAACAGGGCAAGCGGATCGACTGGATCAAACCCTACACCAAAATTAAAGACGTCTCATATTCTGATGACGTCCATATTCGCTGGTATTACGACGGAACGCTCAATGCTTGCGCCAACTGTGTCGACCGTCATTTGGAGAAACGGGGTGAACAGACAGCCATCCTCTGGGAGGGGGACGATCCGACCGAGTCCAAACGCATTACCTATCGTGACCTCCATGAGCAAGTTTCTCGGCTCGCCAATGTTTTGAAAGCCCGTGGCGTCGCACGCGGCGATCGCGTGACAATCTACATGCCGATGATCCCGGAGTTGGCATACGCCGTTCTAGCCTGCGCACGTATTGGCGCGGTCCATTCTGTCATTTTTGGTGGATTTTCACCGAATGCTATCGCTGGACGCATCCTAGATTGTGAGTCCACTTACGTAATCACCGCCGACGAAGGCGTGCGTGGCGGCAAACCGATCCCCCTTAAAGCCAATACCGACGAGGCGCTCAAGAAATGTCCCGATGTCGAGACCGTCGTCGTCGTCAAACGAACTGGCGGCGACATCGGTTGGGTCGACGGGCGGGACGTCTGGTATCACGAGGAGATGGCAAAGGCGTCTGCAGACTGCCCGCCGGAAGAGATGAAGGCGGAAGATCCACTGTTCATCCTCTACACCTCTGGTTCGACCGGCAAACCAAAAGGTGTGCTGCATACGACTGGTGGATATCTTACCTATGCCTCGATGACCCACCAATACGTCTTCGACTACCACGATGATGACGTTTACTGGTGTACGGCCGACATTGGTTGGGTCACTGGCCACAGCTACATCATCTATGGACCTCTCGCCAACGGGGCGACGACTTTGATGTTCGAGGGTGTGCCAAACTACCCCGATGTCTCACGGTTCTGGCAGGTCTGCGATAAGCATAACGTCACCATCTTCTATACGGCGCCGACTGCAATCAGAGCGCTAATGCGCGAAGGCGATGGGCCGGTGAAAGCCACTAACAGAAAGTCACTTCGCATTCTTGGCACCGTCGGCGAGCCCATAAACCCCGAGGCTTGGCTTTGGTACAATAACGTGGTCGGCGACGGTCGCTGCCCCATCGTCGACACATGGTGGCAGACCGAAACAGGCGGTATCGTAATCACACCCTTGCCGGGTGCTACCGCGCTCAAACCCGGCTCGGCGACGCGGCCATTTTTTGGTATTCGACCTGCGATCGTGGACGGCGACGGCACCATTCAAGAAGGCGCCGCCGAGGGTGTTCTTGTCCTCCTTGATTCTTGGCCGGGACAGATGCGAACGCTGTACGGCGATCACAAACGTTTCGTCGAAACCTATTTCACAACATTTTCTGGAAAGTACTTCACCGGTGACGGCGCTCGCCGGGATGAAGACGGCTACTACTGGATTACTGGTCGCGTCGACGACGTCATTAATGTCTCAGGCCACAGAATGGGTACAGCAGAGGTTGAGTCCTCGCTTGTCGCACACAAAGGGGTTGCCGAGGCCGCTGTCGTTGGCTACCCGCACGAGATTAAGGGTCAGGGAATTTATGCCTACGTGACGCTTAACGTCGGCGTGGAGCCAACGGAGGACTTGCGTAAGGAGCTTGTGTTGTGGGTCCGCAAGGGGATTGGCCCGATAGCAGTGCCCGATCTCATTCAATGGGCACCGGGTCTGCCTAAAACCAGATCGGGCAAAATTATGCGGCGTATCCTGCGTAAGATCGCCGAGAACGACGCGACTCATCTTGGAGATGTAACGACCCTTGCTGACCCCGGCGTCGTCGAAGACCTCGTCGAAAACCGCATGAATCGTTAGCGTAGGCCGGATATCACGACATCCACGGAGAGTGACGCGAAGAGCGCACATCCCGAACGCTGGCTTATGCTGGCCGGGGTCTGGTGTCTCTATTTCAGCTTTGGTCTGACAGTTACCGGTCTCGCCCCACTGGTGTCAGTGATCATTGTGGACCTGAACATGAGCTACACCGCCATGGGCAGCGTCCTTGGCGCCTGGCAGCTGGTCTACATTTTTTCTGCCGTTCCTTGCGGTGCGTTGCTGGACCGGCTGGGGCCGCGCCACGCCCTCTTTATAGGCGGAATTCTAGTTGCAGCCTCCTCGCTTGGGCGCAGCATGGCGTCGGATCATCTCACTTTATTCCTGGCCGTCGGCCTCCTTGGTCTCGGTGGGCCCATCGTTTCAGCCGGTGCACCAAAGGTCGTCAGCCTGTGGTTCCACGGGCGCGAACGTGGTCTCGCAATGGGGCTCTACATCACGGGCCCAACACTCGGTGGAGTTTTAGCTCTTTCCCTCAGCAATTCACTACTGATGCCATGGCTCGACGGTGACTGGCGCGCTGTATTTCAGTTATGGGCCGCGGTCGCGGCGGTCGGCGCAGGCATCTGGCTAATAGTTTCCGCACGCCCTAGTTCGCGGGCCATGGAAAAACGCCTTGCCGCCGAGCCGCGGCAATCGCAACTGCAGGTGCTCGGCGACTTACTGAAACTGCCTCATGTGCGATTGGTTTTGGCCATGAGCCTCGGAATTTTCATGTTCAATCATGCCCTGAACAACTGGTTGCCAGAGCTATTGCGAATCGGCGGCATGTCCGCCGCTGCGGCCGGCTATTGGGCTGCGATCCCGACTGCTGTCGGGGTCTGTGGCGCCCTGCTCATTCCGAGACATGCCACCCCAGAGCGACGCATTCCCATTCTCGGTGCACTCTGCATCGCCGCGGCTGTGGCAAGCCTATGCCTGCACGCGGGCATGGGTCCAATCCTGCTATTCGGGCTAGTGCTGCAAGGTTTTGTTCGCGGTGCGCTAACAATAATACTTGTCCTCACTCTGGTTGAAATGCCGGGTGTCCAGGAGAGGTATGCCGGGACCGCGAGCGGTCTGTTTTTTTCGGCAGCAGAGGTTGGTGGTGTGGCAGGTCCGTTGACCCTTGGCATCGTCTACGATGTCACCGGTGGGTTCACCGCTGGGCTCTACCTATTGACTGCAATCGCAGCCATTCTGACATTTGCGGTGCTGTATCTACGCAGCCTCACAGAGCGCTACGAGAAACGGAATGTTGGTTAGCTCCACCAACATTCGCGACGAAAAGTCAGCCGACTAGAAATCTATGCAGCGGCCCGCTTTCTCCCAGTCGCCGTAGCGCGTCGGCTCCAGTCCTTTTGGCCCGCCGATTTCGACAGACTTTCCATCGTCATCTCGATTTGCGGCACGGGCGGCACTTCCAGCATCCTCTGCCACCAGTTCTGCTTTTCTTCGGGCGTCAATGCCTGCTGCCTGTCCATTTGAAACAACATTCTCCGACACTACGGCATCGTGCTGCGCCTTCTCCAGCGCGGCTCGCAGGGCCTTGGCATCGTCTACTGGGGCCTTCGCCACCTTGCGGAGTCCAGAAGTGAAACGATTGGTCAACTTTGACATATAAAGACTATGACGGAATCTTCCGCTACTTCCTAGCCGTCGCGGAAGCGAATTCCCGCGCTTGATACGCTTCAAGTCGCGAACCACATGGAGGACCATAGGGCTAATCGCAAAACCGTTGCGATTTGCATATCTATGGCCGGCGCGGACCCTCAGCGCTGTAAATACCGTTCGTGAATGACACCGTAAGCCGACCGAGTTCCGGGCCCAGCATGCGGATTTCTGTGATCTTTGGCACATGCTTCCGCACGTCAGCCGCAAAATCAGTGAGCGACGGCGGCACATGACGCTCAGTCACATCGAGCGCGTGCAATGCCGTCACCGCTAGCATCGCAAGCGACGCGTCGAGGCAACGGCCCGCTTCGCGCTCGGCCAGCCACGCGGTCTGGGTCGGAGTCTTAAAATCAGACTGGCCAAAGCCACCGCTTTCACTACCGGGGATAAATGTGCGCTGCGCAGCCCGGCGTGCGCGCTCCACATAACCGACCTGGATTTGAGCGAGGTACCGGAGAGGACCCTCGATATCGCCTGTCGTCAGCCAATGGGGCAGTTTTGAGACAGGGCCGTCTTGCATCTTTGAGGTCTGTCGTTCGCCGGCGAGACAGAGATCGGCCCAACACGCAGAGAGTTCATCGAGAACCGAGTAGCTCATGGCGTTGTGAAATCCGGCATTGTGGAGAAGCCGACCAAGCGGATAACCCGCATCGGGCGGCAGGTAGATTGGGTTGTCAACGGGGCCTGCAAGTGCCTCCTCCGCGGCTTTCTCCGCCTCTGCGACAGCCCGGAAGACTCGCGCCAAGACACGTGGCATCGCACGAAAACTCACAGGCGCTTGGTATGTCCTGCGATCGGCACTGGCCTCCGCGAGAAACATATTCAGTGCCTCGGCTGCCGCGATCTCGTGTTCGCCGCCCCATAGCCGGGCGAGAGCAACGTCATAATGTTCCAGCGGCGCTTGGAAGGCTTCGATTGAAAGGGCGAACACCTTGACCGCAAGCGCCAGGCGCCTGCTCGATGCGATCGCGGAATCGGCTAAGACACATGTTATGCTGGACGTTCCGTTGAGCAGCGCATTTGATTCCTTCGCCTGCAAATCATAGTCGTTGAACAGGTCATAAAACGCGTGGGTCATCATATTAATCTGGCCTGCGGCATCGTTGTTATCGGCTGGTACCTCTGGCAATGCTCGGCCGTCAAGCATGGCTGCCACGGCCTTTGCCAACTCTGGCGTAACTGCGGCATGTCCCTCGACGAAGGTCGTAAGTTTTGACAGAACAATGGCCCGAACAACGCGTTCCGGCAAGGGATCTCCAAACAAAACGGCGGATGCGAATGGCTTACGCTGCGCCTGCCGGTCGCGACCGGCTTCATCCAGCTGTGTTTTGGCCGCAGCATTGAACCCCGTCGTCACACCATAGACGAACATCGAAGGATCGCTCTCTACGAGCGAAAGAAAACTACGGCGACACTCATCAATGCGCGCCAGCGCCGAGACGCTCAAAACAACATCCTCACCTTGCCAAGCAACGCGGTAAGCGGTGTCGAGGTTAATGTCCGTTCGGCGATCAATTGTTATAGTCATGGATCTGATCCTTGCGTAACGACGTGAGTGCAGTGGAGGCGACACAATTGTGCCATTCTCACTGGTATTTAGCCCACACTAATTGAAGAGGTCCCGTGCCGAACGATATACCATCTCCACGTGTCATTGCGCTCGATTTGCTCAGTCAGGTTCTGGAACGCGGCAGTGCACTTTCAGATTTGCTTGAGGTTGATCCGCGACTGGCACTAATGAGTGCGCGGGATCGCGGATTTGCGCATCTCCTCGTTCTGACCGTCTTGCGCCGACTGGGACAGCTAGACGACTTGATTGACCGCAGACTCGACGACCCCCAACTGGGTGGTGCCAAAGCCGGCCGTATCGCCCGCAATATTTTGCGGCTCGGCGCGGCCCAACTCGTTTTCCTCAAGACCCCGCCCCACGCTGCCGTCGACAGTTCGGTCGTCTTGGCGGAGAACAGACAGGTGCGGCGCTTCAAGAAGCTCGTTAATGCCGTCTTGCGACGTATCTCCGAAACGGGATTGACGGAAGTAAATAGCCAAGATGCGGCACGCCTCAACACCCCCGATTGGTTATGGAAACGCTGGTGTGACGCGTTCGGTGAGGAGAGTGCGCGCGCAATTGCCATAACACACTTAGACGAAGCACCACTCGACATTTCGGTCAAGGCGTCTCCGGAACTTTGGGCCAAAC
Source organism: Alphaproteobacteria bacterium (assembly GCA_963693665.1). Classification (GTDB taxonomy): domain Bacteria; phylum Pseudomonadota; class Alphaproteobacteria; order UBA8366; family CAVOAK01; genus CAVOAK01. The sequence continues at coordinate 7,648 of CAVOAK010000062.1, read as the reverse complement.
GGCTAGAAGCGAGGGAACTGCCAACAGGAAGCATTCGCCGTACCGCAGGCGGGGACATCATTTCGCTTCCCGGATTCAGCGAAGGAGAATGGTGGGTACAAGACGCAGCCGCAGCACTTCCAGCCCGTCTGCTCGGCAACGTTCAAGGCAAGGTTGTGATCGATCTGTGTGCCGCCCCCGGAGGAAAGACCGCGCAGCTTGCTGCCAAAGGTGCAGAAGTTTTCGCCGTTGATAAATCAGCACAACGTTTGACCCGACTCCAATCCAATCTCAATCGGCTCCATTTGCGGGCAACAACGGTCGTCGCTGACGCAAAGACGTGGCGACCGGACGCAACATGCGATGCTGTTTTGCTCGACGCCCCGTGTACCGCAACAGGCACAATACGCCGACACCCTGATGTTGCACGATCAAAAGTCGAGGCCGACGTCGCCCGTATGGTGCTACTTCAGGATGAATTGTTGAGGTCAGCAGTCGAAATGCTTTCCCCCGGCGGAACATTGGTTTACGCCGTTTGTTCACTAAATTCGGAGGAAGGCCTCGCGCGAATCTCATCCCTTCTGAACGACGGCGCTCCTCTGATCCCGACACCAATATTGAAGAATGAACTGCCAATGCTGAACGAAGCGATCACATCAGATGGGTTTTTGCAGACCACGCCGGCACTGTGGCCAAGTCGTGGGGGTTTGGACGGATTTTTTGTTGCCCGCCTAACGCGACACACGGCATAACGACGATGATGATCGCGATAAGCACTTTACGGCGCAATGCGAAGGCGGCAAATTGAGCGCAAGCTGGAAATACCCACTTTGGCCGCACAGATTGGAAACGAACGAGTATGTCATTTCTCGCCGAACTATGGGCTTTTATGCGTCATCGCAAAAAATATTGGCTGCTACCCATTTTCATAATGATGGGCATATTCGGCGGTCTTATTGTGCTCACTCAGGGTTCCGCAGTGGCACCCTTCATTTACACAATTTTTTGAGCTAGGGCGTCCAGCGAAAGCGCGGACAACCAATCGCTATATGCGCATTCTCGGTATATCAGCCTTTTACCACGATAGCGCGGCAGCGCTCATCGTCGATGGTCGAATTGTCGCTGCGGCGCAAGAAGAGCGCTTCACCCGCAAGAAGCACGATTCGTCCTATCCGGAAAATGCCAGCGCGTATTGTTTGTCGGAAGGTAAATTGTCGTTGGCCGACATCGACTTCGTCGCCTTCTATGACAAGCCTTTTCTCAAGTTCGAACGACTCTTAGAGACATATCTCGCCTTTGCACCGCGAGGATTTAAAAGCTTTTCGCTAGCAGTTCCCATTTGGCTTAAGGAGAAATTGTTCCAGAAGGAACTTCTCAAGCGACGCCTCAAACAGCAATGCCCCGAGTTCGACTGGGAACAACGATTGCTATTTACCGAACACCATCAGGCGCATGCTGCATCGGCGTTCTTTCCATCCCCTTTCAAGGAGGCAGCCGTCCTCACAATGGATGGTGTCGGCGAGTGGGCAACAACCTCGGTCGGCCATGGCCACAACAACAGACTCGATATGATCGAGGAAATCCATTTTCCCCATTCGCTCGGCCTCCTCTACTCGGCGTTTACCTACTACACGGGGTTTAAAGTGAATTCGGGCGAGTACAAGGTGATGGGCCTCGCCCCCTATGGTGAGCCCAAATATAAATCCAAAATCCTCGATAATCTTATCGATCTAAAAGAAGACGGTTCATTTCGCCTGAACCTCGATTATTTCGACTACTGTACTGGGCTGCGCATGACAAATGCCCGTTTTGATGTGCTGTTCGACGGTCCACCGCGAGACCCCGCGGCCTTATTGGAGCAACGCCATATGGACTTGGCGGCCTCGATCCAAGCGGTAACTGAAGAGATCGTCTCACGACTTGCTCGGTCGATCGCAAAAGACTCAGGCGCCCGCAACCTGTGCCTTGCCGGAGGAGTCGCGCTCAATTGTGTTGCAAACGGGAAGATTCAGGCTGGCAAATTCTTCGATCAGATTTGGATTCAGCCAGCAGCCGGTGACGCCGGTGGTGCGCTTGGCGCCGCCCTGGCCGCCCACCATCTTTATCAAGGTCAGCCGCGGCACGTTCAAAGTAATCCAGACGCGATGCAAGGTAGCTATTTGGGTCCAGAACACAGCAACGACGAGATCTCTACCAAGCTCCATGCGGCCGAAGCGCAGTTCGAAACATTGGACGACGACGCGCTTATTGATCGGGTCGCCAACGCTCTGGCCGATGGCAAAGCTGTGGGATGGTTCCAAGGCCGCATGGAATTTGGACCACGGTCACTTGGCGCGCGTTCAATCCTTGGCGACCCTCGTTCACCGTCGATGCAGAAGACGCTCAATATCAAGGTAAAGTATCGTGAAAGCTTTCGGCCCTTCGCACCCGCCGTTTTACGCGAGGACCTGAGCCAATGGTTCGACCTGGACTGCGACAGTCCGTATATGCTTCTCGTTGCGCCAGTGAGCGTGGAGAAACAGCGAAGCATGACCGAAAGCGAACTTAATCTTTTCGGTATCGATAAACTGAACGTCCCGCGCTCGTCCATTCCAGCGGTTACACATATTGACTATTCGGCACGCATACAAACCGTGCATGAGCAAACCAACCCGCAGTTTCACGCGCTCGTTTCAGCATTCAAGGCACGCACTGGTTGTCCTGTTTTGGTCAACACGAGCTTCAACATCCGCGGTGAACCGATCGTCTGCACACCGGAGGACGCATTCCGTTGCTTCATGGGTACAGATCTTGATGTGTTGGCCATCGGCAATTGCTATTTGCAAAAAGAAAATCAGAATCCCGCGCTCAAAGTAGACTACAGCGACACATTCGAGCTCGATTGAACGATGCAGCTCAATACGCGTAAAGATTGTCGCTTGCACGTCATCACGCGACGCACTAGGTAGTTATTCATGCAGCAACCAGTCCGAATTGCCCCATCGATTCTCGCTGCGGACTTTGCCAGACTAGGCGAAGAGGTGCGTGCCATCGGCGACGCCGGCGCGGACTATATCCACATCGACATTATGGACGGGCATTATGTGCCAAACATCTCCATCGGTCCTGCGATGGTCAAGGCGTTGCGGCCTCATAGCGCGAAGGTTTTTGACGTCCATTTGATGATCGCGCCAGCCGATCCGTACTTGGATCAATTCGCTGAGGCCGGCGCGGACATAATCACCCTTCATCCAGAATCTGGACCACACATTCATGCGTCGCTTCAGCATATAAAAAAGCTCGGAAAGAAGGCCGGCGTCGCGCTCAACCCAGCAACACCATTGGCGGCAATCGACCATCTGCTCGAGTTTGTCGATCTAGTACTCATAATGACAGTCAACCCCGGATTCGGGGGCCAGAGCTTCATCGAGTCGCAGCTCGACAAAGTCCGAGAATTGCGAAGCCGAATCGACGCAACGGACCGGGCCATCGACCTTGAAGTGGATGGCGGCATTAATCTCGATACTGCAAGCAAGGCAGTTGCGGCCGGCGCGGATGTTCTTGCAGCGGGAACCGCCGTATTTGCAGGGGGCCCCCAGTCCTACGCCAAAAATATCCGCCGGCTACGCGGGGAAGCTTGATCGACCGCGCGATGAACCGAAGGTATTCCGCCCCTACACTCACCTGGCCCGCTCTTCGATACCGAATCCTCAGAACGACTTTTCCGACACCACTTTATGCGTTGACTCTAGCCGGCAGCATTCGAGACGCACCATCTGTCGTTCCTCCTGACCCATGGCCGGGTGATCCATTGCGAGGCGACGCGATCCGTGCTGGGCGCTACGAATTTGCCGGCCATTCTGTGACCAGTGCCTCACCCCCCTGGGTGGCGGCGGACGATGACACTCATCCGTCACACTGGCGACGCGCGCTGAATGAGTTTGCATGGCTTCGCGATCTTCGGGCACTTGGCGGCAATGAGGCCCGCCAAGTAGCGCGATTGCTAACTCTCGGGTGGATTGAGCATCACCGACAGTGGTCATGGCCAGCGTGGAGGGCTGACACGATCGCCCTACGCATTGTGGCGTGGTTGACACACTATGACGTGTTTTTCGCAAGCGCGGATGATTCATTTCGACGCAGTTTAATGACAAGCATCGGCCGACAGATCCGCCATCTGATCCGCATCTTACCTGCAGAGGTCGACGGCGCAGCACGTATCACCGCACTAAAGGGACTCATATGCGGGGCGGTATCTCTACCTTGCCCAAATGTTGTCGAGGACAACGCAATTGCACTTCTAAAGCGTGAGCTAACACGCCAGATATTTCCTGATGGCGGGCATGTGGAGCGCAGCCCGGCTTTGCAGCTACGTGTACTCTGCGACCTGATCGACATCCGCGCGACGCTGAACGTGGGTCGGCGCGAGTTACCGGAATTCCTGCAGCACGCTATTGATCGACTCGCGCCGATGCTGCGATTTTTCCGTCACGGCGACCGCGCGTTGGCGCATTTTAACGGCTCGAACGAAGGGAACGTCAGGCTGATTGATTTAGCACTTAGCCAGGCTGACGCACGCGGACGAGCACCGCGGAGCGCGCCACATACTGGATTTGAACGGCTTAGCGCCGGACGTATGCTGGTTTTGGTCGATACAGGAAGCGCCGCGCCGGGCCTCGACCAAACAGCCTGTGCAGGAACGCTTAGTTTCGAGGCCAGCGTCGGCCGCGACAGACTTATCGTCAATTGCGGAGCTGCGACAGAAGGAGATAGCCAATGGCAAAAGGCATGCCGAACAACCGCAGCACACTCAACCGCGCAATTGGACAATCGAAACTCTAGCGAGATCCGTGACGATGGTGCAATTGGCCGACGACCTTCGATTATCTTATGCAACCGCGAGGATGAAGACGGAAACAGCCTCCTGTCCATGAGCCATGATGGCTATCTTGCACCGCTATCAATCATTCACAAGCGCCAGCTTTATCTCACAGCAGACGGAGAGGACCTTCGTGGCGAGGACATATTTACCGGTCCAGCTGGACATCCGTTTACCATCCGCTTTCACCTCCATCCGCGCGTTCAAGCTTCGCTCTCCAAAGATAGCCATCAAACACTCTTGCGTTTGCCAGGCGGCTCGGGATGGCGCCTACGCGCAGAAATTGGTCACATGCGTCTCGAGGAGAGCATTTATTTGGAAGCGCCAAATAGGCCGCGGCGTTCACAACAAGTTGTTGTCGATGGCGAAACAGAAAATGAAACTACAACAGTGAATTGGGAACTTCAGCGACACGATCAAAGTAGTTCTCGAGATCGAAAGTAACCATTGCTTCAGAGCGTCCAGCGACGCAATCCGTCGGGTATTGTGCTCCCTTCCCAGAGGCCTTTGATATCTGCAATAAGGCCATTCTTCCGTACCAGTTTTGCGATATCCAAATCTGCAAACGGTTGATGCGCAACTGCACCGACAACACAGTCGTATCCGCCACCTGGTTCCGCAAGCATTTCGAATCCAAATTGTTTCAACGCTTCGCTTGCATCGGCAATTGGGTCGTATAACGAAACGTTGTGGCCGAGCGCTGATAATCGCTCGACAAGTACAACAACCTTGGAGTTGCGAAGATCAGGCACATTCTCTTTGAACGTAAGCCCCAACACCAAAACTGACGACGGACCATCAAGCCTGGCGTCGATTTGTTCGGCGACGTACCCGGCCATAGAATCATTTATGCGCCGCCCGGCGAGCACTACGTCAGGCTCTAGTCCAGATAGTTTCGCAGCGTAGGCCAGCCAATAGGGGTCAACGCCTATGCAGTGACCGCCAACCAGACCCGGCGAGAAGTCGAGAAAATTCCATTTCGTCCGCGACGCAGCCAAGACATCTTGCGTCGATAGACCCAAATGCCCGAATATTTTTGCGACCTCGTTGACGAAAGCTATATTGATGTCGCGTTGCGCGTTTTCAATCACTTTCGCCGCTTCAGCCGTACGGATATTCGCGGCCACAAACACATTGCCGCCGTTTGTACTCCCGTAGAGTGCGGCGAGGCGTTGTGCGACCGCTTCCGTTTGTCCGGCGACTACTTTGGTGATGTGTTCAATCGAATGAACGCGATCGCCTGGATTGATTCGCTCCGGCGAGTAACCTAAAAAAAATTCCCGGCCACATTCGAGACTTGAAACCTGTTCCAGAATCGGCCCACAGACGTCCTCAGTTACACCGGGATAAACCGTGCTTTCGTAAACGACAATTGAACCCTGACGCAACGTATGACCAAGCATTTTGCTTGCACTCCGAATCGCGGAAAGATCGGGCTCCATCGATGAATCCACAGGCGTCGGAACGGTTACAATGTAAATGTCCCTGCCGACAAGTGAAGCAGGATCAGTAGTAAAGGCCGACAAGATTGTTGCCAACTCGCGCTCATCCACTTCCCCTGTCCGATCGACGCCGCCTCTAAGTTCGGCGATACGCTGTCTATCAATGTCGAAGCCGATCACGTCGTGAGAGCGGGCTAACGCAACCATAAGAGGCAGGCCTACATAGCCCAGCCCGATGACCGCAATCTGTTCTCGGTCTGTCACGGCCAATATTTACCTGAACTCAGTTTCAAACGTTCAGCGTCCCTCTAGCGCGCACACCAAAGGTTTGTCAATCGACGCCGGCGCCTATCCGTCCAATACAGAGGCGCGCGCCAAAGAGAAGAACAGTAGGCTTTACTTGACGTTCATATGCTGAACAGACTATGTTCGCGACGTGAACATCGTTGCATGCGGCACAGGATGCCGGCCAGAGAGTATTGCAAACAGCCCCAGCTACATATCCATGACGAACGGAAAAATAGCCTCCCAACAACCAGACAGCGAAACAGCAATTACGCTCCATTTGCTCAATGCTGTGGAGGAAAACGATGCTGTTACCCAACGCTCCATGGCCAAGGATATGGGTATCGCCCTTGGTCTTGCCAACGCCTATCTTAAACGTTGCGTCCGCAAGGGTTTAATTAAGGTCAAACAGGCCCCACCCAACCGTTATAGCTATTATCTTACGCCTAAGGGTTTTGGTGAAAAGTCTAAACTCACCACCCAGTATCTTGCCGGTTCTTTTAGATTCTTCCGCAATGCACGGACGCAATGCGCCAAGGCCTTAACCCGCTGCAGAGCTCAAGGCTGGCAACGCGTTGCGTTAGCAGGTGTGAGCGAGTTAGCTGAAATTGCCACACTGACTGCGCGCGATACCGATATGACGTTGGTTGGCATCATTGACGCCACCTCCCGTAAGCGAAGTTTTGCTGACCTAAAAGTAGGCCGCAGCCTTGAGTCGTTTCACGGGATTGACGCGGTGATCGTGACCGACCTTGCCAAACCTCAAGCGACATATGACGCCTTAGCAGGAAAGCTTGAGGATACCCGTATCCTCACGCCCTCGCTCCTGCAAATTATCCGAAAGAAGAATAACGAGAGGGATGCCAAATGAAGCGCTGGTACGTTGTTTACACACATGCCGGCAATGAGGCGATGGCTGAAGGGCAGTTAGCGCGTCAGAATTTTGTAACCTATCTTCCAAAGTACAGAAAGAAGCGTCGCCACGGACGACGCGTTACAGAAATCACGGCGCCACTTTTTCCACGCTACATATTTGTCGAGCTTGATTTAGACGCCCAGCGTTGGCGGGCTGTTAATTCGACCT
>CAVOAK010000061.1:0-15588 GCA_963693665.1 Alphaproteobacteria bacterium | reverse complement strand
CACGGACCGTTGGATCATTTTATGCCCCGCCAACACATTCAAGTCGAGCGCTTATCGCCACACTTGCCATTGCCACGAGCGCCAAGCACGAAAATAATAAGAGTATATCAACGAAATTTAGAGGCAGTAGAAATGGACGAAGAAACCTTCAACATGCAGGTCCGGAAGTTCCTTAAAAATGTTGGCGTTAATTCACAGCGCGAAATTGAAGACGCCGTCCGCAAGGCAATCGCATCGGGCAAGATCAAAGGCAATGAAACGCTCCCTGCCCGTATGACCCTCGTCGTCGACGGTGTCGACGTTGAGGCGGTCATAGAAGGCGATATTTCTCTGGTCTAGGCTAAGTCGGTGTGGCGCGGTTAGCCAACTTGGACCAATGCGGCGGCTAAAGCTGCCGTTGTATCATCAACTTTTTGATTTCAGCGATCGCCTTCGCTGGGTTGAGACCTTTGGGACAGGTCTGGGAGCAATTCATAATTGTGTGACAACGATAAAGCCGGAACGGATCTTCCAAGGCATCTAGGCGCTCGCCGGTATATTCGTCACGAGAATCGGCAATCCAACGATAAGCCTGCAACAAAATTGCCGGACCCAAATATCTATCTTCATTCCACCAATAGCTCGGGCAACTCGTGGTGCAGCTAAAACAAAGAATACATTCGTAGAGGCCATCAAGCTGGCGGCGATCATCCTCTGACTGCAAACGCTCAGAGTCGGGCGGCGGCGGCGTCTGCGTTTTCATCCAGGGCTCAACGGATGCGAGTTGCGCATAGGCGTTTGTGAGATCGGGCACGAGATCCTTCACGACCTTTAAATGCGGCAACGGATAAATCTTGGCGTCGCCGGAGATCTCAGAGATAAATTTTGTGCAAGCGAGCGTGTTCGTACCGTCGATATTCATCGCGCACGACCCGCACACGCCTTCACGACATGACCGGCGAAATGTCAGCGTCGAATCAGTCTCATCCTTAATCTTGATGAGAGCGTCTAGGACCATCGGTCCGCAGTCGTCGAGATCCACTTGGTAGACGTCCGTTCGTGGGTTTTGACCGTCATCTGGATTCCAACGATAAACGCGAAACGATTTGGTTCGCGATACACTCGCAGCCGCGGGCCATGTCCGCCCCTTCTTGACCGTCGAATTACGAGGCAGTCTGAATTCAACCATCTGATTCCCTCTTGCCCATCAGTATACCCGCGCTTTCGGCGGGAATGATTGAACATCGTTGGACATCGGTTGCATGTGCACTGGGCGGTTTTCTATGCGTATTTTGCCGTCTTCGCCGCACCAAGCGACCGAGTGATTGTGCCAATTCACATCATCCCGACCCGCAAAATCCTCCCGTGCATGGGCGCCGCGCGATTCCTGCCGCCTCAGGGCTGCGTGAATCGTTACCTTCGCTTGGTATAATAAATTGTCGAGCTCAAGTGCCTCTACGAGATCAGAATTCCAGACCATTGATCTGTCGCTAACGCGAAGATCACCCCTTTTGCTCCAGGCATCTTCGAGCAACTGAACACCTTCTTCGAGGACCTCGCCCGTCCGGAACACCGCACAGTTGGACTGCATGATATTCTGCATTTCAAGCCGCAACTCCGCAGTAGACGTGCCGCCGTTTGCGTTGCGCGCTTTGTCGAATCTGGATAGCGCCAAGTCGCCTGCATCCTTTGGCAGATCCTTGTGCGATTCATTCCGATCAACAATTTCAGCGCAGCGGTTTGCGGCCGCCCGACCAAAGACGACCAAATCGAGCAATGAATTCGAGCCAAGCCGATTGGCACCATGAACCGAAACACACGCAGCCTCGCCGACGGCCATTAATCCTTGAACAATAGCGTCTGGATTGCCATCACGTATTGTAACAGCCTCACCATGATAATTCGTCGGAACGCCGCCCATATTGTAGTGGCAAGTTGGGATCACGGGGATTGGTTCGCGCGTCACGTCAACGCCGGCAAATATCTGTGCCGTCTCCGAGATTCCCGGCAACCGTTCATTGACGACGGCGGGATCAAGATGCTCCAGATGCAAGTGAATGTGATCTTCATTCGCGCCAAAGCCCCGCCCTTCGCGAATTTCAATCGTCATCGCCCTGCTGACCACGTCACGGCTTGCCAAATCCTTCGCTGATGGCGCGTATCGCTCCATAAATCGCTCACCCCCGGAGTTTGTCAGATAGCCGCCTTCGCCACGGACGCCCTCCGTAATAAGGCAGCCCGCTCCGTAAATTCCCGTTGGATGAAACTGGATGAACTCCATGTCCTGACAGGGCAAGCCGGCGCGTAGCGCCATGCCGCCGCCATCACCTGTGCACGTATGTGCCGATGTGCACGAGAAATATGCACGGCCATATCCCCCAGTCGCGAGAACCGTCTCTTTCGCCCGGAACCGATGAATCGTCCCGTCATCAAGGTTCCATGCAACGACACCGCGGCACTCGCCATTCTCATCCATGATCAAGTCGATGGCGAGATACTCGATAAAAAATTCCGCCTGATGCTTAAGCGCCTGTTGGTAGAGTGTATGCAACATGGCGTGCCCGGTGCGGTCTGCTGCGGCACACGTTCGCTGCGCCATCCCTTCGCCATAGCGAGTTGTCATGCCGCCGAATGCACGTTGGTAGATACGGCCGTCCGCGGTACGACTGAACGGCAGACCATAATGCTCCAATTCGATGATCGCCGGTGCGGCTTCCCGACACATATATTCAATCGCGTCCTGATCGCCGAGCCAATCGGAGCCCTTGACGGTGTCATACATATGCCAGCGCCAGTCGTCTTCACCCATGTTGCCGAGCGCGGCAGAAATTCCACCTTGCGCAGCGACTGTATGGCTTCGGGTCGGAAATACCTTGGTAATACATGCTGTTCGTAGACCAGCTTCGGCCATGCCGAACGTGGCTCTGAGTCCGGCTCCACCGGCACCAACTACGACAACGTCGTAGGAATGATCTTCAATCGGATACGCTTCGGACATCTCCGCTCAACCTCCAAACGCGATTTTCAGCACCGCAAAGGCGGCAGCAGCGGCCAGCAACACACTAATTAACTTTACCAAGACGATGCCAAATATTTTGACGCCCTCGCCTTGAACATAGTCTTCGATGACAACTTGAAGCCCAAGTTGCATATGGTGGAATGTTGTTGCAATCAAAAGCAACATCAGTACTGAATTTGTGGGGCTGGAAATCCAGACCACAGCAGTTTGATAATCGGCGCCAGTCAATTGGATGATAGACAGGATAAACCACAGTGTGAGTGGGATCAGCGCTACAGCCGTGAGGCGCTGTATCCACCAATGATGTGCACCGCTCTTTGCAGACCCTAGGCCACGCGCATTGCTGAGTGGCGTTCGATACGTCATAACATTTGTCCGCCGAGAGCCATGTAGCCAAAGCCCCACGCGATGAGCGTTAGAACAACCGAACTGAGCATGACAATCCAACCAGATGCTTGGGCAACGCCAAGCTCAAATCCCCATCCCGCATCCCACACAAGGTGCCGGATGCCATTGGACAGGTGATAAAATAGCGACCAAGTCCACCCCAACAGGGCTATACGTCCAAGAATCGACCCGAACGCGGTTTGCACGAAATCAAAATATTCAGGACCACTTGCCAGCGCCATAAGCCAGCAGACAAGCGCCAGCGTACCGACGGCTAGCGCAACGCCTGTGGCGCGGTGAATGATGGAAAACATCATCGTCCACAACCACTTGTAGACCTGCAAATGTGGTGAAAGAGGCCGATTTTCGGCAGACATGTGCGATCCCGGTTATTGGACCAATTCGTGAAGCAAAACGGCGATATTAAATTTTCACCGCAGAATACAGGTGCCTATCATTATCGGCTTACGCGTATTAGTCAACGCGGGAGGATCACAAATGACCCGACAGCAACACCATTGCCAGCGGTTAGACGGGCCAGGTGCTAGCCTTAAGTTTCAGAATGTTGATCGCCCAGTTATTTGGGCGCCACCGAACGACGACTCCACGTCTTGCCCGCTGGTAAATCACCCCCAACAGAATCACATTTTCTACAGGGTCACTCACACTTAGAGCCAGGGATGGATAACTCTGTGGATAAGTTGTTGATGCAATGTGGAAACTTCGCAAAGTTATGCACAAGATTCTCAACGAGAAGTCCCAAATTCAGTGGACTTAATCTCTCTGTTGCTGAACCATTTCCCCCCCGCCTACGAAGTCGCCGATTTAACGACGTCGACGACTGCAGACCGTGTCGCTGCCGCGTCGTGGTTTACTTCGATCCGGGGTCCGGCGTTTCAACAAACCGTCACCGGAGGCCGCCGCAGCATCCCCTTTCTATGAAAGGCCATGCTGCGGTCGGTCGGCGTCAGATGATCCATATTCATTAAACGATGAACCAAGCACCGCGCCGCTTCATCCAGTTAATACGTGCGCATATTACAATGATTCTTAAGCAACTTTATAGATTTTCAGACGCTCTGCAACGCGTTGTATGAGTTTATCCCAGCCCCCCGGGCTTTGTTGTCTCATCAAACTCATGCTCGGATACTAAGGGCTGTCTTCACGCTCAAGCATCCACCGCCAATCGGGCACGTAGGGAACCAAGGCCCAAACCGGCCGACCAAGTGAACCCGCGAGATGCACAATGGCACTGTCGACGCTAATGATCAGATCAACAGCAGCTACCACCTCCGCGGTATCGGCGAAATCTTCTAGCTCCGGCGCCATGTTCTAAACGATCGAACTGAAACCCATTGCCGTGATTTCCTGTGCGGCAGACCCAACCTGCGGGCTAACGAACCGAACATCTGGCACCTCCAGGGTCGGCGCAAGACGTTTAAGTGAAATCGAACGGTTTCGATCATTTTGGTGCTCAGGTTTGCCGGTCCAAGCAAGTTCTACCGATACACGCGGGCCACCGGCCCTTGGACGACTAGCTTCAGGCGATATAACACGATAAGGAACCGCCGCAGGAATTGTGGAGAGGGTAGTGCCGACCAAATGGGGCAAAGTTAGAAGAGCAGAATGAAAATCGAACTTCGGAAGTTTATCACCCTGTTTGATGAACTCAACCTTGTCAAACTCGCTGCATTTTTAGAAGAAGCGGTAAAGAGAGGCCTGGCATTCAAAAACAACACGGCCACCGCGTTCGGCTATTAAAGGGACGTAGCGGGCAAACTGAATAGTGTCACCAAAGCCTTGCTCGGCGTAGACGATAATAGTTTGCCCTTGAGAGGCTCGCCACTCCACAACAATCCGGGAAGTGATCGCTGCTTAACTTCGGGCAACCGCCATCGCCACTCGTATGCCAAAAAACCGCGCTCTAGATCGCCGCTCACAAGGTAGGTCAACGCACAATCCCAATGAAGGTCTGCCGACTTATAGCCAAACAGATCGGCTCGCTGAAATTGGAGCAACGCGCCCTCAATATCCCCCCATCGCGAAGGGTTAACCCCAAATTATAGTGAGTTCCGGCACTTTCCGGTGCCAAGTCCAATGCTGCACGTTGATGCGAAGCAGCCTCGCCTAACCGTCTCACTGCCCGGAGGGCGTTCCCAAGATTCGACTGTGCTGCTGCATCGTCCGGTGCGAAGTTGACTGCGCGCCGCAAACAGGCAACAGACGCCTCGTACCATCGCAGAGCCCGTAATGCCACGCCTAGGTTAGTCTATGCCGGCGCGAAGGCCGGCGAGGAACGTGTGACTTTTTGATAGAGTTGGACTGCCTCGCCTACGCGACCCGCCTTGTGGTGACGTAGGGCCGCAACAAACATCCGATTTATTTCCGCGGACAGATCCGACTGAGGCGACGACACTTCAGATGTGCCATTTTTTTTCGCCGAAGGCACTCCATAGCGCAGCCACGACGCGATCTAAGAGGCTCGGTCCAGATGACCCTCAACGAGCGCTTCGGCTATCTGCACGGCATTAAGCGCAGCGCCCTTTCGCAAGTTATCTGAAACCACCCACATATTCAGGCAATTTTCTAAAGTCGAATCCTCGCGGACACGGCTCACAAAAACTGCATCTTCTCCCGCGCATTCGACCGGTGTCGCGTAAGTCTCTGGATCTGGGCGATCGATTATCGAAACTCCCGGCGCATCCGCCAGCGCTTGGCGGGCCTGCGCTGCATCAATCGGTTTTTCAAACTCCACATTAACCGCTTCGGCATGGCCAATAAATACAGGCACTCGCACACAGGTCGCACTGAGCTTGATGTTCTTGTCGAGGATCTTCTTCGTCTCGACCATCAACTTCCATTCTTCTTTGCTCGAACCATCATCCATAAAAACATCGAGATGCGGGATGACATTAAAAGCGATCTGTCTCGGAAACTGCTCCTTGACGATAGGGTCATTCACAAAGATCGCGCGTGACTGCTTAAACAGTTCTTCCATGGCAGCTTTGCCCGCGCCAGAAACCGATTGATAGGTCGCGACTGATACACGTTTGACCGTCGCAAGATCGTGTAGCGGCTTCAGCGCAACGACTAACTGGATTGTTGAGCAGTTAGGATTGGCGATAATATTACGCTTGTTAAAGTCTGCCATCCTCTCGACGTTGACCTCTGGCACGATCAGCGGCACATCCGGGTCCATGCGGAAATGTGATGTATTGTCGATCACAACCGCACCGGCTTTCGCCGCAGCAGGCGCAAAGGCCGCAGATACTTTCGCGCCCGGCGACGACAAAACAATGTCGATGCCCTTGAAGTCGAATTGATTAAGATCCGCGATTTTTAAATCGTTTTCGCCAAACGATACCACCTGTCCAATGGACCGTTCCGAGGCGATTGCGTACACGTCATCCGCCGGAAAATTTCGTTCGGCTAACGTCGTCAGAATCTCCCGACCCACATTCCCCGTCGCGCCGACTACTGCAATTCTATATCCCATTTTTTTATATCCATCTCTAGCGTTGTTCTTCCGCTATTTCTGTCTTCAAAATAAAAAAGAGTCGCCAAACCGGCGAACCCAAATTCGACTAGAATTTTGTTGCCGCTTAGCTGCCCGTCTTCTTCCCGGTCGGCACAGTCTTCAAAAATGCCTCCAGCGACGAACTGTCAGCCTTACTTGGAACTTTTGTCACTTTGAGGAGCTCGCTTGCAGTCGGCATCGGCGTATGAACGACTTGCTGCTTGCTAACGCTCCAGGCACATCCTGGGCCTTTACCGGCTGGACCAGCGTGTACGCTCAATGCGAACCCGGCGATAGCAAATCCTGCCAGCGCGGGGATGAGAAGCTTGTTCATATACAAGTACCCCATCTCTTAAGTTAGACCGTTAGGGTAGCGTAGCCGATTGCGACCGATAAGTCTTTGCGGTCAATGTCAGCGCGCCAACTTATCTAATTCCATCAATACAGCGTCGCCCATTTCACCGGTCGATACCTGTTTGGAAGAGGGCGCCATGATATCCGCTGTCCGCAAGCCAGACCCAAGCACACGTTCGGTTGCCGTCTCAATCAGCTTCGCGTCATCGCCAAGGTCGAATGAATAGCGGAGCAACATGGAGAATGAAAGCAGGCTCGCCAAGGGGTTTGCAAGGCCTTGTCCAGTAATGTCCGGCGCGGTGCCATGAACGGGCTCGTATAATGCGCGGCGGCGACCGGTTTCATCAGCGGCCCCCAACGATGCCGATGGCAGCATCCCCAGTGACCCGGTGGCCATGGCCGCACAATCCGAGAGTAGGTCACCAAATAAATTATCCGTGACAATAACATCAAATTGCTTCGGGTTGCGGACAAGCTGCATCGCACAGTTATCCGCATACATGTGCTCGAGCGTCACATCGGCGTAGTCTTGCTGATGCAACTTGGATACTTCCTCACGCCAAAATACACCGGTTTCCATGACATTCGCCTTCTCGACCGAATGCATCTTTCCGCCGCGCGCGCGCGCAAGTTCAAACGCCACAGCAGCCACACGCCGTATTTCAGCGTCAGTATAAACCTGCGTATCAAACGCACGGCGAGATCCGTCAGCCAGTGTTTCAATGCCCCTCGGTTGGCCAAAATAGACACCCGATGTCAGTTCGCGCACGATCAATATATCGAGACCCTGCACGACCTCAGGCTTCAGCGTCGAGGCATCGATAAGAGCATCAAATACTTTTGCCGGACGCAAATTGGCGAACAAATCCATTTCTTTGCGGATCTTAAGGAGGGCGGCCTCCGGCCTAAGTTCACGGCTCACAGAATCATATTTAGGGCCACCGACAGCCCCCAATAGAACGGCATCCGCGTTCATCGCCTCGTCCAATGTTTCATCGGACAACGGTGTGCCATGCGCGTCATAGGCAACGCCACCGATCAACCCCTGAGAAACATCGAAACCAACGGCTCTATTCTTTGCGAACCATTCGATGATGCGTTCGACTTCGTTCATAACTTCGGGCCCAATTCCATCGCCCGGCAAGATCAGTAATTTTTTATTTGCAGCCATCTTCGTATCCTGTTCTCACGCCTCTAAACCGCTCGCATCATCAGTACGAATCGCAGTGTCTTAGAGCCACGTTTGTTCTTTTTTCTGGCGCTCTTCGAAGACCTTGATTGCATCCTCTTTCTTCAGCGTCAATCCGATGTCATCAAGCCCGTTCAGCAAGCAATGCCGACGAAACTCATCAACCTCAAAACTGATACGGGCACCGTCCGGCCGCACGATTTCCTGCGCCTCAAGATCAATCGTGAAGGTCGCGTTTGCACCATTCTTCGCATCTTCCATCAACTCGTCGATTTGGTCCTGTGGCAGCGTGATCGGCAAAACACCATTTTTGAAACAATTGTTATAGAAAATATCGGCAAACGAAGGCGCAATTACACACCGTATTCCAAAGTCAAGAAGTGCCCAGGGTGCGTGCTCGCGTGACGATCCGCAGCCAAAGTTTTCACCGGCAATCAAGACTTGGGCGTTTCTGTATGCCGGCTGGTTCAGCACAAACTCCGGAATTTCAGTGCCATCTGTCTTAAATCGCATTTCATCAAACAAATTTCGCCCAAGACCTGTGCGCTTGATCGTCTTGAGAAACTGCTTGGGTATGATCTTGTCTGTATCGACGTTGATCATTTCGAGCGGCGCAGCAACGCCGGTCAGGTTGACGAATTTATCCATTGGTCCCCATCATCTCCGTCGTTTGGTTTTCAACCGGCACCGCAACTTGCTCAACGCATCAATTCGCGAATGTCCACTAAGTGTCCAGTCACCGCAGCAGCAGCAGCCATTGCCGGACTGACCAAATGTGTTCTGCCCCCACGGCCTTGCCGGCTTTCGAAATTCCGGTTGGAGGTTGATGCGCATCGCTCGCCTGGCTCCAGTCGATCAGCATTCATTGCTAAACACATCGAACAACCAGGTTCGCGCCAATCAAATCCCGCCTCACGAAAAATCTTATCGAGGCCTTCACTTTCGGCTTCCTGCTTAACCAAGCCGGAACCGGGGACGATCATGGCGTAAACGCCATCAGCAACCTTGCGTCCTTCGACCACCTCAGCAACCGCACGCAAGTCTTCCATACGGCCGTTCGTGCACGACCCGATAAAGACTTTATCAATTTCTAAGTCGGTCAACTTCGTCCCTGCCGTCAACCCCATATACTCCAGTGATCGCTCAATCGATTGGCGCCTTCCCGCATTGGCGGCGTCAGCCGGATCCGGAACCGAGCCGGTGATCGGAGCGACGTTCTCCGGGCTCGTACCCCAGGTCACCTGCGGTGCCACATCTGAGGCGTCGAGATGCACTTCCTTGTCATATTTTGCATCATCGTCGGACGGCAATGTCCGCCAAAACTCAACGGCCTGATCCCAGGCAGCGCCTTTAGGCGCCATCGGACGGCCTTTCAAGTAGGCATAAGTGGTCTCGTCTGGAGCAATTAAACCTGCGCGAGCACCGGCTTCTATCGACATATTGCAGACGGTCATCCGGCCTTCCATCGACATATCCCGAAATGCCTTACCAGCGTACTCGATAACGTGACCCGTACCGCCGGCGACACCGATTTGGCCTATAACAGCGAGGATCAAATCCTTAGCAGTGACGCCCAACGGCAAATCACCATCGACCGAAATGCGCATGTTGTCGGCTGGGTTCTGAATGATCGTTTGAGTCGCCAGCACATGTTCAACTTCCGACGTCCCTATACCGAAAGCCAGGGAACCAAAAGCGCCGTGCGTCGAGGTATGGCTATCACCACAGACGATCGTCATCCCAGGCAAGGTAAATCCCTGTTCTGGCCCGATAATATGGCAAATACCCTGGCGAATATCATCCATGCCCAAATATTCTATGCCAAACTCACGGCAGTTATTCTCTAATGTCTCGACTTGAATGCGGCTTTCCTCGTCCGCAATGCCGCCAGCCCGATTTTCCGTCGGCACGTTGTGGTCCGCAACAGCGAGTGTAAGATCAGGCCGGCGCACCGATCGACCCTCAGCTCGCAATCCTTCGAAAGCCTGTGGGCTTGTCACCTCATGGGTTAAATGTCTGTCGACATAAATGAGACAGGTACCATCTTCCTGCCGATCGACGAGGTGGCTTTGCCAAATTTTGTCGAAAAGGGTCTGCGGATTTTCCATGGCGTTACCCTTCGTGATGTTTGCTGTACTGTGACCTCTGCCTCAGGACTTGCCTTTAGCAGCCTTTGTTTCTTTCTTATTTTCAACTTTTTCAACAACTGCTGATTGCTTGGCCCCTTCTTTTGCCGAAGCTCGCCGCACGACTCGCTCAGCAATGCGCGCACGTTTTCCTGTGAGACCGCGAAGGTAGTAAAGTTTTGCCCGGCGAACGACCCCATGGCGCACAACATCGATCGATTCGATGCGCGGGCTGTAAAGCGGAAAGACACGCTCCACTCCCTCGCCGTAACTTATCTTGCGGACCGTAAATGCGCTATTCGCGCCGGCGTTCTTGCGACTGATGCAGACGCCCTCAAAGGCCTGGATGCGCTCGCGTGTGCCCTCGACAACCTTGACCATTACACGCAGTGAATCTCCCGGCTTAAATTCAGGAACAGTGCGTTCGGCGAGCAGTTTCTTGACCTGTTCGTTGTCAATTTTCTGAAGGGTATCCATCGTCCATCATCCTCTATTGTCCAAAATCAGATCGTCGAAGCCTAAGTCATCAAACTTCAGATCTGCCTCAACTGTTAGTGTCGAGATGGCGCGACCACATGTCGGGCCGTCGTTCCTTCGTTAACTGTTTCGCTTGTTCTGTCCGCCACATTTGAATTCGCTCATGATGGCCAGATAAGAGTACGTCCGGCACCGTGATGTCACGCCACTCTGACGGCCTCGTGTAATGCGGATATTCAAGCAATCCGTTTTCGAAACTCTCCTCTTCCAGTGAACGCTTATCGCCCAAAACTGACGGCAACAAACGCACGCAGGCATCAATAAGTGCCAGTGCCGCCGGTTCACCACCCGACAGCACAAAATCTCCAATACTCACTTCGCGAGGCTCATGCAGGTCAATAACCCGCTGGTCAATCCCCTCGAAGCGACCGCACAGCAACACAACACCCGACCCCATTGCCAAGCTCTGCACCAATTCCTGATCCAGAGGTTCGCCACGCGGCGTCAGGTAGATAACCGGCGCATCGCCCCCATCGGTCGCAGCAAGCGCCCTGTCAACGACATCGGGTCGCATAACCATTCCTGGTCCACCACCAAACGGCGCGTCGTCAACTGTCCGATGTTTATCGCCCGCAAAATCACGAATGTCTACCGTTTCCAATGCCCACAGACCTTGCTCAAGTGCTTTGCCCGCAATCGAATGACCGAGTGAACCCGGAAACATCTCCGGAAACAACGTCAACACATGTGCCGTCCAAGCATTCATTGTTTCTTGCTCGCATCATTTTCAAGGCCGGGTGGCGGGTCGACCACCACGAGCCCAACCTCCAAATCAACTTCTGGCACCGTCTCACGACTAAAAGGCAACATAATGCGACCTCCAGTCGCCCGTTCTATCTCCAGCACATCGCCAGCCCCAAAGTTATGGACAGCGTGAACCGTTCCATATGGTTCCCCACCAAGATTCTTCACCGCAAGCCCAACCAGATCCGCATAATAAAACTCGTCCTCAGCCGTCTCCGGAAGCATGTGACGATCGACAAAAAGTTCCGTTCCGGCTAGGGCCTGTGCCTCGTCACGATCTTTCACGCCCTTAATACGCGCTAACACGGCCCCTTTCGCATCTCCTGTAAGCGTAAGGTGAAAGGTTCTGCTTCCCGAAAAGTCAGAAACAGGTCCATAGGCCGCAACATGACGCGGATCCGTCGTGAAACTCTTGATACGAACAATACCAAGCAGCCCATGGGCACCGGTCACCATCCCGACACATACCCTATCATCCGCTTTTGTCGCCGAGTTCAACGGTTTCCAGTTCCGCTATTTCTCGTCGGGCTTCTTGATGTCGTCCAAAGCTTCGGCTTCAGCAACCGGCTCGTCTGCAGGCTCAGCGTCTGGAGCGGCCGACTGCGGCGCCTCATCATTTGGTTCGTCCGCCTGTGCATCGGCCTCGGTAGCAGCCTCAGTGTCAGTCCCGGTGTCGGCGCCAGAGTCAATCTCGACGGCATCCACTTGAGGTGGGGCATCGCTTGGCGCATCTTCCGCAGCTTTTGCCTCAGCAACTTCCTCATTGGATGCGTCTGCAGACTCTGCGTCGCCCTCATCGCCTGCAGTCGGCGCGGGTTCATCCGGTGCTGCTTCAACTGGTGCTGCTTCAACTGGTGCTGCAGCGGCAGCGGCCGCTGCTTCCACTGCGGCCTTTGCACGCTCCTGTGCCTTTGCCTTCGGCAGATGTTTCGTTGTCTGCTCTGGAATTTTCGCCTTAGAAATAATATCGACAGCGCTTAGGAAACGTCCAACCCGATCGGATGGCTGTGCGCCCATGGAAAGCCAATGCCGGATACGGTCTTCTTTCATTGTGACACGCCCCGGATGCTCCTTTGGCAACATCGGATCGTATGTACCGACACGCTCGATAAATCGGCCGTCACGCGGTGAGCGTGCATCTGCGATGACAATACGATAGTGCGGTCGCTTCTTCGTGCCGCCACGAGCCAAACGAATTTTCAATGACATATTTCTGGTATTCCTTTCCCGATGATAACTCTGAATTCAGTGTTGCGTTAGTTGCGTTCTTCGATGTGCAGTTTGGCGAAGATATAGTCAGCCATTGCCGAAACTTGGCATTTGACCTGGAAACCCATGACGCATTAGGCCCTTCTTTCCCATCTTGCCCATTTTCTTCATCATCTTATTCATGGTCACATATTGCTTAAGCAGTCGATTGACCTCCTGCACGGACCGGCCGGCTCCTGAAGCAATTCGCCGCTTGCGCGATGCCTGAATAATCTTTGGCCGCCGCCGCTCCTCAGGTGTCATCGATTGAATAATTGCCTGTTGATGACCAAGCATCCGGTCGTCGATGTTTTGGTCAGCCATTTGGCTCTTCATCCGCGCTGCCCCCGGCAGCAAGCTCATCACACCCGAAAGTCCGCCAAGTTTGCGCATTTGACTCAGTTGTTGGGACAAGTCGTCGAGATCGAATTCGCCCTTCTCAAGCTTGCGCGCGAGCTTTTCAGCATCCTCTGCCTCAATCGACTCTGATGCTTTCTCAACCAAACTAACAACATCACCCATGCCAAGAATGCGGCCTGCAAGGCGATCGGGATGAAAGTCTTCAAGGGCGTCTAGTGTTTCCCCGACACCCAACATTTTAATCTGGCAGCCGGTGACCGCCCGCATAGAAAGCGCTGCACCTCCGCGCGCATCGCCATCAACCCGGGTCAAGATGATCCCGGTCAATCCAACTTGTTCATTAAATGCCTCGGCAAGGTTAACGGCGTCCTGACCCGTCATGGCATCTGCGACGAGCAGCGTCTCAACAGGCTGAACTCGATCACGGATATCCGCAAGTTCGGCCATAAGCTGTGTGTCAACATGGCCGCGGCCCGCTGTATCCAACAATACAACGTCGTAACCGCCGAGTTTGCCCGCCTGCAGCGCGCGCTCGGCGATATCGACCGGTCGCTGACCGGCGATTACGGGCAGGGTTTGAACCTCAGCCTGTTCCCCCAGCACCCGCAGTTGGTCTTGCGCTGCTGGCCTCGAAGTGTCGAGCCCAACCATCAAGACTTTTTTCTTTTCACGCACGCGAAACCGCAGCGCCAGTTTTGCTGTAGTTGTCGTTTTACCCGAGCCCTGCAACCCGACCATCAAAATCGGGATGGGCGCCTGCGCGGCAAGGTTTAATCCAGAAGCCTCTTCGCCGAGCATCTCGACCAATCGGTCGTGCACAATCTTGATAACCATCTGGCCTGGCGTGACCGACCGTAAAACCTCAGCACCAACCGCCTGCTCGCTGACACTTTCAATAAACTTCTTAACGACCGGCAGAGCGACGTCGGCCTCCAGAAGTGCCACACGAACTTCGCGCAACACCTCGGTTACATCGCGCTCATTTAGCGCGCCGCGCTGTCGCAGCTTCTCAAAGATGTCGCCGAGGCGGCCGGAAAGAGCGTCGAACATTCGGTCAAAAACCTCACAACGCATTAAACGCCAGTGCGCGAACCTTCGCGGACTGGCGGGGCCCCTCGGGGCCGGACGGTACTAAACCAATGAATTCAGCGGCTTTTACCCCTAAGTTTACAGCCACGTCAAGGGATTCGGACCGTTGTACCGGCGAGCCACTCCGGTAAATCAGGTGGACTTGCCCGCCGCGCAGGCCATATAACCCGCGGAGGCGGGCAAGAACCATGATTTCGTTTACAAAAATGCACGGTCTCGGCAACGACTTCGTCGTCCTGGATGCGCGATCGGGTGATATATCCCTCGACCACGACCAAGTCCGCGCTATGGCCGATCGTCGTCGCGGCATTGGTTGTGATCAATTGATCGTTGTTGAAGCACCACGATTGACTGGTGCGGCAGCCTACTTGCACATCCTCAATGCCGACGGCAGCGAATCAGCGGCCTGCGGCAATGGCACAAGATGTGTTGCAGCCACGCTGATGGAAGAGCTCGGAGGAGGCGAGGTTATGCTCGAAACTGCAGCGGGGCTCCTTGAAGCCTCAATCGCCGATAATGGACAGATTACCGTGAATATGGGTTCAGCGCTGCTTGACTGGCACGAAATTCCGCTCGCCGAGGAACAGGACACCCTACATGTTGGCATCGACGTCGGCGGTCTCAACGACCCTGTCGCGGTCAATGTAGGTAACCCGCACTGCGTCTTTTTCGTCAATGATGTAGACGATATTGATCTCGAACGGCTGGGCCCCCAAATCGAGCATGCCCCAATTTTCCCCGAGCGCACTAACGTAGAGATTGTAGAAATACGCAACGAGGGTCATGTCCGTATGCGCGTGTGGGAGCGCGGCGTCGGCATAACACTAGCCTGTGGTTCCGGCGCTTGTGCGAGCGTGGTCGCTGCGCATCGCCGCCAACTTGCGGATCGCAAGGCGGATGTCATCCTTGATGGCGGCACATTATCAATCGAGTGGCTGGATACAGGCGACGTGCTCATGACTGGCCCCGTTGCGGTGAGTTTCACAGGAATGTGGAATGAAACGAGCGGCGAATGAAATTTTCATCTGAGCCATCTGAA
>CAVOAK010000060.1:0-15796 GCA_963693665.1 Alphaproteobacteria bacterium | reverse complement strand
GTCTTCACGTCTCGGAGACTGGACGATATTCCGCCAAAGGAATTGAAGCCGCTTGTCGATTCGTTGAAGGACGAGATTGGATCCGGCGTCGTCGTGGTTGTTGCGGTCAATGAGGGTACAGCGTCAATTGTCGTTGGCGTTACTGCGGATTTAGTCCATCGAATTAGCGCTGTGGATCTTGTGCGCGCTGGATCGGCGGTCCTTGGCGGCAAGGGGGGTGGTGGGCGGCCCGATATGGCGCAGGCCGGGGGGCCCAACGGCGATGGAGCAGATGCGGCAATTGCTGCCGTCGTGACTGCTCTTGCCGCGTTGGCCTAAGGCCTACCGCAAAAATCTTGGCTGCGGAAACGGTGTTTCTATGATCAATCTGAGCGCTTGTTGGTGATTTAGGGCGTGAATGAGGTGAGACGCAAGATATTCCTGATGCTCGAAGGCGTGGGCCGGAGCGACGGGGAAGGTCGCGTGATCGACCTCTTTCTCGTCGTCCTCATTGTCACAAATGTCGCTGCTGTGATTCTGGAAACAATCGCCGGATTAAAACTTTCATATGGCCGCATATTTTTTGGCTTTGAGGTGTTTTCAGTCGCGGTTTTCACAGTCGAGTATGCTGTGCGGCTTTGGGTCTGTGTGGAAGAGCGAACAGACAGCCGAGCCGAGCCGTGGACAGCCCGGATTAAGTATATTTTTTACGCCGTATGCGCTGATTGATCTGCTCGCGGGGCTACCTTTCTATTTGATCTTCTTCGTCGCTGTCGATCTCAGATTCTTACGCCTCTTCCGGCTGTTCCGAATTTTAAAGCTCACGCGTTATTCCCCGGCGCTGCAAACGTTTGCCGCTGTTATTCGCAACGAGCGTCGATCCATCGTCGCGGCGTTTCTGGTGATGTTGATAATGCTGGTCACTGCATCGAGCCTGATATTTCTTGCCGAACACAAAGTACAGCCGGAAAAATTTGCAAGTATTCCTGATGCGATGTTGTGGGCAATTGCCACCCGGACGACGGTAGGCTACGGCGATGTCACACCGATTACGCCACTAGGTAAAGTCCTGGGCGGCGTCGTCATGTTGACAGGGATCGCCATGTTTGTCCTTTGGACGGGAATATTTGCGTCCAGTTTTGCCGCTGAACTCCGCAAGCGTGACTTTGTGGTGAACTGGAACATGGTAGCACAGGTTCCAGCGTTCGCCTCCCTCGATGCGACAGCGATTGTAGAAATCGCGCGACTATTGGACGCTGTGGTCGTGCCCGAACGCTATACAATTGTGAAGCTGCGGAGTGCAGGTACTTCATTGCTTCTGGCGAAATCGAAGTAGAGTTGCACCCTGAACCACTTATCCTCGGGCAAGGACACTTTTTTTGGTGGGGTTGGGCTTCTGCACTCGAGTGTTCGCAACGCAACGGTAATTGCCCTGATGGAATGCCGGTTACTAATGCTTGATAGTGAGGATTTTAAGGTCGTCCTCGATCGCTTTCCAGTGGTACCCGAAACAATCTCAAAGGTTGCTGAGGGTCGCCTCTCTTGGCAAGGGCCCGGAGAACACGTGCAGCCCACACCGTCTTCTTCCAGTTAATGCATCACGTTGATGCCGCGCTGACTTTAAAGCAAGCGGATGACTAATCTCGATGGCCAGTTACGTCAGTTGCGCTGAGAAATTTTCATCCAACTTGTCTAGAAATTCACTCGTAGTCGCCCATTGCTGGTCGTCACCAATAAGGATCGCGAGATCTTTTGTCATAAAGCCGCTCTCTACGGTATCGACGCAGACTTTTTCCAGCAGCTCCGCGAAACGTTCAACTTCGGGTGTCTTATCGAACTCACCGCGATAATGAAGCGCCCGTGTCCAAGCAAAGATTGATGCTATCGGGTTCGTCGATGTTTCCTTTCCTTGTTGGTGTTGGCGATAATGCCGAGTAACAGTGCCATGAGCGGCTTCGGCCTCGACAGCGCTACCGTCCGGTGTCATCAGAACTGATGTCATGAGCCCCAAGCTGCCAAATCCCTGAGCTACGGTGTCGGATTGGACGTCGCCATCGTAATTTTTGCAGGCCCAAACGAATCCACCTGACCATTTCATTGCGCAAGCCACCATGTCGTCAATAAGTCGGTGCTCATAAGTGATCCCGCATTCTTTAAATTGTTCTTGGAATTCTGCGTCAAACACCTCTTGAAACAGATCCATAAATCGTCCGTCATAAACTTTGAGAATCGTATTCTTTGTTGAAAGATAAACGGGCCAGCCGACGCTGAGGCCGTAATTGAAACACGCGCGCGCAAAGCCGCGGATTGAGTCGTCTAGGTTATACATCGCCATCGCCGTACCGGATGCGGGAAAATCGAAAACCTCTCTGGTGATGGGTGCGCTGCCATCATCCGGCTCAAAAGTAATAGTCAACTTGCCCTTTCCCGGGACGAGAAAATCAGTGGCACGGTATTGATCACCGAAGGCGTGGCGACCAATTACGATGGGCTTTGTCCAGCCTGGGACAAGCCGCGGAACATTCTTACATATGATCGGTCTGCGAAATACTGTCCCACCAAGAATGTTACGGATTGTCCCGTTTGGTGAGCGCCACATCTGTTTCAGGTCGAATTCGCGGACGCGGGCTTCGTCGGGCGTGATGGTTGCGCATTTGACGCCGACACGATGTTCCTTGATCGCGTTGGCAGCATCAATTGTGATCTGGTCGTCGGTTCTGTCCCGAACCTCCATGCCAAGATCGTAGTAGTGCAGGTCGACGTCCAAGTATGGCAAAATTAATTTTTCTTTGATTGATGCCCATATCACGCGCGTCATTTCGTCGCCGTCGAGTTCGACAATGGGATTTGTAACTTTGATTTTATTCATGCTCTTACTCCAAGAAGAGGCGCCGATGGCCGACAGTTGCGAATGCGCGACTGTGAAGTCTATCTGGTGTTGAAAGGACGTGAAAGATGCAGATGATTTGACTTACTAAACCAAATTAGAGCCATTTGGCATCGACGTTTACTGACGCCGGCGGCATTTTCGCCATTGCCGGCAATACATCGTCGACTGTTTCTACAATACGAAGCAAATCTCGATGTTCGGGTCGCGCGTAGTTCTCTTCAACGATGTCGTCGAGCAGACTCGTTAATGATGCCCAGTATCCGTCGACGTTGACAACGACAATCGGTTTGTCATGCAAGCCCAATTGCCTCCATGTCATAATCTCGAATAATTCGTCGAGTGTTCCAAGCCCACCTGGCAGAATGACAAACCCGTCTGCCATTTCAGCCATGCGCTGTTTGCGACTGTGCATGCTGTCGGTGACAATCAATTCGGTGCAATCGCGGCGGCTAACTTCCAGCTGATCTAGAAATTTTGGAATGATGCCAATCACCTCGCCGCCGCCGTTGGAAACCGCGTCAGCCAGCATGCCCATAACGCCGACACTACCCCCACCATAAATTAGGCGTATGTGTTCCTCCGCGAGAATTTCTCCCATGCGGCGCGCAGCTGTGTGATGAGAGGGGCGTCCGCGGCTGGACGATCCGCAATATATGCAGAGTGAAGATATCGCTGCCATTAACTCTATTCCATCGTAATTCTTAAAGTTTCTACTATGCTATGTGAGCATCTTTAAACAAACTGGGGCGCTATGGCCGGCATGGCAAGTCACAGAACGAAGTCACGTAACTGTGATGTCCGTCGGCTTGCAAACGCATACGCCACCGGGCACTTTCGAGTCGGCATTGCGTAGAAGAGACAAACTATAATATCCAGTTGTTATTGGCGACATACACCTCAATATGTCGGCATGATTGTTTGGTCGCATTGCAGATAATTTGGGAAAATGGTAAGGGGTCGTGATGAATAAAGTTGTTCGAGGAACGCTGGTCGCCGCTGCGGCCTTATTCGCTATTATAGCATTTGATGCTGGGAAACCTGTCTTTGCTCAAGATGCAAAAACAGCAATTTCGATGCGTCAATCTGCTATGAAAGGAATTGGCGGGCATATGAAGGCAATATCTGTATTTTTGAAGGAAGGTATGGGTAGCGCGGAGGATGTCGCAAAGCGTGCTGCAGAAATCAGCGCGACGGCGAAGATACTGCCCAGTTACTTTCCTGCCAAATCCGGTATGGATATGGTGACTGATCCCAAAACTCGCGCAGATGCGATGATTTGGGCCGATATGGCTAAATTTGAGAGCCTCGCGGCTCTGCTTGCGACGGAGGCGGACAAGCTTGCGACGGTTGCGAAGACCGGCGACAAAGCTGCAATCCAGGCTCAGGTTGGGGTGATCGGCAAGAACACATGCGGCGCATGTCACGGGACGTTCCGCGGCAAGAGTTCATAATTGCATAAAGCGGTTTTCAGCTTCTGTGTTACGACAGCTCTGTTGGGCTTCTTGACTGGAGTCCCAATGCATGCCGTGGCCGCGGAGGCGGTAGAACGCGGTGAGTATATTTTCAATGCGGCCGGTTGCGGCGGTTGTCATACGGACATCAAGGCAAAGGGGCCGGTGTTGGCTGGCGGTCGGGAATTAGCGACGCCATTCGGAAATTTCTATAGCCCCAATATAACACCGGATCCAATTCATGGCATTGGCTCCTGGTCGTTAGCAGATTTCACAAAGGCTCTGCGGCAGGGAAAATCAGCAAACGGTACTCTCTATTTTCCGTCGTTTCCTTACCCGTCGTTCACCCGAATGAGCGATGCGGATATATCAGACTTATGGACGTATATGTTGGCGCGTCCGACTGTGGCCCAGGTTAATGAGCCGCACCAACTCCCATTCCCATTCAATCTCCGAATCCTTATGCATGTATGGCGTGGATTATTTTTTGATGAGGGACCTTTCAGTTTAGATGACACAAAATCGGCGAATTGGAACCGCGGTGCCTACTTGGTACGCGCGCTGACCCATTGCGGTGAATGCCATACCCCCCGCAATTTGTTAGGGGCAGTTGATCCACAACGGGAACTCGGCGGCAATCCTTTGGGTGCTGACGGCAAGTCAGTTCCCAATATCACCCCAGGAAATTTGACAGGAATCGGTGCTTGGAGTGAGGTAGAAATCGTCGATTATCTATCAATCGGCATGTCACCCGATGGTGATTTTGCGGGTGGAGCAATGACCGAAGTTATAAATCAGTCAACAAGCAAGCTCACCGATGCTGACCGACAGGCAATCGCTGTATACCTCAAGGCATTGCCGGCGGTGCGCCTAGAGCCCAAGAAGCCGTAGTTCTCTGATTACTCAACGTTGCGTCACCTGCAGACGCGTATTACGGTGACAGAAATGCGCTGGCGTATTGGTCGCGAGGCAGTGTGAATCGTACATTTTTAATTGGTGGAATAGGCTTGGTGGTGATTGTTATCGCCATCGCACTTAGCTATTCGGTCAATCAAATTGGAGGAGACTCGACGCGGGACGGCGGCCTATCAACAAATAAAGATACTGCTGCCAGGCAATCCGAGAAAGAACAGTTGCCTCCAGATGAGCCATCACCAAGCCAAATTACGAAAAAATTTGCATCTCCCCAATTTGATGTCGTCCGTGTAAATCCTCAAGGAGATGCGGTAATTGCCGGTCGCGCAGAACTGGGGGCAGTTGTGACTGTTCTCGACGGAGAGCGTATAATTGGCGTTGTTACCGCAGATGAACGTGGAGAGTGGGTTCTCTTGCCAAAAGAACCACTACCACCTGGGAGCCGGGAACTTACCGTAGTTCAGCAGGTTGGCGAGGGCAAAACGATGACCTCGGATGCCAACATTGTGCTTGTCGTTCCAAAAGAGGGCGAGGATATCGCTGGCCGAAGTGTTGGAGGAGAGCCGCAACCACTTGTGCTTAAGGTTCCCAGGGAGGGCAGAGGGTCGAGCCGCGTATTGCAAGCACCGTCCGTGTCGGATCTGACAGGATCATCAACGGCTGGAGTTTCCGTCGACGTTGTCGACTATGATGATCAAGGCAAATTCGCCCTTGCAGGCCGCGGCGAGGTTGGTTCTGAAGTTTACGTGTACCTTGATAATACGTTGGTCGGGCGCGTTATGGTCGATGCTGACGGGCTGTGGCAGCTTGAGCCGAAGCGACAGATTGAGCCAGGCATCTATCGACTGCGGGCAGATCAGCACAAGGATGGAGCTGTTATTGCCCGCGTGGAACTACCGTTTTCTCGATCAGCACCAGTAATTGTGCTTAGTGCCGGGTCCACCGTCATTGTCCAGCCAGGAAACAGTTTGTGGCGTATCGCTCGGCGGACGCTTGGACGCGGTATGGCGTTTACAACGATTTATGAGGCCAACAGCGATCAGATTCGCGATCCAGATTTGATTTATCCAGGCCAAATTTTCTCTGTTCCAAACGTCAAATAAGCCGGCGAGCGTGATTTGCTCGCTACTTTCGGCAACAATCGATCTTGTAAATTATTGTAACGGCAGGCCGCGACCCTCGCTATGATCGCGTGACCTAATACAACGAAGGCTTATGCCGCTATTTTCCCCGGTTCAGAGAGTTATGCCCGATACATTTAAGCGAATACTTATTCCAATTCACCGTGAGGGCCGCATTTTTGTTGCCACGTTTGCGCTCGTTTCGCTGCTTGCATGGCTTTTGTGGTCGCCATTGGGGTTCGTTGGCGCGGTTCTGACGCTCTGGTGCATTTATTTCTTCCGCGATCCGGTTCGGGTATCCCCGACACGTGTTGGTTTGGTCGTTAGTCCTGCCGACGGAATTGTTGAGACTATTACTCCCGCTATTCCGCCGCTTGAACTTGATATGGGCAAGGGTCAATTGACGCGGGTAAGTATTTTCATGAACGTTTTTGACGTTCACGTTAACCGGATTCCGACGGACGGCGTAATTACTAAGCTATCTTATCGAGCTGGGAAATTTCTCAATGCTTCTCTTGATAAGGCGAGCGAGGATAATGAACGCCAATCGATGCGGTTGGTCACCAGCGATGGGCGTGATATCGCATTTGTGCAGATCGCGGGATTGGTGGCTCGGCGAATTTTCTGTGAGTTGTCGATTGATCAGAGCGTCAAAGCTGGCGAGCGATTTGGCATGATTAGGTTTGGTAGCCGCGTCGACATCTACTTACCAGATGGTGTGGCACCATTGGTGTGCGTCGGCCAAAGAACGGTTGCTGGTGAGAGCGTTCTCGCCGACTTGACTGCGAAGGAAGTAGCAAGAACGGGTGATATCCGATGAAACTTGCGAGAAGGCAAAAATTGAGACGGACGCCACGTTTCAAAGGTCAGACTATAAACAAAATGATCCCGCACATTATTACGGTTTCAGCGATGTGCGTTGGCCTTACCGCTATACGGTTTGGCCTGGATGGAAAATGGGAATTCGCCGTCGGTGCAATTGTGATCGCAGGTGCACTGGATGCGCTTGATGGCCGAATGGCGAGGTTGCTAAAGGTGTCCAGTGAATTTGGTGCGGTTTTGGATTCACTGTCGGACTTTGTTTGTTTTGGTGTTGCTCCAGCGTTGGTTTTATTTTTCTGGTCATTGCAGGAGCTTGGCGGTTTCGGTTGGGGTTTAGCGCTGTTTTTCCCTGTCTGTTGCGCTCTTAGGCTTGCGCGTTTCAACAGCATGGACGGAAAACTACCGCCTTATGCATATAATTATTTTGCTGGTGCTCCCGCACCAGCCGGTGCCGGGTTGTGCCTTTTGCCGATGATTCTGAGCTTTGCTTTTGACCTCGAACTGGCGATATACCCAATTGTGCCGGCAATTTGGATAGCGCTCGTCGCATTGTTGATGGTGAGTCAAATTCCAACCTATTCATTCAAATCGATCAAAGTCCCAAATCGATTTGTCTTGCCTTTTTTCGTGGTAATGGGCCTTTTGTTTGCTGGGATCGCCGGCCGTCCGTGGGAAACGCTCACGCTTTGCTTGGTTGCGTATTTGGTAAGTTTTCCATTTTCAGTCCGCTCCTTCAACAAACTCAAATCAGAGGCTGAACATCTTCACGATTCGCAGTTGGAAACTACAGCGTTGGTTACAGATGAGGATGATGACGGTGAGGGTGGGGAAGATGACGACACCTCTGTCCGACGCAACTCGACCAATCTGAGGCCTGTGTAATACCTGTCGCCGTACGTCGAAAAATGTCCACAATTTGTCACAGCGAATGTTAGATGCCGCCGCACGGCGTTTGATTGCGCCTGGACTCAACTTTGCTGGGGCACAGTTAGCCCGTACTGGCCTAAGAGCGAACGGTGTTACAATTGTCGGCCTTGCGATAGGGAGTCTCGTTATTCCGGCCTTGGCATTTGAGGCCTATGGCCTCGCCTTGGCAATTGTTTTGTTCAATCGATTGGTAGATGGGCTCGACGGCGCAGTGGCGCGGTCCAGCGGTATCACTGACCTGGGTGGGTATCTGGATATCGTTTCCGATTTTCTGTTTTATTCTGCAGTACCTTTCGGATTTGCACTGGCCCGACCGGACGAGAATGCGCTTGCTTCTGCGTTTGTTATTTTCAGTTTTATTGGGACAGGAGCTAGCTTTCTTACATATGCGATCATGGCGGCGAAACGTGGAATTACAACCGAAATACGTGGTCAAAAATCGCTGTATTATTTGGGTGGATTTACCGAAGGCACGGAAACGATCGCTTTTCTTGTTTTAATTTGCGTGTTCCCAGATAACTTTACACTTTTGGCATGGGTATTTGGCGCAGCGTGTTGGGTTACGACAACGTCTCGGGTCTTTGCTGCAGCGATTGAATTTGCAGACTAGGCTGGCATTGCAGAATTCAAATGCATCCATTTAATTTCCGATGTGTTTTAGCTCTTCTTCCGCTGCGATATACTCGATAAAGCGGGTGATGCCTGTTTTGACAGTCTCGCGAAAATAGCCAGCCGCAGCAGTTCTATTGCCGGCGGCAAGCTCCTTCTGCCCGGCGTAGAAATTTGCCTCGGTTTTCTTCTCTTTTTGCCTTTCAGAATCAGAATCGGATGCCAGATACACCAATTCATTTGCTGTCGAATGTTCTAGAAGCATTGCTATTATCGGGCCGGGCCATTGCTCTCGTGTAAACGGCGCTGCATTTTTTATAAGGTCGTTCCGTCCATCGCGGCCCAAACGGGTTTGTGCCAGGAAAAGCCAGATAACCGCATATGGATCGCCTGGCAGAAGCGAAACCGCTGTCTTGAAATCAGATGCGGCGGCATCAAAGTCTCCGCTCAGAAATTTTGCCCGGCCACGCCCGCTAAGGGAAATGGTGTGAGCAGGATTGAGCCGGATCGCCTCGCTAAAATCCAGTACTGCTTTTTTGAACTGTCGCTTGTTCGTGCGCGCGACACCACGGTTGAAATATACCGACTCATTATTTGGCGCGAGGCGTAGCGCATGATCGAAATCCAGAATTGCTTTGTCGTATTGTCCGGTTTGGCTAAACGTAAGACCACGGTTATTGTACGCGGCTTGATTATCCGGATTGAGCCGTATGGCCTCGCTGAAATCCTGTATGGCCCGATCAAACCGCTTCTTGGCGCTATTTACATTACCGCGATTGAAGAGTGGCGTGTCATCATTTGGTGCAAGCCGTATGGCCTGATCAAAATCGAGAATTGCTCGGTTAAACTGTCCCATCCGTGTCAACGCAATTCCTCTATCAATAAGGACATTTGCATTTGATGGAGCCAGTCTTGCTGCTTCGTCATAATTTAATATTGCTTGGCTAAGCTGACCCGCAATTAGGTATGCATTTCCACGGTCGTAATGGGCCTTAAGGAGGCTGGACGTTGATAAATCGCCTTGTTCAATACATTGCGTGTAGTGACTGACTGCGAGTTCCAGATTTCCAAGAATCCGAGCCTCGTCCCCTTTTATGCACTGTTCCAAGTTCTCGGCCGAAGCCAATGTCGGCAGCCACAAAAAAATCCAAGCTAAGTGCGCAATTCGATGCATCAAGTCCACTCCAAGTTAAGCAATCTTCGCACGCGGCAAGCGTTGGCTCAAACGGCAATGATGGTGGATGAGGCGACCCCAGGTGTCATCTAGAGTGTTATTCTGCCGGTCGAGCTAGTACCTCTCGCAGATCGCGGCGGTGGGAGAGCCATTTTGCGGCATTTGATTTCAGCATGAGTGCTGAAGGGGTGACAATAAGTGTCAAAATTGTTGCGAATGCCAAACCGAAGGCAATAGCGGTGGAGAGCTGTGTCCACCACTGTGTTGACGGTCCACCTATTGAGATTTTCCGCGTAACAAAATCGATATTTATACCCAAGACCATGG
Source organism: Alphaproteobacteria bacterium (assembly GCA_963693665.1). Classification (GTDB taxonomy): domain Bacteria; phylum Pseudomonadota; class Alphaproteobacteria; order UBA8366; family CAVOAK01; genus CAVOAK01. The sequence continues at coordinate 5,581 of CAVOAK010000060.1, read as the reverse complement.
GCATTAGCCCAAGGATTGTCGTCACCGACGTTAGGAGTACCGGGCGCAAACGTTGTGCGCCTGTAAGCAGAATTGCAGTTGCCGGATTAGAGACGGATTTTCTAATTCGGTCATATGTATCGATTAGCACGATATTGTTGTTAACAACGATACCCGCCAGCGCAATGACACCAACACCGCTCATGACGATACCAAACGGTTGTTGGATGACAAGTAGACCTAGCATCACGCCGACCGTCGACATGATAACAGCGGAAAGAATGAGGAAGCCGCTGTAGAAACTATTGAACTGCGTCACGAGAATAAGAGCCATGATGAAAAGGGCAATCCCGAAAGCCTTTGTAAGAAACTCTTGAGCTGCCTTTTGCTCTTCATCTTCGCCTTTAAACGCAATTTCAATCGCTGGATTTATATCGGCGGTTTCGAGCCATGCCTTGATCTCTTTCACCTTGTTGTCAGGTAACACACCGTCCTCTACATCGGCCAAGACGAAGCCAATCCGTTTAGCGTCGACGCGACGTAAAAGGCCAGTCTTGGGCTTTGCAGTCCGTGTCACATAATTACCTATCGGGATTAAGCCCTGCGGCGTGCTTATTTTGATTTGATCGAGTTTATCGATTGTCCGCGAGCCGAACGGAAAGCGGGCGATAATATCGATCTCCTCGTCAGCATCGTCAGGTCGAAATGCGCTAACCTTTAGGCCTTTGGTGATGAGCTGGATAAAACTACCTGTCACGGCAACGTCTGCACCGAATCGCGCGGCCTGAGCACGATCGACAGAAAGTTCCCATTCAATTCCCGGAACCGGTTGGCTATCTTCGATATTCTTCAATCCAGAGAGGTTATCGAAGAATGTTCGAGCTTGGTTGACTGCGTCTGTAAGTAATTCAGGATCCCGCGCACTAAGTTGCAGATGCACGGGTTTGCCGACGGGGGGGCCAGCCTCCGGTTGCGTGACTTCGACGATAATGCCAGCAAGATGGGCAACGCGTTCGCGGATTTCGGCATAGATCTCTCGAGCGGGTCGGCGCTTGTCCCATTCGACGAATTCAAGACGTATCGATCCGATGACATCCTCAGCGGCATTGGAGCTGCGATTGTCGAGGAGACCACTTGCGGAATACACCGTCTTTAATTCTCCGCGTTCGCGCCCAATATTGAGAACCTGCCGCTCGACATCAGCGACCAGCGCGTCCATCTCGTTGGTGGACAGGTTGCCGCGAGCATGGACCTGCACGATTGCCTGTTCAGGCTCGACGTCAGGAAAAAACTCAACACCTCGTCCAAAAGTTCCATAGGCGAACCATGATCCGAACAGTGTGGCGACGGCGATAGCGAGGACAAGCGAGGGGTACCGCAAGGCGGCCTTAAGCACCTTCACATATACGCCAACAAACCCACCCACATGGTCGAGAGCATCCGCGCTGTCTGACGCGATTTTCTTGGTCGCTTTGCTTCCTGAACTGACAGGACGACCCACATAAGCACCAACCGTTGGAACGAATATGAGCGCCATCAATAGTGAAGCGCATAATGTGGCAATCAGCGTGATCGGGAGGAATTTCATGAATTCTCCAACCACGCCGGGCCAAAAAATAAGAGGTAGGAAGGCAGCCAGCGTCGTCGCCGTAGAGGCGATGATCGGCCATGCCATGTGTTTGGCCGCCAGCGCATAGGCATCACGCGGCTTGAGGCCCTCCGTCATTCTACGGTCAGCGTATTCCGTGACGACAATGGCACCATCTACAAGGAGACCCACGGCAAGGATGAGGGAAAACAGAACGACGATATTGACGGTCAACCCGGCTGCTGCAAGCACCAGTATGCCTGTGAGAAAAGAGCCCGGAATTGCAATCCCGACGAGAAGGCCGGTCCGCACGCCAAGAACTGCAACGACGACAATCATGACCAAGAGAACTGCCGCGATTACATTATTTTGCAGGTCAGACAGCATTCTGCGGATATTGGTCGACCGATCCTGGCTATACGCAACTTCAAGGCCCTCAGGCCATTCGCCACGTGACGCGTCGACGATGGCTTTGACGTTCGTGATCGTGTCGATAATATTCTCGCCTGTACGCTTGGATACTTCGAGAGCAAGCGCGGATCTGCCGTCTACTCGCGCATAGGTCCGAGCATCCTTGAATGTGCGTTTCACAACTGCGATGTCACGAATTTTTACGACTGCATCGCCGTCAACTTTGAGCGGCATATCGAGAATATCGGCGGCAGTTTCAAATAGACCCGGAACTTTGATTGAGAATCGGCCACGGCCGGTATCGAGTGCACCGGCGGCCACCAGTAGGTTAGATCGAGTAACAAGCGAGAGCACGGTGGGGGGTTCCAGACCGTAGCTTTCGAATAAGAGAGGATCGATTATGATCTCAACGACTTCCTCCCGGTCACCAGTGATTTTGACGTCGAGTACAGTCGGGATACCAGTTATGTCATCTTTGAGATCGCGTGCGATCTTCAGAACAGCGCGTTCCGTGAGTTCGCCGGAAAGTGTTACGACAATTATAGGAAACAGACTCAAGTTTACTTCATGCACCGTCGGCTCGTCCGAATCCTCTGGTAATTCCGGTTTGACCAGGTCTACTTTTTCGCGAACATCGGCAAGGGCAGAGTCGGCGTCAAAGCCTGCGTCAAATTCCAGAATTACGTTAGCGCCGCCCTCAAAGGCATCGGCACGGAGTTCTTTTATGCCTTCGATTGCGCGGAGTTCGCTTTCCATCGGCCGCGCTAGCAATCGTTCAGCATCTTCAGGTGAAATACCTTCATGAGACATCGAGACGTAGATGATCGGAATGTTGATGTCCGGGTCGGATTCCTTGGGAATATCGCGATAGGCGACATATCCGGCAACTAGCAATAAGATCAGCGTTGCTATGACCGTGCGCGAGCGGTTTAGGGCGGCATCTATAAGTGACAAAGTCAGCCCTCGGCGGCGGATTCGGTGATTGGTTTCACTTTGACACCGGTATGAACAAATTCATGTCCTACCGTGATCAGTGTCACCTCAGGCGGCAATCCACCAATCCACATGCCGTTTGGCGTGTCACCCAGGATTGTCACTGGTACAAAGGCAACTCGCTCCTGCTCGTCGACAATTTTTACGCCGATAGTTCCGTCGTCTGCCAGTGTCAGTACTGCGGGACTCAAGAGATGCGCGTCAAGTTTCGTCAGGGGCAGTCGCAATGCAGCGGTCAAACCCTGGAGAATACGATTATCCGGATTTGCAACTTCAAGCTCGACGGCGAAAGTTCTGGTTTCGTCTCCGGAAGCGGAAGATATGTAGCGAACAGTACCGGCGACTTCCTGCCCGGTTGCGAGCCGAGCGTAACCTGGGCGGCCGACTTCAATCTTACCGACATCCCGCTCGCTCAAGAAACCGATGAAGAGAATAGGGTCGAGATCCATCACAGTCGCTATAGGGTCGCCTGCAGCAACGTAGTCACCGAGTTCAACGGCGCGATGTTGAAGGATGCCGTCGAACGGCGCTTTGATCGTAGTGCGCCGAATATCAACGTCTATCTTTGCAAGGTAAGCCTTTGACGCACTTAATCGGGCCAGCGCCTCCGCAAGGCGGGTACGGCTCTGATAACCCTTCTGCTGAAGTTTTGATGCCGCTTCAAACTCGAGTTCGCGCAGAGCGACATGAGCCGTCGCCTCTTGGCGTATTGCGGTTCGGTCATCGATAGAGATCCGGCCTATTACTTGACCTCGCTTGAGAGCGGCACCTTCTGTGGCATCGACGGTGGCAATGGGGCCTGATGTCTCTGCGCTCATGGTTGTTTGGCGTGATGCTTCGGTGCGACCCCGAACAACAATTTCGTTAACCATGGTTTCTGCAATACTATGGCGCACACGGACTTGCATGAGCGTCGCCGGTTTAGGTGCAACATCCGCCTCAGATTGTGCGTTCGTCTGTGCTGCGGTCGCCGCACCGGCGTTGTTGTTGGCATCGTCCCCAAATTGTCCGGAGAGAATCCAACCGCTTGCGGCGAGAGCAATGAAGACTGCAATTCCGATTGACGATTTCATTTTGCAACATCCTGTTCGGCCCGAAGGCTCTCTGCGACGATGACGTGCTTGTTTGTTTCTAGATAGTCGACCGCTGCCCGGCATACCGCTTCGCTGAAACCCTGAACGAAAGACGCTCCGGCAGATAGACGGGCGCGGTCACAATCTTTGATGCGCTCAAGTGCCTCGTGATACCAATTAACCCGCTCGTCAATCAATTGATCAACATGTCGGGCTGGTAACTGGTCACCAAAGTATAAGGTGAAGAGGAAGGGGGATCGTAGCTTATCAGGCACCGGTGCCTTCAAAAGAGCATCAAGCAGCGCCATACGGCCCGCCGGCATGATCTGATAAACTTTCTTGTCCGGTCGGTTGGTTTGCTCCAGCGCCTCATAATCTACCAAGCCCTCTTCGCTTAGCTTGTTTAAGGCTGGATAGATCGAACCGTAACCGGCGTCGACGAAATGGCTAAATGCCCCTTCTTCTTTGAACAAATTGCGAATTTCATATCCGCTTGCCTTACCATGTTCGCAGAGCACCCCAAGACAGAGTGTTTTCACGTTCATTTTTCCACCCCAAAAGGCCACGCTACCCGCATGGGTGCGTATATTTGAATAACAACTTGAAATATATTGAAATGATATAAAAATGTGATAAGCGTCACAGAATAGATCGACGGCTGACTTCGACGCGTTTACACGCCTCCCTGATCAAATCAAACAGGTGCCTCGCAAATCGCGGTCCGAACGTGCACCGATAGACGGTAAACGTCCCCGGTACGATAGGGCTCCAGGAGTTCGCAAATCCTGGAATCGAGTTGAGCGAGCGTCGTATCACTTGCCCTGTCTATCAGAGAGCCATAACCCATCCGAAGTTGATTGAACCAGAATGCTGGGCCTACTGGTGCTTCGCGGATAATTGGCTGGCCGTTTTCCTTGATGTTTACAAAGCCCGCCGTTTCCATAGCAGCGGCAAGCGTACCTGGTTCACCTAAGCGAAATACCGCGTTATCTGTCCAGGATTGGTTGGCGTGGAGAATTTCGGCGGTTGCTTGACGGAGCAGGGAAAACATCGTGGTTTCGCCCTCAGGGCCCCAAAATAGAAATACGGCGCGGCCTTGTGGCACAAGAACGCGCCGTATTTCCTTAAGGGTCACATCAGTATCAGCCGCAAACATAATGCCCATGCGGCAAGTCACTCGATCAAACCGCTGGTCCCCAAACGGCAGCTCGTTCATGTCCGCAGCGGCGAGTGAGAAGTTATGCCGGTTCATGGCGTCCCCACGGGTGCGAATGCCCTCAAGCATACCGGGTGAGATGTCCGTTGCGACGACGCGGCCTTCCTCGCCGACAATTGCTGATGCGCTGAGCGTCGGTTCACCAGGACCCGCGGCGATATCAAGCAACCGGTGGCCGCTGCGCAGGTCCACAGCGTCGAGAAAAGGTTTGATGTATGTGTCCACCACATCCACATCGGCCTCGGCACTGCTGACCCAGAATTTTGCACGCTCAGACCAAAGGCGTTTGTTCTGCGCACGCGAGGAGCCGGGGTCTTCGTT
>CAVOAK010000059.1:0-15880 GCA_963693665.1 Alphaproteobacteria bacterium | reverse complement strand
CAAACCATTGCTTCGTTGTGGCGATGTGCCTTGTATTCATGTGTACTGCTGGAACGAGTGGCGATTGCATGTGGGCAACGAGCGAAACGCCGCTGGCCCAAAATTGACCATCATCAGCCGCACCGGGAATTTGTTTTCGATGCTGTTCTGTAAATGTGCCGAATACTGTTGATACATTGACACCAACTTTCTCGAACACGCGGCCACGCATGACAGCCATTGTGCCGCCACCTCCATCGGCTCCGTCGTCTGTGCTGCGCAGCCACGGACTGCGGGCGAATGTGCCTGGTGGTTGATCGGCGAGCGGCCCTGTAAGTTCCTGTTCGAGGGCTTCGAATTCTGCGCAGATACGATTGCGCAATTCCTCGAACCATATTAGGGCACGTTCCTTCCGTTCAGCTAGTTCGCTCATCGTGTAGTCTTCTTCAAACTATTGATCATCTGGATATTCGTCCGTCTGCCGCAGAGCTTCATTCAATACAATGGCGGCAGCAACGGCAACATTCAACGATCGGGCGTCTTGAGACATTGGAACTCTAATTTCTGCGTCCACCGCCGTATGTACGGGTTGTGGTACGCCACTACTTTCACTTCCGCAGAGCAATATGTCGTCGGGTTGGAACGCAAAATTAATATGCCGCAATGATGCTTTTGTGGAAAGTAACACCAGTCGGTTGCTACAGTCGGCGAAGAATTTTTGCCAAGATGTGTGGCGCACGACTTGAACACGGTCAAGGTAGTCCATTCCCGCGCGCTTGAGGCGTTGATCGCTCCAAATAAATCCACAGGGCTCGATAATATCGACAGCGACGTTCATGCAATCCGCAAGGCGCAGGATGGTGCCAACATTTTGTGGGATGTCTGGTTCATAGAGGGCCAATCGCATCGCAGGTTTCTCAATTGACTGTGGTTGTGCCGACACCCTTTGCATTCGGCGAGAATTACATTATACGGTCAGCCGATGCCATGTGTCCGAGTTTGCGCTATATTGAGTATTGTCGATCTCGGTATAGTTAGACGACAGGCTCTAGATATTTGCTTGGCGCTGGCTAGTTGAGATTACGCGCAACAGTCGCTGGTTGGTCGACGTTTGCGAGCAAAGTATAGGGGAGAGTGATGGCGGAGACGGCTCAAGCGCCCGAAACGCAAGGTGACGACGAGACCAAGCGGGATTTTCTTATTTTAGCGACGACTGCGGTCGGCGCGCTTGGAACGGCACTTTTTGCGTGGCCTTTAATTGACTCAATGAACCCGGCTGCCGACGTATTAGCACTTTCGTCAGCTGAAGTTGATTTAAGCTCGATTGAGGAAGGTCAGAGTGTCACGATCAAGTGGCGCGGTCGGCCAGTTTTTGTCCGTCGTCGCACCCAAGCAGAAATTGACGAAGCTGGTAGCATCAAGATCATTAACTTGCCTGACCCGGAAGACGACGCCGCCCGAGCCCAACGGCCGGAATGGCTGATACTGGTCGGTGTCTGTACCCATCTTGGGTGCATTCCGCTCGGTCAAAAATCGACGGACCCGCGCGGCGAATTTGGCGGGTGGTTCTGCCCTTGCCATGGTTCGCATTACGACACGTCGGGGCGTATTCGTAAGGGGCCTGCCCCAAAAAACCTTGAGGTTCCGGTCTACACATTTCTCGACGACAACACAGTTCGCATAGGTTAGGAGCGCTCGTATGAGCTCTGCCCCCGAGTTTAAGAATCCGATCGTCCGGTGGATTGATTATCGTCTGCCGGTCTTCAGCTATATGCATGAAGAGTATCAGAATTACCCGATGCCAAAGAACCTGAACTATTTTTGGAACTTTGGCGCGCTGGCAACCATCGCGTTGGTGCTTTTGTTGGTCACGGGCATCGTGCTCGCGATGCATTACACACCGCACGTCGACCTCGCTTTTGACAGCGTCGAGCGCATCCGTCGCGAAGTTAATTTTGGTTGGTTGTTGCAGTATCTCCATGCAAATGGCGCGTCGATGTTTTTTGCCGTCGTTTACATTCACATCTTTCGGGGCATCTACTACGGGTCTTACAAGGCGCCGCGGGAGCTGCTGTGGATACTGGGCGTGGTCATTCTGCTCGCCATGATGGCCACGGCATTCATGGGGTATGTGTTGCCATGGGGCCAGATGAGCTTTTGGGCGGCAACTGTCATTACCAATTTGTTTTCAGCGATTCCCGGCATTGGCGAGGCGATTGTCACATGGCTCTGGGGTGGTTTCTCAGTCGATAACCCAACGCTCAACCGCTTTTACGCGTTCCACTATCTGCTACCGTTCGTTCTACTAGGTGTCGTCATTTTACATGTGATCGCCCTTCATGTTCACGGTTCAAACAATCCGGACGGGATCGATTTAACGGGCCCTCAAGACTCTGTGCCGTTTCATCCATATTTTACGGCCAAGGATTCTGTTGGAACGGGTGTGTTTTTACTAATTTTGGCAGCGTTGGTTTTCTACGCACCAAATTATCTCAATCATCCCGATAACACTATTCCAGCCGATGCTTTGCAAACACCAGCTCATATCGTGCCGGAATGGTACTTCCTGCCGTTCTACGCAATTTTGCGGGCGATACCCGACAAGTTGTTTGGCGTCATTGCGATGTTCTCGTCGATTTTGGTTCTTTTTGTCCTGCCCTGGCTCGATACCGCGAAAGTCCGTAGCGCGCGCTATCGTCCACTGTTCAGGTGGTTCTTCTGGCTTCTGGTCGCCGACTCGATTCTTCTAGGTGCGTGTGGAGCGAACGCGCCAGAGGGCGTTTGGTTGATCTTGAGCCGCGCGGGTACTGCATATTATTTTCTACATTTCTTGGTGGTGATACCAGCTTTGGGGCTGTTGGAAACGCCTCGGACGCCGCCGACCAGCATAAGTCAACCTGTACTCGCTACAGGGAATGACCCGTCTCCAGGCGCCCAAGCGTCGGGGGGAAACCAATGATGAGAGCATCATTATTTGGGCTTGGTACGGCAATTTCGATTGTTTTTTCTGGTTCAGTATACGCGTCGGAAACACCCAAACTGCCGGCCCAGGAATGGAGTTGGCAGGGCATATTCGGAACATTCGATCAGCAGGAATTGCAGCGCGGGTTACAAGTTTATCTTGAGGCCTGTTCGTCATGTCACGGTTTGAAGCATGTCGCCTATCGCAATCTAACGGCGCTTGGCTACAACGATGAGCAGGTGAAGGCCTTCGCCGCAGAGTATGAGATTGAAGATGGGCCGGATGACGAGGGCGAAATGTATTTTCGTCTTGCTCGGCCATCTGATCATTTTGTCAGCCCGTTTCCAAACGATCAGGCAGCGCGCGCCTCAAATAACGGTGCATTGCCGCCGGAATTGTCTCTTATTGCCGAGGCGCGTCAAGGCGGTGCTGACTATATCTATGCTCTGATGACTGGTTATGTCGATCCGCCCGAGGGCGTAGATTTGCCGGATGGGATGAACTTTAACACCTATTTTGCAAGCCAGCAGATCGCTATGCCGCAGCCTCTGTTCGAGGATGGTGTGGAGTACGCCGATGGAACGAAGGCGAGCATCGATCAAATGGCACGGGATGTTTCCGCGTTCCTGACCTGGACTGCAGAACCCTATCTCGATGAACGCAAGTCGATGGGGTTTAAGGTAATTCTTTTCCTTCTCGTTTTCACGGCGATGCTGATTGCAGTGAAACGCAAGGTCTGGGCGGACGTCAAATAGGACTGTTCGTATTGCTTCGCAGTCGTGCCTTCAGTGCAATTGCCGAGTCATTTTCCATGCGATCCAGTTGTCTTCAAATGTTCGTTTCGGCTGGCGCTAGCTTTCAGTCGGCGGCTTTAGACATGAACGGAGCGGTGACGAGCCGGCAGGAGAATCACATCCATGGCTGAACACGGCGCGCCACCGGTTATCGGCGTAATCGGCGGTAGCGGAATTTATGATATCGATGGCCTCAACAATCTGCGTTGGAAAACCGTTGAAACACCCTTCGGCGCGCCGTCCGACGACCTCCTTTTTGGTGATCTTGACGGCATAGAAATGGTTTTTCTGCCGCGGCACGGCAGGGGGCATGTTGTCGGACCGACCGATCTAAATTTCCGCGCCAATATTGACGCGCTGAAACGCAGCGGTGTCACAGAAATAATATCTCTATCTGCCGTCGGGTCTCTTGATGAAGTGCTGACGCCAGGCATGTTCGTTATCATCGATCAGTTTATCGATCGAACATTCGCACGCGTGAAGAGCTTTTTTGAGCCTGGCCTGGTAGCACACGTTTCGATGGCCGATCCAGTATGCGGTCGCCTAGGGGATCATCTCGTTGAGGCCGCGGCGAAATGCGGGATCAATGCAATTCGTGGCGGCACATATTTGGTAATGGAGGGCCCACAGTTCTCTACACGTGCTGAATCGGAGCTTTACCGCTCGTGGAACTGTCAGGTGATTGGTATGACGAACATGCCGGAGGCCAAACTCGCCCGAGAAGCCGAGATGTGTTACGCGACGGTGGCTATGGTGACCGACTTTGACTGTTGGCATCCACAAGAAGAAGATGTCACCGTCGATGAAGTTGTACGGGTTCTCCTTGAAAACGCCGACCAGGCACGTGCTCTCGTCAAGGCTGTTGTTCCTTCACTCGCAACGCGTACATCGAGCTGTAATGTTGGCTGCCATACGAGCCTGGATTCAGCCATTATCACAGCGGTTGAGAAGCGTAGTGTGAAAGTCGCTTCAAAGCTGGATGCTGTCGCGGGCCGCGTGCTAAACCGGTAAAGGTCAAGCGCGTTTTATCCCCGTTTATTGCCGACGAATTAGCTTTTGTTGCCGACCGGCCCTCCGGCTTCCTTCCAAGCTGGAAAGCCGCCTGGGATGTGCGCGACGGATTTTAGTCCCATGCGCCGGGCGGTTGCACCGGCAAGTGCAGAGCGTCCGCCGCTGCCGCAGTAGAAAACGAATTTCTTGCCTTGTGCAAATACACTCTGGTGCGCCGGGCTGGCGGGGTCAATATAGAACTCAAGCATACCGCGCGGTGCGTGTTCTGCTCCCGGTATCATGCCTTGTTCCGCTTCGCCGGTTTCTCGAACATCAACAAAGACGATGTTTTCGTCTTCAGATTGACTAACGGCATCTGCAGCTGACATCTGCTCGATTTGGCTGTTTGCTTCCGCGAGGAGATCCTTCGCGCTCTTACTATCATCACTCATTGCTGAATCCTCTCTAGGCGAATTGTTCACTGAAGAAAGCCAAGGTTCGTTGCTCCGCAATTGCCGATTGCTCGGCATCATAACTCGCCCTGTGGTCGCAACTGAAGCCGTGTCCGGCGCCTGGATAAACGTGAACGGGGATGTTTGGCTGAGCGTTCCGGATCGCCTCCACTGCGGTGAGTGGGATGCCCGTATCGGTCTCGCCAAAGTTCATCATCACAGGGCAGCTGGGAGTTTCGTCTTTATGATCGACTATTTGCCCTCCGTAATAACAAACGGCAGCGGCAACGCCGTCCAACCGCGTTGCGGCGAGCCAGGCGAGTGTTCCACCCCAACAATAGCCAGCAACGCCGATCTTGTTGTCGGGAAGTGATGCCGCCAGCGCCTTTATGGAAGCGTCTATGTCTTTCAGTGTATCTTCGGTGTCGATCTTTGGCCGCATTTCGCGCGCTTTGGTAAATGATGGTTCGTCATAGCCAAGATCAATGCCGCGCTCTGCGCGATCGAAGAGTGCCGGTGCCAAAGTGGTGTAACCCAATGAAGCAAATTTGTCGCACAATTCTCGGATATGCGCGTTAACGCCAAAAATCTCTTGAATGATGACCAGTCCACCGATTTGTGACTGTGCATCAGCGCGGTATGCATCAAACTTGTGGCCATCACTTGCGGCTAATTGAATTGTATTTTCCATCCCTGATCTCCCGCCAATTTCGCTTCAAACATTAAACTTGAATAAAATGATATCACCGTCTTGGACGGTATAGTCGCGGCCTTCTTGATGCATTTTTCCGGCGTCTTTGGCACCGAGTTCACCCTCACATGCGATGAAGTCATCGTACGCGATGGTTTCGGCACATATGAAGCCTCTTTCGAAATCTGTGTGGATTCGTCCTGCCGCTTGCGGTGCGCGTGCGCTGCGTTCAACTGTCCAGGCACGGGCTTCTTTTGGGCCTGCGGTAAAGAACGTCACGAGTTCGAGCAACCCATATCCTGCGCGAACGACGTGTGCAAGGCCTGGCTCTTCGAGCCCGAGCGAGTTAAGAAATTCGGATCTTTCATCCGGTGAACCAAATTGCGCGATCTCGGCCTCGACAGCTGCAGAAACGACCAAGGCGCCTGATCCATCTGCCGCCGCCCTTTCGACAATCAGGTTTGAAAATGCGTTGCCAGATTTCGCGTGCTCTTCATCCACGTTGCAAACATAAAGGATCGGTTTTGTCGTCAGGAGTTTCATCTGATCGACAATCGGCTGTTCCTCAGGTGTGTGGTCAAGTCTACGGGCCGGTGTGCCCTCGTTAAGAGCGGCGAATATACGGCGCACCGCCTCGAGTTCTTTTCGTGCGTCGCTGTCGCCTGATTTTTCCAATTTTTCCAATGCTGGCAGACGACGGTCAATTCGTTGGATGTCGGCCAGTATCAACTCGGTTTCAACGGTCTCGAGATCGCGCACAGGGTCGACTGACCCATCGACATGCACTGTGTCCTCGGAGTCGAAGCAGCGCAGCATATGGATCAATGCATCAACTTCTCTAATCCGCGCAAGGAATTGATTGCCGAGTCCTTCACCGGTAGATGCTCCGCGAATTAGCCCTGCAATATCAACAATTTCTAAGAAGGTGGGCACGATGCCCGCCGACTTGGCGATACTCGCAATCACATCGAGACGTTCATCAGGAACAGCCACGCGGCCAATATTTGGCTCGATTGTACAGAACGGGTAGTTTGCGACTTCAGCTGCCACCGTACTGGTCAGGGCGTTGAAGAGTGTTGATTTTCCAACATTCGGCAAACCAACGATGCCACAATTAAAACCCATGAACGCCTCTCTTAATCGAAGGCGCTAGCCGGAAACCGCAGGCGCGTCTTCATTGTCAGATTTTTGTGACGGATTTAAAACAAGCGCCACCTTGGTCATGAAGCCGTTAAAGTCTTTCAAGCCCAACAGCGGCGCCGCCTCGGCAGTGGCTTCGACCAACTGTGCAACCTCTGCAAGCTCCATCTTGGAGAAATCACCGAGGACGTGGGAATGTACCATCGCCTTTTCACCAGGGTGCCCAATTCCCATTCTTATACGCCAAAAATCCTTGCCTATGTGAGCATCGATGCTACGCAGGCCGTTGTGTCCGGCATGACCACCGTTAAGCTTTGTACGCACTTTCGTATGTCGTAGATCCAACTCATCGTGCATGACGACAACTGACTCAGACGATAATTTGTAGAACCTTAGCGCCTCGCCGACTGCCCGCCCGGACTCGTTGACGAAGGTCGTCGGCTTGAGCGCTAGAACTTTTTCTCCGCCTAATTCGCCCTCTGATGCGAGGGACTGAAAGCGTGCTCGGAAGGGGCCAAAGGAATGGCGACGAACAATCTCGTCTAGCGCCATAAACCCAAGATTGTGCCGGTTTTTTTCGTATTTTGGGCCAGGATTGCCGAGGCCGACGAGCAATAGCATGTGGCCTCCTGTTTTCGGTTATTCAGTCTGTTCAGACTGACCGCCTTCTTCCTCTTCGGGCGTATCGCCATCTTTGCCTTCTTCGCCATCGATGCCTTCTACGACCTCTTCCATGACAGTCGGTGCCGAAACAGTCGCAATTGTGAAATCACGATCCGTAATTGCAGATTCTACGCCATCTGGCATCGCAATTGAGCTGACATGGATACTGTCACCGATATCCGTACCTGTAAGGTCAACCTCAAACCGATCCGGAATAATCGAAACGGCGCATACGACCCCAATCGTATGGCGAACAACGTTGAGGACACCGCCACGCTTTAGTCCAGGCGACAGTTCTTCGTTCTGGAAAACGACAGCTACTTCAACGTTAATTTTCGTTTCACCCGTAACCCGCAAAAAATCCACGTGTTGTGGACGATCAGTTACCGGATGGAACTGCACGTCACGCGGCAGTACACGTTCAGCCTTGTCCGAACCGATGTCGATATCAAATACCGTCGAAAAAAAAGAACCGGCGACAAGTCCATTGTTGACATCCCGAGGGTCTAGGGAGATAGCGAGCGGATCCTGGTTCGCTCCATAGATAATTGCCGGGAGCCGACCTTCACGCCGCAGCTCGCGCGCACCACCCGTCCCAACCCGTTCGCGTACGAGCCCACTTATAATATTTTGATCTGCCATTCTGTCCCACTCCTAAAAGCCGGCGCACTTCGCTCTATGCAGCGGTAAATTTTAAGCGCCATGCAACTTTGTTATCGTTTGTAGCGTATTCCTACCCTTGTGTTGTCAATCGAACAAGACCGAGACGGATTGGTTCTTGCTGATCCGGGAGATCGCATCCGCAATTAGCGGTGCGATCGTAATCTGTCGGATGTTGTGTGCGAGCCTGACCGCCTCCGTCGCTGGAATACTATCCGTCGTGACCATTTCGGTGATTGGCGATGCAGCCACCCGCGCCACCGCACCACCAGAGAACACTCCATGTGTCACATATGCGGAAACAGAAGTGGCACCCGCATCTGTCAGAGCAACTGCTGCGTTGCATAACGTCCCGGCAGAATCAACGATGTCATCGATCAAAATACACCGACGGCCGGCGATGTCGCCGATAACGTTCATTACCTCCGAAACCCCTGCCTGCTCGCGCCGCTTATCGATGATCGCTAGTTCCGCGTCAACCCGTTTTGCGACCGCGCGCGCGCGGCCAACGCCGCCGACGTCAGGCGATACGATTGTTAGTTCTCCTTTGCCAGCGCTGTGTTCGATGATGTCTTTGGCAAATTCGGGGGCAGAAAAGAGATTATCGGTCGGAACGTCGAAAAAGCCCTGAATTTGGCCGGAATGCAAATCCATCGTCAATACACGGTCGGCGCCCGCAGTGGTGATCAAATTAGCCACCAGCTTCGCAGAAATCGGTGTCCGTGGCCCGGTTTTCCGGTCCTGTCTTGCGTATCCGTAATAGGGTATGACGGCGGTGATACGGCTGGCTGACCCTCGCATCAGAGCGTCCATAGTGACCAGAAGTTCCATCAGATTATCGTTGGCCGGATAACACGTGGACTGAACGACATAAACGTCCTCGCCACGCACATTTTCAAGAACCTCGACGAAGACCTCCATATCGGAAAATCGACGAACAGAAGCTTCTGCAAGCCGAACATTCAGGTATGTTGAAATCGCCTCGGCCATTGGCCGATTGCTGTTGCAACTCAGAATTTTCATGCCAAATCTCTTGATGCGCACAAGGTCGCCGATATGGCGAACTGGCGGTGCCGTCCGCACTCGGGCTAAACGATGCCGAGCCCCATGAACCTATAACAACGCACCCTGATTCTGTAAATGTCTTTGAACTCTTCTTCATGTAAATATGTGAAGGGAGGTTTTGTGTTTTTGAGCTGGGCTATTTTGCTGTTCCCGCCCCACCAATGGGGTGATTCACTCCAGACACATCGATTTGCTCTAGTATTCCAGTAATGGCATCTGCCGCGGCGAAGGCGATATCATAAACCATATTGGCCCAGCGCTCTGAAAGGTCGGCTTTGGCAACGGTGTTGTCTTGACTTAGCGTTCCCAATTCATCGCCATCTGCTGAGCTCAGTGTCCAGACAATAACAAGTCGAGTTCGGCCTTCACCTACGCTGATCAAGTTGACTGAACCGCGCAGTGTCGCGGAAGCTAGCGTGGAATTCTCTACTAACAGAACGCCAACTTGCTTTAGAACGGTTTGAAACGCGACGCGTAAAATATCACTGTCGTTATCAGGTACGCCTTCTATTTCCGCTATCGCCAGTGTCACGAGAGAATTTGGGGCCTTTGCAATTATCTGTTCGCGTTGGTCTGCTTGGATGAGTGTTGCGATGCCATGTGCAGCAGTATTGGCAATTTGTTTGACTAGGCCAGGAGCTCCGAGAACCCATTCTTCGGCGCTAATTGGCATTTCTAGTTTATATGAACCTGCAGCCGATTCCTGCGGGTCGGACAAATTCCAATGAATGATTAGCGAAGCTTGCATTGCTGAACGATTGGAAACGAGTGCCTGGCTTTCCACATGTATGGCGTCGGCCGTTGGGTTTGCCACGCTCGCTGATATGTCGAGGCGGTCGAGAGCTGCAACCAAAGCTCTTGCAAGTGGTTCGCGCATCGCTGGTGTTGCGCCAACAGTAGGCGCGATCGCCAGCCCAACCGAAGTCGGCAGCCGCAACAGCGGATTATCAACCGATTTATCGTGCGGTCGAAATGGACGCACAGCACGTTCGCACGCTGCCGTCGTGGTGAGTGCAACAAGCAAGACGAGAATCAGGCCGGAATAACGCATCCTTCGTTTTATGCGGGTCGCATCAGTCTGCCAACGAGATCGCTGATATCACACGCCCGTAGTCTTCCTCAGAGCGGTGAAGCGCCCTGCGACAACTGAAGAACGATGCCTCTTCGGCGAAGGTGTCACAATCAAGGCGATCGATGTTTGTAATACCGGCACTATGCAATCGTCTGGCAACATATCCGACAAGATCGAACAGGAAATGGTCTGGTCGTGGAGCATCTCGAAAATACGAGGCATCGGCTTGGTTTTCAGCGAGGAACGGATCAGGAAATTCCAGTCCAACTTCGTATGAATCAAATCCGATGCACGGGCCGATTGCCGCCGCAATTCTGGATGGCTGCGCTCCAAGGTTAGTCATCGCCTCGATCGTCGCCTCAAGAATGCCTGTGAGGGCGCCCCGCCATCCGCCGTGCGCTGCGCCAATGACACCGCTGGTTTCGTCGACAAGCAAAATTGGTGCGCAATCAGCGGTCAGGATACCGAGCGTTACGCCTGGTTGATTGGTAACCAATGCGTCTGCTTTGGGCGCTTTGTCCTCCTTCCAAGGTCGTTTCACACAGACTGCGATTGGACTGTGTACCTGATATGCAGTGACAAGATTTCCCGGTTGTGTGCCGAGCGCCATTAAGGCGCGCGCACGGTTTATTGTAACATTTGCCGGATTATCGCTAGATCCGAATCCGCAATTGAGAGACTCGTAGAGCCCATCGCTGACGCCACCACGGCGGGAGAAAAATCCGTGGCGCAGTCCAGCCGCCGCTGACAATAAGTCTGAGCGGAGAGGTGGAATAATTTCTGAACTATTTGCACCGCCGGCCATCATGGCGCGTCCGTGAACCCCGGCGGCGCTTCGATGTCGCGGTTCGTTAGTGCTATGACTTTGAATAGGCTTCCCATTTGGTCATTGTCGACGAGCCGATGATACGCGGCCGATATATCATTGGTTGCGCGTTTAGTTGCGTTGCGCGCCAAGTTCTCAGCGCGGAGATCGATGCCGAGCCATTTCAAGAAATTCCCCTGGGTTACCGGCCCGTGGACATCGACCAGATCGCAAGCTGCCTGACCGAAGGCGTCAAAGTCGACATGGGCCGTTAAGTCCGCTGAGCCGGGTTCAGACAAGAGATCACATTTGGCATGACCGCGAACGGCTTGCAGAGTGTCCCCAACACAACTCACTTCATGCCCGTAGTCGATGAATAGCGCGGCACCTCCGTGCTGAGAAATGTGCGCTGCAATCTGTCTGGCTATCTTGATCGCATCAGGCCTGGTTTCAAAGATGGCGCCAATATCCGAACCTTCATCTATGACGCGAGGGATTGCTGTCTCAGACGACGGCAACAGCGCACTCAACAAAAAGTGAAATCCGGTCTCATCCTTTGTAACCAGACGCTCGCACCAGCCCTCAGCCGTTCGCTCGAACTGCTGAATCGGAAGGGCGTCGAGAAATTCATTTGCGAAAACCAACAATGGACCTGAGGGGAGAGTTTCTAATCCACTGTGCCAGTGCATTGAATCGACTGGAATTACAGATTTGACAAGCGCTGCTCGCTGTCGTTCGCGCAAGACGGCGCTTACTTCAACAAGATGGATCGAAACCGCACTGACAAATTCAGGTTGCGCGCTGGCAGCGCGCAAGACATCGCACATCATTGTGCCGCGACCCGGCCCAAGCTCGAGCAGATGGATCGATTCTGGTCGCCTCATAGCCTGCCATCGCTCGACACACCAGACACCAACGAGCTCGCCAAACATTTGGCTGATTTCCGGGGCTGTCGTAAAGTCGCCTTCGCTACCAAATGGGTCGCGTGTCATATAGTAGCCGTGAACCGGGTGATAGAGAGCCTCAGCCATAAACTCGGCCACGGTGATTGGGCCTTCGGCGTAGATGCGATCGGCTAGATGCTTGCTCATCGCCGTTAAGTTGTCTCCACGGGCAGCAATTTTAGCGAGCGCCAGATTAGCCACGCGCCAACGATTAGCATCGGCAGCGACAGCCATTGACCCCAGGTCGTCCCGAATTCGAACAAACCGAGATGCCTGTCCGGCTCGCGCATCGTTTCAACCGCGGCACGGGCAAGGGCATAGCCTACAAGGAAGACGCCGCTCGTGAACCCGGGCCGCCGCCGCGCATGAAAGACATGAATAAGAACGTTCAAAACAACCGCAAGAACGATGCCCTCAAGGGCTGCCTCATAGAGCTGGCTGGGGTGACGCGGCTCCGGTCCTGCGCGAGGAAAGATAAAGGCCCATGGCACGTCAGTTACCCGACCCCATAATTCTCCATTGACGAAGTTTGCGATGCGGCCAAATAACAACCCAAATGGAGCTGCCGCAGCGACAATATCCATCAGGGCAAATGGGCGAAGACCACGTCGTCGTTCGAACAGAAACGCCGCTAATGCCGCGCCGACGAAACCGCCGTGAAACGACATGCCTCCGGTCCAGACTTGTAGGATCGCTGGCAAGTTAGACAGGTAATATCCCGGTTGGTAGAGCAATACATATCCAAGCCGACCGCCTAGAATCACACCAAATGTTGCCCAAAGCAGAAAATCGTCCGCATCGCGCGGCGTTAGAAGCCTGGGCTTGCGCCCTGCCAGCCAAATGCAATAACGCCAGCCAAGCAGCAGGCCGCCAATGAAGGCAAGTGAGTACCAACGCACAACTAACGGGCCCAAGGAAAATGCCACAGGGTCGATATCAGGAAATGTATATGGCCCCATGATCGCTCAGCGGTAAGGATCATTCGAGGCAAGAAAATCGGTCACATAACGCGTGACGCCGTCTTCGAGCGACGTAAACGGTTTATCGTAGCCCGCGCCTATGAGACGGGCCATGTTGGCTTCCGTAAAGTACTGGTATTTGCCTCGAATCTCTGTTGGCGTATCGATGAAATCGATAACTTCTGGCTGCCGCATGGCGGCGAAGCATGCGTGCGCGAGGTCAGAAAAACTTCGTGCTGTGCCCGTGCCGCAATTGTAAATGCCATTTAAGTGCGTGTGGTCGTATGCCCACAGCATGACATCAACGCAGTCCCCGACCCAAATGAAGTCACGCATCTGGCCGCCGTCCTCGTAGTCAGGATGGTGCGATTTGAATGCCCGCGCCTTACCGTCGGCGGCAATTTGCTCAAAGAACTGTACGACCACGCTCTGCTGACCGTCTTTGTGATACTCATTTGGACCGTAGGCATTGAAGAACTTCAGGCCGACCCATTGCGGTGGGTGTTGGCGGCTGTTCGCGAGGCGGAGTGCATTGCGGTCGAATATATGCTTCGACCAACCGTAAAGATTAAGCGGGCGCAGCGCTGCGGACAGCTCGGGGTCGTCATTGAACCCATTCGAACCATCGCCGTAGGTCGCTGCAGAAGATGCATAAATCAACCGCGTATCATGCCGGCTGCACCATCGCCAAATGGCAAGAGAAAGCGAGAAGTTATTGTTGACGACACTATCGGCATCTCGTTCAGTCGTAGACGAAGATGCGCCTAGGTGAAAGACAGCTTCAATCTCATTTGCATGAGTATCAAGCCAGCTAAATAGATTTTCAGGCTGCACAAACTCGGAAATAGAGTGTTTTGCAATGTTGCGCCACTTGTCGTCGACACCAAGTCGATCGCATACTGCAATCGCTTGATCATCGCGCCCTGTGAGGGCTGCAACCAAGTTTGACCCGATAAAGCCAGCGCCGCCAGTGACTAAAATCATGCTATGTATCCGAAGGACAGCTACATGACCGTTATAGGCGACGGTGGTTGGTCCTACAAGCTGCCGCGGATGGTTGCGCACGCTGCTGGTGCTGCCTATATGAAAGACGATCAGCTCGATGTTCCCTTAGGCAGGAGATGTTTTAGCCATGCAGACTGAAAACCGCTTTCTCGATGACCTTGCACGCGTAGCCAGCGGTGCGATTGGCTCGCTTGCCGGAGTGCGTTCGGAGGTTGAAACCCGTCTCAAACAGCAGTTCAAGAAGATTCTCGGGGAGATGAATTTGGTGCCCCGCGAAGAATTTGATGCAGTCAAGGCAATGGCAACGAAGGCGCGTACGGAACAATTGTCCCTGGAAAAGCGGATTGTGGCGCTTGAAGTTGCTCAAGCGGGGACGGGGAAAAAGGCATCACGAAGTCAAAGCTCACGAGGGGCTAGTAGCGCGCGAAAGTCGTCAACAGTTAAGCCCAAACCGAAATAGACGCTGCAGTTCCGCACATATCCGCTGCAATACCCGCCGCGATCGCCATAAATTGATAATACTGTCGCCTGTCACGGGCGAAATTTTCTGCTTAGGAGCTTGATCTCTCCTTGCACCGCGACTCTCGCTTGTGGCATGCTAGGTATAGTGGGTTCTAAACGCGGTAGCACAAGATATTGGATGCGGAAATTTGCTTGGAGTGCCGAATCAGGTCTCGACGCGGCTTCGATGCAGTTAGTTGCTGAGATATCTCGTGGCACGCGTTCCAGATTTCATGAAAGGGCGCGCAAATGAGCATGACTGAAGTTGAGGTCGGCAACGTCCCTGCCAACCCTCTCGATACACTCGAAGATGTCCTCACCGCTAACGAGTGGCCGTTTGACCGCGCAGCAGAGGATCAATTAGTTGTCGAGACATCGGGACGGTGGTGCGACTATCGGATGTTTTTCGTTTGGCGGGTCGATTTGAACGCGCTCTATTTCAGCTGTGCTTTCGACACAAAAGTTTTGCCAGAAAAGCGCTATGAAATGAATAACCTCTTGGCACTAGCTAATGAAAATTTGTGGTTTGGGCATTTTGAAGTTTGTTCAGGTGACGAGGCGCCGATGTTTCGCCACACAATTCTCACTCGCGGCATGCGTGGTCTGGCAGTCGAGCAGCTGGAAGATCTGATGGATATAGCCGTCGGCGAATGCGACCGCTTTTTTCCAGCATTTCAGTTTGTGCTTTGGGGGGGGCGATCCGCCCAAGATGCATTGGATTCGGCGATGTTGGAGACGGTCGGCGAGGCCTGAAGATCTAATCTGTTGTGGCTAATATCCTTGAACGTCCTCTCTTGTTGGTTGGTTGCGGCAAGATGGGTGCATCGATGCTTGGAGGCTGGCTCGACGATGGGATCGTCGGCGCAGGTGTGGTGGTCGTGGAGCCGGCGTTTGCCGGCGGCGAACATCCCTTTAGGTCGCGCAGCGAGGTTACGGTTTATGCGTCTGCAGATGACCTTCCCGACACGCTTCAGCCCGAAGTCGTTGTCTTTGCGGTAAAGCCGCAACTAATACCCGAAACATTGCCGGCATATGTAAGGTTTGCGACCGCCAAGACGGTTTTCCTCTCCATCGCTGCAGGTACGGAGATTGCCTATTTCGAGCGACATTTTGGCCAGGACGCGGCGATCATCCGGGCAATGCCGAATTTGCCCGCTTCAATACGTCTCGGCATCTCCGTCATCTGTCCTAGCTGTTG
>CAVOAK010000058.1:0-16193 GCA_963693665.1 Alphaproteobacteria bacterium | reverse complement strand
GGCTCGATGACGCGTTAGAGATCGTCGAGGTCGACGAAGAAACGATCAAGGTGCAACTCGGCCAGCTATTGGAGTTGCAGCAAGACATCGCTGCAATGACTGCGCTACGTGAAGAGATGGAAGCCGAACTGCAAAGCACGCTGACCGACCGCGATGACTTTGCAGCGGAATTAAGTCAATTGCGGACCTTGCGTGACACGCTTTCAGCAACAGTGGAAACCTTGCAGGCACGAAGCGACCGGGCGGAAGCGGAAGGCTCCGCACTCCAGTCTCGGCTCGATGACGCGTTAGAGATCGTCGAGGTCGACGAAGAAACGATCAAGGTGCAACTCGGCCAGCTATTGGAGTTGCAGCAAGACATCGCTGCAATGACTGCGCTACGTGAAGAGATGGAAGCCGATTTGAATTTGGCAATACAGCGCGCCGAGACAACCGAGCAGAACTTCGCTGCCGAAAAAGAAATTTCCGTTGCAGCCAAAGCTCAGATGGCTCTGCTCAATCGCCAGATAGCAGCGCTACGGGATCAAATGCAGCAGCTCAACGCAGCATTAGAAGGATCTGACACTCGTGATCGTGCTCAAAAAGCGCAGATCAGCGACCTTGGCAAACGCCTCAATGTTGCATTGGCTAGCAAAGTTCAAGAACTCGCCCGGTATCGCTCCGAATTCTTCGGACGTTTGCGTGAGGTACTCGGCGATCGCCCGGATATCCATGTCGTTGGAGATCGCTTTATCTTTCAGTCGGAAGTCCTGTTTGAATCTGGATCAGCCGAAATTGGCCTTGGCGGCGAGCCTCAACTAGCACAACTTGCGCGAACCCTGATCGATATTTCAGGAAGGATTCCCGCAGATATTAACTGGATTTTGCGGATTGACGGCCACACCGATCGCGTACCAATCCGGAACGAACAGTTTCGTTCCAATTGGGAGCTTTCTACCGCTCGCGCAATTTCCGTCGTTATGTTTCTGATCCGACAGGGAATACCTGCGAATAAACTCGCTGCAACGGGATTTGGCGAGTTCCAACCGATTGATGATCGGATTGGCGAAATTGCCTTTCGGCGCAATCGGCGCATCGAACTTAAACTGACTGAACACTAAATTACCTCAGCGTTCACATCGGCATCTGCGCCTGCACCAAGCATTTGACCCTGGTTAAATTGCAACTCAGCAAGCCGGGCATATAAGCCGCCACGCTTTATGAGTTGGGTGTGAGTACCTTTAGCGATGACTTCACCGCGATCCATTACAACAATTCGATCGGCGGCAAGAACGGTTGCCAACCTATGCGCGATGACAATCGTCGTGCGGTTGGCCATAAGCCGTTCCAACGCTTGCTGGACAAGTTGCTCCGACTCAGCGTCAAGCGCACTCGTTGCCTCATCCAATAGCAAGAATGTGGGGTTACGCAAAATTGCCCGTGCGATCGCTATACGTTGGCGTTGTCCGCCTGACAATCGCACACCCTTCTCGCCAAGGTGTGTGTGAATACCGTCGGGCAGGCGATCGATAAATTCCGTCGCTGCGGCTGCCTCCGCCGCAGCGCGAACGTCAGTGGCATTGGCATCCGGTCGACCGTAGCGAATATTCTCCGCGGCATCCGCCGAAAAGATCACTGGGTCCTGGGGGACCAAACCAAAGCGGAAGCGAAGCTGGGCGGGATCGACGTCACGGATCTCAACGTCGTCGACCGTGACACGACCACTTTGCGGATCGTAGAACCGGAGTAGCAGTTGAAAGACTGTCGACTTACCGGCACCGCTCGGGCCAACGATGGCGATGGTTTCTCCCGGCTTGACGTCTAAGTCAAAACCAACCAACGCAGGTGTATCTGGCCTTGAGGGATACGCGAATGTGACCTGTTCGAATGAGAGTTGGCCGTTTGGTGGATCAGGCAGGGAAATCGGAGATTCTGGTGCAGCGATATCTGGTTTTGTCGAGAGCAATTCCAACAATCGCTCCGTTGCACCAGCTGCTCGTTGCAGGTCACCGAATACTTCGGAAATAGCCCCGATAGATCCAGCAACAATGACAGCGTAGAACACGAACGCGGATAATTCGCCGGCTGTTATCCGGTTTGCAATAACGTCTTTGCCCCCGAGCCAGAGAATCGCCCCCACAGCGCCAAATACAAACATGATCACGATGGCAGTTAAGAATGCTCGAGCACGCACACGGTCAATTGCGGTTGCGAAGGCGTTTTCTACATGTCCAGTGAAACGCTCGCGATCGATCGCTTCGTGCGTGAAGGCTTGCATCGTTCGCACAGAACTTAGTGTCTCTGTGCCAAAGGCACCAACGTCCGCAAGTCGATCCTGCGACGCGCGCGAAAAGCGACGTACGCGGCGACCGAAAAAGATAATCGGAACGATTACAAGTGGCACAAAGAGGAAAACGAACCCGGTAAGCCGTGGATTCGTGACGGCCAGCATGATCGAGCAGCCCACGAACAGCAACGTGTTGCGCAAGGCTATTGATACTGAACTTCCGATGATGACTTGCAAAAGTGTCGTGTCCGTCGTCAGTCGCGAGAGGACCTCGCCCGTTGGTGTCACCTCAAAGAAGCCCGGGCTGAGTTTGATAATGTGTTGAAAAATTGCGCGCCTGATATCCGCAACAACACGCTCACCAATCCATGAAACGAGAAAAAAACGGGAGTAGCTCGCCAATGCAAGGACGAAGATGACGACGAGGAATACAAGCAACGCCTGATCAAGGAGCTCAGTCCTAAATCCTCTATCAATCAGCAACCGCAATCCCTGCCCCATCGTCATGACCGTGCCGGCAGCTATGATGAGTGCGATCAATGCTCCGACGATCGCGAGCCGGTACGGCCTGAGATAGCCGAGCAAAGGGCGCAGAACGCGAAGATCACGTTGGCGCGTTGGTTCGTCCGTTCCCGTGTTGATCGCGCTACGCGCCAAGACGCCTCACCCCTTTGCGCGGTAAGCCACGAGGCCGAAAGACATAGGGTTTCGGCAAAAGACGCATTGACGATTTTCTCCAGTCTATCCCTTCGAACACGAGCGACATTGGCGGGTATATCAGTGCGCGATTCTTCCGACAAGAAGCACGAGGCGTTCCTTATCGCAATGAACTTGCGCTTTTGCGACGGGCATTTCTTGCAATAACCAAGAAGCTGAGCTATAG
Source organism: Alphaproteobacteria bacterium (assembly GCA_963693665.1). Classification (GTDB taxonomy): domain Bacteria; phylum Pseudomonadota; class Alphaproteobacteria; order UBA8366; family CAVOAK01; genus CAVOAK01. The sequence continues at coordinate 13,044 of CAVOAK010000058.1, read as the reverse complement.
AGCCCGCTTGGTCAACAATGCGTTGTGGCGGCAGAATACGGCGATGAAAAAAGAAACCCATCCTGAATACCACGAAATCACCGTGCAGATGACAGACGGTACGACTTACCAGACCCGTTCAACGTGGGGTAATGCTGGCGATACGCTGAAGCTCGATGTCGATCCATTGACACATCCGGCTTGGACGGGCGTTCATAGGCTCCTAGATTCCGGTGGTCAGCTGGCTAAATTTAACAAGCGCTTCGAGAAATTCGGCCTCGAATCGTAGGTTTGTAGCGGCCCTTTGAGGCCGTTCCCTCTTTCTGAATCAGCACTTGAAGCGACCAATCCGCAGCTACGTATCTTTGCCTAGGCGGCCAAGTATGCTGTTCACCGACCACTTGAAATCCAACTGTAACCCCTTACATCTAGACTGCTCCTGAGCGCCTCTATGAGGGCTTGGGGGGTGTCTAACCTGAGGCTTGGCAACGCGGCCGGACCTCAATGATCTGCATATCGCTTCAAAGGAGGATATAGCAATGCGTACACTCGATTTGACTCCCTTTTCCCGCAGTTCGATCGGATTTGATCGACTGCTACATCAGATGGACCGTGTCGCCCATACAAACGACGCGCCGTCCTATCCACCCTATAACATCGAGAAAGCTGGCGAAGACGCATACCGTTTGACAATGGCTGTCGCCGGGTTTTCACAGGATGAACTTGGCATCGAAGTTGAAGACAATCAGCTGACTATCACTGGCCGAAAGGACGACGACAACGACGCTGATCGACAATACGTGCACCGCGGTATCGCGAGGCGGGTATTTGAACGCCGTTTCAACTTGGCAGATTACGTGCAGGTGCACGGTGCCGATTTGGAAAACGGCCTTCTGCATATTGATCTAAAGCGTGAGTTGCCAGAGGCAATGAAGCCTCGCGCGATCAAAATTATCGTTGGTGACAAGAAGGCGATCGAACGCAAGGCGGCCTAATCTACAGCCCGTTGGTATCAACTTCGACTCTCGATAGAAACAAATGGGCGCGCCAACGATGGCGCGCCCAAATGCGTCGTTCGGTCGCAACAATTCCAACTATTGTTAATCGGCGATATCGTTCCGAAAGTAAACGCAGTCGACCTGTAGTTGACGGCCAATGCGGCGGCTATAGAATCCTGGAACAAAGAGATATGGCTCGAAACCAAGCGAGCAAACATGCTCATGCAGTTCGTCAAACAGGCTCTCGCCCTCGTATAGCGGTACCAGCGAGAGTTCAAGTTGAATTCCCTGAATAGAATGGAGAACCGAACCGGCGCCATCCAGAATTCGGCGCTCAAAACCCTGTGTGTCTAGTTTAACGAAGCAACGGTCGTCATTTTTCACGAAGTCAGAGAACACGCTGTCCAGTTTCCGCTTATCAACAGATTCCGCTGCCATGGTCTTGGCCCGCGGAAAAGCATCCTGCCCTTTACGCGTTGTCGGCAGCAGTGAACTCATATCTGAAAAAGTCGAAATTTGAACCTCAGCCTTGCCATCATCTTCGCCGAGCGCCATGCGCGGCGCGGCGATCCAGGCGCTGTCACGTGCTGCAGCTTTAGTCAGTTGAATGTGAGTTTCCGAGACAGGTTCGAAAGAAACGATCCTACCTTGATACCCGCTACGACGAATCTGCCGCGCATATTGGCCAACATTAGCACCAACATCGAGAAGGACATTGATCCCTCTGAGCGTCAGCAAATGGGCGATATCATTCGCCCCTTTCGTATCAAAAGGATGCCGTACAACGTCGAACCCTGACATTCGGACGACCTTTCGCATCGCTCGCCCCACACGCTGTGGCCAGGTCCGCCTATTCACTAGCCCTTGTCCTGTATCTTGTGCCATGAGCAGCTATAACCTGAAGACACTTTCTGCGGCACCCTTAGCGGCTTCCTTGGCAGTGATCGCCTGGCGTGCTCGGTCGATCTCTGCGTTGAGCTCGACAATATATTCATGAAGTGCATCGATCGACATGAGCTCAAGATCTTTTAGTACTTTTCGCTTTGTCTGAGGTTCAAGTTCTTCGTCCACGATCACTCTCTTTATCCACCACCACAATACAGTCTGAGTGTGATCGCTCGGACTAGCGGCTGCAAGTCCATTAGCCTTTGAAGAGCAAGAGATATCTGGCTTTGCGCCATCGGCGCAGTCGATATAGTATGCGCCTCAATTATCAACCGACCTTACTTAATGCGCCGACTCAGTCGGCCATGACTGACAGGTTGTTCTAGGAGAACTTATGGCAATTCCCTTAATGCCGAAAGCGACGGCAGTGTGGCTCGTCGAGAATACAACACTGAACTTCGTTCAGATCGCCGAATTCTGTGGCCTACACCCACTCGAAGTGCAAGCGATCGCTGACGACGAAGTTGCCGTTGGTATGATCGGAATCGATCCAATAACCAGCGGCCAATTGACACGTGAAGAGATAGCGCAAGTGGAAGGCGACAAAAATGCTCGGCTTGAAATGGCCGCGTCGGATGTGCCTCGTCCTGTCGCTAGAGGCCGTGGACCACGATACACGCCAGTGGCAAAGCGCCAGGATAAACCGGATTGCGTTGCGTGGCTTTTGCGCAATCACCCAGAATTGACCGACGGGCAAATTAGCCGCCTTATTGGCACGACCAAACCAACGATTAACGCGATACGCGACCGTTCCCATTGGAACAGCCCAAACTTGCGGCCGCGCAGCCCTGTGGACTTAGGTCTATGCACAAGGCTTGAGCTCGCCACAGCAACCGCAAAGGCAGTGAAAGCGGGCCGAAAACCTGCCGAATTTGCCGCGATGCCACTTCCAGATTAACCGAATTTCCGTCTGCACCTAAGCTGGCGGAGCGAGACGTTAATTGGCTTCCAAAGGTCCCATGGAGTTTGCCATGAGCCAAAATATTTACGATATCGACCTTGACCGCAACGCGGCGAATTACGTCGCGCTGAGCCCACTCAGTCTACTCGAACGCGCCGCTAAAGTTTATCCAGACAGAACTGCCCTGGTGCATGGCGAAACGTCAATCAGCTGGTCCGCGTGCTATGAGAGGTGCCGACGCCTAGCGAGTGCGTTGATCGCACGTGGTATCGGCAAAGGCGATACGGTTTCGATCATGGCTGCAAACGTACCCGCAATGTTTGAGGCACATTTTGGCGTACCAATGTGCGGTGCGGTACTGAATGCGCTAAATTTCCGACTTGATGCGGACGCGATTGCGCAGATTTTTGACCATGCCGAGACGAAAGTACTCATCACGGATCCTGAATTTTCAGCTGCGATCAAAGCGGCGCTTGCCAAATGCAAGAGGGCGCCACTGGTCATCGATATCGACGACCCCCTGGCGGACGGTGAAATGCTGGGCGAGATCGAGTACGAGGCTTTTCTGAAGACGGGCGACCCTGTTTTTGCCTGGTCCTTACCACAGGATGAATGGCAGGCCATTTCATTAAACTATACTTCGGGAACCACCGGTGACCCCAAAGGTGTCGTCTATCACCATCGCGGAGCATATCTGGTGGCAATGGGTAATATTGTTGTTTGGAACCTGCCACCTCATCCGACTTATCTCTGGACGTTGCCGATGTTCCATTGCAACGGATGGTGTTTTCCCTGGACAATAGCTGGTGTCGCGGGCACCAATATTTGTCTTCGCAATGTCGACGCCGCATCGATTTACAAGGCGATTGCTGCTCATAACGTCAGCCATTTTTGCGGTGCACCCGTCGTCCTCAACATGATGATCAATGCGGACGAAAGTGCACGCACCAATTTCGATCATACGGTTGAGGTCATGACCGCAGCTGCACCGCCGCCAGCGGCCGTCCTGGAGAAAATCGAAAATATGGGATTTCATGTGACCCACGTATATGGCCTGACGGAGGTTTACGGACCCGCAGTTGTTTGCGCCTGGCATGACGAATGGGACGCCTTACCCGCCGGCGAACGGGCAACCCTCAAGGCAAGGCAAGGCGTCCCCTATCACGTTCTTGAGGGCGCGACAGTCGCCAATGCTGAGACGCTGGAACCTGTACCAGAAGATGGCCAAACGATTGGCGAGGTCATGCTTCGCGGTAATGTCGTGATGAAGGGGTATCTCAAGAACCCGCAGGCGACCGAAAATGCATTCGCGGGTGGGTGGTTCCACACCGGAGATCTCGGAGTTATGCATCCGGACGGATACATAGAGTTAAAGGACCGTTCCAAAGACATCATCATTTCAGGCGGTGAAAATATTTCAACTATCGAAGTTGAGACTGTCATCTACCGTCATTCAGCTGTCCTGGAAGTCGCCGTGGTCGCCAAACAGGATGATCATTGGGGCGAAGTTCCATGTGCGTTCGTGACCCTAAAAGATAATGAAAAAGCAGATGCTGATGAATTGATCGAATTTTGCCGAGACAACATGGCGCACTACAAATGCCCCAAATCCGTCGTGTTTGGCCCACTCCCCAAAACATCGACCGGCAAAGTACAAAAATTTGTTTTGCGGGAACACACGACGGAACTTTAGCCCCACACGGTGGGGAGACTAGGCTCCACAGCCAATTTCATCGGCTACAGACTAAAGTTTACGGGCACGATTGCGGCTGTTATTGGCCGTCAAGCTTTGAAAGCTCGTCTTTGATGGCAAGCTTCTGGTATTTAATTTTCTTCACCACCTCAGCGTCCGGCATGGGCCGGCCAATTTCCTTGTTGAGTGTCTGTTCGAGCTCCGTATGTTGCTCATTCAGAGCAACTGATTTGTTTCGCAAGCGAAAGGCCGTTGCCACTATCATTCACAGATCCCACATTTCCCATGGTGTTCTCCCTGAAGTTCATTCCCCACAACACGCCCAAAATGCAATGTCGATAGATACGGGTTGTGAGTGAATATTGCAGCTAAATGTTAGCGCTGCCGCGAATTTCTGTCAGCCTAAACCAACCGAAGGCATTTCTATTTTTCAGCCGTCCCTATACCGCATTCCCGAAATATTCCTCCAGATTAACCGTCTCTGCGCCAGGCACACGTTTGCGCTCGAATTCATGTCGCCGCTCGAACGGAGCAGTTGCATCAATCCCCATGCGCCCCCAATGATCTTGATCCGGATCACGGTAGAATGAAGGCGTATCAGGTATAATTAAGACATCCTTGTCGGCTCGTGATCTTGTCAGCACTGCCCACATGACGTCATTCATATCGTAAATATCGACGTCCTCATCTACGACAGTCACAAACTCAGCCCAGGTCAGCTCAGCACCCATAACTGCAAGCAACACCTGACGAGCGTGCCCTTCGTACTGCTGTGCGATTTTGACAACGGTGTGTAGCACGAATGGGTTACAGGTAACGTCGATAATGCCTGGCAAAACAGCGCTGATACGTTGGTAGATATTGGCCGCAACCGAAAGTTCAAGCGACAGCACTTCTTCTGACGATCCACTCAAGATGCTGTGGAAAATTGCGTCAGGACGCTTCGTTACACCCAACACTTCAAAGACAGCGTTATCACCAACCGGGACGTAAAAACCCATGAACTCCCCAAATGGGCCTTCCGGCCGCCGCTCATTGGGTATGAAGCGTCCTTCAATAACGATTTCGGTCGTTGCAGGAACCATTAGATTAATATGTTTACAGGGCCGCATATCCAGCGTCCGGCCCATCAGCTTGGCGGCAACTTCGAGTTCATCCACGTCGTATGGAACTGGTGCCGCTGCCGCGAGAAAAGCCTCCGGCGGCGGGCCAATCAACATTGCCGCCTCCAGATATTGGCCCATTTTCTCTGCCTTCTCATGGTAGAGCGTCAAGTGATGACGAGGCGCCAGTCGCGCGCGTAATTCATTATCGTTGACATACATTGATCGGTGAAATGACAGGTTCGGCACGCCGGTTTCCGGCTCCTTTGCAACGAAAAGTGCTGATGTGAAGTATGGACCAGCATCGCGCTCGCAATACGTAATGAGCGGCAAGTCGCTTAATTTGCAATCGATCAGATCACTCGGCATCGGCACGTCGCGTTTGAGCGGTCCATCGACGCCCGACCCCAATTCAGTTAGGCGCGTCCATTGACTGCAGAAATCAGTCGGCGCAATTCCAAGTATGTCGGCTAAACGCTTGCGGCTGCCATAGGTATTTGTCAGCACCGGAAGATCAGTCCCCTTCACATTGTTGAAGAGTATTGCCTTATTGGAGGTCTTCTGGACCTTCTGCGTAATTGCCGCGAGTTCAAATTTTGGATCGATTTCGCGATCTGTCACGAGTAAATCATCATCCACTCGAAGCCGCTCCATATAGTCGCGCATGGAATTCCTCTTTCTTGCGTACAAAACTTCAGACCTAGAAAATCAAATATGGCTGGCTTGACGCCTCCGCGCACGGAATTTGTGGTTGGCGCCTCCAGTGATTGCAGGACAAACTGTCATTGAGACAAGCCTTAAAAATTCAGCCAATGGAAAATTACACATGGCGACACCGAAAAACCACACAGCAACCGGGCAGGCCAAGCGCCGCAAAGAGGATTTCCGCTTCCTTACGGGAAATGGTTCCTATACCGCAGACATGGTGTTTGAAGGGCAAACGGAAGCCGTGGTGATGCGTTCACCACACGCACACGCACAGATACTATCGATCGATACAACAGAGGCGAGAAGCTGTCCGGGTGTCCTTGCAATTTTCACAAGCGATGACATCGAGGCAGCCGGTCTAGGCACTATTCCCTGCCTGTATGACCCCATGGAGCCTCTCGGTTCGTCAATGATAACACCGCCAAGACGGCTTCTCGCACACGGAATCGTGCGGCATGTCGGCGATCCTGTGGCTTTTGTGGTCGCAGAAACCGCAGCCCTGGCGCGCGACGCCATCGAGTTCATCGCCATCGATTACGAACCACTTCCGGCGATTACAGATGCCAAAGCGGCTACAGCCGCTGGAGCGCCACAACTCTGGGCACAAGCGCCGGCTAATACCTCCTTCAATTGGGAAAAAGGTGATCGCGCTTCCACTGATGCTGCGTTCGCTGCGGCGGCTCACGTTGTTGAGCTTGATCTGATCAACAACAGGCTGGTCGCCAATCCAATGGAGCCCCGCAACGCCATCGGCATCTGGGACGGTGAACGGTTTACGCTCTATTCCGGAACCCAAGGCGTCCACCTGGTGCATCGGCAGCTCGCCAATCATATCTTCAATCTGCCTGAAAACCGCTTCCGCGTCGTCACGCCCGATGTCGGCGGTGGTTTCGGGACCAAAGGATTCTTTTATCCCGAACAAGCATTGGTTTTGTTTGCAGCGCGCGAAATCGGTCGTCCGGTCCGCTGGATCGGCGATCGTACGGACTCGTTCCTCTCCGATGCTCAGGGCCGTGACCATATTACACGCGCTGAACTGGCACTTGACGCAAACGCCAATTTTCTTGCCATTCGCGTTAGAACCTTCGTGAACCTGGGCGCATATCTCTCCAATTACGGCGCCGCGATTCCGACTGGTGAATATGCTGGGCTGCTTGCTGGCGTCTACACGCTTCCGTCTGCCCATGTGGAAGTACGCGGCGTCTTCACCAATACAGTGCAGACCGATGCATATCGCGGTGCCGGACGGCCGGAATCGATCTACGTCGTCGAACGCGTCGTCGATGCGGCCGCACGACAACTAGGGATCGATCCAATTGCGATCCGCGAGCGAAACTTTATTCCGACTTCAGCTTTACCTCACACGACCCCGATGGGCCTCGTTTACGACAGCGGGAATTTTGCCCGTACGTCGGCCGAAGCCCTTCAGCGCGCAGATCATGTGAAATTCATTGAGCGAAAGAAGGTTTCTGAGGCCGCCGGCAAGCTACGAGGCTTTGGATTGGCGTACTACATAGAATCTTGTGGCGCGGGTACCACAGAAACTGCTGACATCCGATTTGATCGCAGCGGAACAGCGGTCGTTCTGATCGGCACCCAATCGAACGGACAGGGTCACGAAACTGCCTACGCACAGATTATTGCCGACCGCCTTGGTCTCGACATCGGCGATATCACCGTCGTTCAAGGCGACTCGGACCGAATTAAAAATGGTACTGGCACGAGCGGCTCCCGCTCAATGCCCATTGGCGGAGTGTGCTGCGACCGTGCGGCGACGGCCATCATTGAGAAAGGCAAAAAGATCGCGGCACGGGAACTGGAAGTCGCCATTGCTGATATCGAGTTCACTACCGGTGAATTTCGCGTGTTGGGGACCGATCGAAGTGTAACCTTCTCAAAGATAGCCGACGCAGCCTATAAAGCTCCGAATGTGTTGGACGATGACGAGCCCGGGCTTGCAGCAATCGGACAGTTCGGAACCTCCGACAGCACATTTTCTAACGGATGCCATATATGCGAGATTGAGATCGATCCGGAAACTGGCGTTTCGACCATCGACCGCTACACAATTGTCGACGACTTGGGAACAGTCATCAATCCTATGCTACTTACCGGACAGGTGCAGGGTGGAACCATACAAGGTATCGGTCAGGCCTTGTTTGAGGGCTGCAGATATCAAGAGGATGATGGCCAACTCGTGACTGGTTCGTTTATGGATTATTGCTTGCCGCGAGCGGACGATGTGCCGTTCATCGACTTTCAGGTCCTCGATGACATGCCCTGCAAGACGAACCCCATGGGCATGAAGGGCGCGGGCGAGGTCGGCGCAATTGGCGCGCCTCCTGCGGTGGTCAACGCACTACTCGACGCCATGAGCGAGATTGGCGTCGATAACATCGACATGCCAGCATCGCCGGAGAAGGTTTGGACCCTCGTTGCACAGGCAAAGCCTGCGAGGATATAGCAGCCTACGAAATATTCGAAATCGACTGCCAAGGGAAAGATATTGGACCACCAATACAACGCGATTTTCAAACCAATTACCCTTAATCGGGTGACAGTCGCCAATCGGCTCGTCAGCACGCCTCATTCCGAGCTTTACGCGGATGCCGGAAAGACAAACGAACGCTATGTCCGCTACCACGAAGAAAAAGCGAGGGGTGGAATTGGGTTGACGATGGGTGGTGCAAGTTCAGTTTCGCTCGACAGCCCACAGTTGTGGGGACCATCGGTCGACGTCACCAGCGATGCGATAATCCCGGCGTTTCAAAATCTTGCCAGCGCCGTCCACACGCACGGAACGGCAGTCATGATCCAGTTGACACACTTGGGCCGAAGATCTCGCTGGGATCGAGGGTTTTGGCCGCATCTCGTATCACCGAGCGGCGTACGCGAGCCATTGACGAGAGGAACCGCCAAAGTCATCGAGCTGGAAGACATCAAACGAATTCAAGGTGATTTTGCGCAGGCAGCCCGACGTGTGAAGGAAGGCGGGCTTGATGGCGCAGAGATTTCGGCGGCGCATCAGCATCTGATCGACCAATTCTGGAGTCCTCGAACGAACAAGCGCACCGACGCGTATGGCGGGTCGCTGGAAAACCGGATGCGGTTTGGTCTTGAAGTCTTTGAAGCAGTGCGTGCTGAAGTCGGCAGTGAGTTCTGCATTGGGCTACGGATGTGTGGTGATGAATTCCATGAAGATGGCTTGCGCGAAGAGGACCTTAAACAAATTGCCGCGCGATATGCCGAATCCGGGCTGGTAGACTTCATCAGCGTCATTGGCTCAGGTGCCGATACATTAATGTCGGTCGCAAATAGCGTCCCCAATATGGCCTATCCACCTCACCCTTACGTTCACCTCGCAGCGGGCATCAAACGCGTTGTCGACATACCAGTCATGCACGCGCAGAACATTCGTGACCCGGCCGAAGCGGCACAGTTATTGGACGATGGCGCAATCGATATGGTCGGCATGACCCGCGCGCACATCGCTGATCCACACATCGTCAATAAGCTCCGTGAAGGCCGCGTCGCACAGATCCGGCCCTGCGTCGGCGCCAACTACTGCATTGACCGCGAATACAACGGTCTCGAAGTGCTTTGCCTACACAACGCTGCGACGGGCCGTGAGGTGACGATGCCCCATTGCATCGCAAGGAACGACCGCGAGCGCCGCATCGTCATCGTTGGCGGTGGCCCAGCCGGAATGGAAGCCGCAAGAGTCTCTGCGGAACGCGGCCATAAAGTCATTTTATTCGAACGCAATTCTGTCCTCGGCGGGCAAATCACCCATGCAGCCCTGGCACCGTCGCGGGACCAAATGGGGGACATCATCCATTGGTTGGAAGATGAACTCACGCGTCTTGCGGTCGATGTCCGCTTGAATATCGAGGTCGAAACAGAAACGATTCGGTTAAGCGAACCGGATATCGTCGTTGTCGCCACAGGCGGTCGTCCCAAACTGGATGAGAATAAGGCCTGGGGCCGCGCTGATGGCCTTACGATCAGCGTTGAAGACGTGCTTTCCTCCCGTATAGCGCCCGCATCAACCGTATTGATTTACGATGCGATTGGTGGATTTTCGGGGACGACCTGTGCCGATTTTCTAGCCGAAGCGGGCAGCACAACTGAACTAGTGACGCCTGACCCGCGCATAGGACAGGGGCTCGGCGACGGCTCACTTCCCGTATATCTAAGGCGGCTTTACTCGAAGAACGTAAAAATGACCACCGGCCTTGGACTTGAACGGGTCGAACGCAAGGATGGCCAGCTTCTCGCAACACTTAGAAACCAGTTCACAGGAGTTACAGAAACGCGCGCTGTCGACCAAGTCGTTGTCGACAATGGCACCGCGCCAAACGATCAGCTGTATTGCAGACTAAAGGACGAGGCGCGAAATGGCGGTGTGACCGATTTATCTGCGCTTTTTGCCTGTGAACCACAGCCGCAGCTCGCCGATTACAATTCCGGAATCCTGCTCTACCGTATTGGCGATTGTGTTTCGTCGCATGGCATTCATGCTGCCATCTACGATGCACTAAGACTTTGCAAGGATTTCTAGCTTTGGGGAGCAGACGAATTTCAATGCGACATACCCTCCCTCTCAACATATGAATCGAGCCACCGAACCAACATGGTTCGAGAGGAGGAATTCATCATCTCAAAAAATATGAACCGGCTCGCTGTCGATATTGGCGGGACTTTCACCGACGTCGTCGTCGAATGGCCGGGCGGTCGAGTGATCACTAAAATTTTGACCACACCAGACGCCCCCGAAAACGGTGTCTTTGATGGAATATCCGTAGCTATGAAGGAGGCCGACCTGGTAGCGAGCGACATTGATATCCTGGTGCACGGCACGACGCTCGCAACAAACGCGATCATCGAACGCAAAGGTGCCGTTACCGTACTGATTACAACCGCGGGCTTTCGGGACACGATCGATATCGGCCATGAGAGCCGGTACGACCAGTACGATATCTATTTGGACAAGCCTGAGCCTTTGGTTCCACGTCGTCTGCGTCTGACTGTTCCCGAACGGGTGAACGCTCAAGGCAAAATACTGATCCCTCTGGACGAAGATGCGGTGAAGGGGCTGATCCATCAATTTGAGCAGCTTGGGGTCAAAAGCGTTGCTGTGGGTTTTCTCCACAGTTACGCCAATCCGGCACACGAGGAACGGGTGCGCGATCTGTTGATCGCCGCCGATCCCACTCTCTACGTCACTATTTCTTCCGAGGTCTGCCCGGAAATCAGAGAATACGAGCGGCTGTCGACTGCTTGTGCGAATGCCTACATACAACCAGTGATGTCGGGATACTTATCCAATTTACGCGATGACCTCGCCCGACTGGGATACATCTGTCCGATATTCATGATGACCTCGGGTGGAGGATTAATGACGCTCGATGCGGCCATTCGTCTTCCCATAAGACTTATGGAATCAGGGCCAGCCGGTGGCGCAATTCTAGCCAGCCATATTGCCGCTGAATGCCAACTGGAAAAAGTTGTCTCATTCGATATGGGCGGCACTACCGCTAAGATCTGTTTGATCGAAAACTATGAACCACAGACAGCCCGCAGCTTTGAAGTAGATCGCGCTGCTCGCTTTCTCAAGGGAAGCGGTTTGCCGTTGCGTATTCCCGTCATTGAAATGTTGGAAATCGGTGCAGGCGGTGGTTCAATCGCCCGAGTCGATGAAATGCAACAAATCGCCGTCGGGCCCGACAGTGCCGGGGCAGACCCGGGTCCTGCGTGTTATCAAAACGGTGGAGAAGAAGCCACGGTGACTGACGCCGATGTATTGCTTGGCCGTATCGACATCGAACGGTTTGCAGGTGGAAAGGTTGATCTAGAACCGGAGCGGGCCAGCAAAGCGATCAATCAAGCTATCGCTGAGCCACTCAACGTGACAACGTCACTCGCTGCTTTTGGCATTGCCGAAATTGTCGATGAACGGATGGCAAATGCTGCGCGTGTTCACGCGATCGAGCGTGGAAAGGTCATTGGCGATCATGCGCTTATCGCCTTTGGTGGTGCGGCACCACTCCACGCAACCCGGCTCGCAGAGAAACTTGGTATTGATCGAATCGTCGTTCCGACCGATGCCGGTGTCGGCTCAGCAGTCGGTTTCCTGCGTGCACCGGTCGCATATGAAGTTGTGCACAGCCACTACATGCAACTTAAGGACTTCGACCCAACGACAGTTAATACTGTGCTTCGCGGCTTGAGCGACGACGCCCGTTCTGTCGTTCGGGCCGGCGCGCCGGACGAACTGCTCATTGAGCGCCGAACCGCATTCATGCGATATGTCGGACAGGGTCATGAAATCGTTGTGCCGCTACCGGACCGCGACCTAGTAACCGCAGATGCGGACGTGCTGCAAAACGCGTTCGACGAGGAATACAAGCAGTTCTTTGCACGGGTCATTCCCCATGCCGATGTTGAAATCTTGAGCTGGATCGTTTCGGTCAGCACCAAAGTCGAACGACCGCTGGAATTATCTGGCATCAGCGGTGGCAAAACAGCGATGCCAAACAGCCATAGACCCATGTACGACGCGGCGCTCGACGACATGGTCGATGTTCCCATCTTTTTGCGCAGTAATCTTGCTCAAGGCGCGTTGATTTCAGGGCCATCGGTAATTGCTGAAAACGAAACTGCAACATATGTATCCGCCGCATTCGATGCGCACATAAATGCAGGTGGTTACATCAT
>CAVOAK010000057.1:0-16924 GCA_963693665.1 Alphaproteobacteria bacterium | reverse complement strand
GCAGCAGCGAGAAAAAATGAGTCGCGTGCCGCGCGGGCATTGTCAACAAGTTCCGCGGTTATTACCGTGCCGTCGGCGTTCAGTCGAAGGTGGATTTCCACCACGAGATTTTCTGCGTCGCGAGCGCCGCCAGGGAAACTCCAGCATTTTTCTATTTGATGTCGCACCGCATCTAGCTCGCTTATCGTCAGTTGGCCTCCACGCAGCGCCATTTTTTTTTGCGGAAAAACTTGTTGGCGTTTTAGAGCTTCAGCCACCTCTTCCGAGTGTGTCTTAGTAGGTTTCGGCTGTTCTTTCGGTGGCGCCTTCCTAAGGTTTTCAACAGTTTTCAATACCGACAAAAAATCGTCCGGTTTCTCCGGCTTCGAAGCAGGTTGCGGCGGCGGTTTCTTTTGCGGTAACGGCTTCTCCTTCAGTTGTACCGCCGCAACCTTCAGCGTTTCCGGAACAGGTGCCGGCTTCTCTGCTGCCTTCGGTGTGGGTTCGGGTGTTGGCGGTGGTGGTTTAGCTGCTGGAACAACATTCTTTGCTTTCGGCGGCGGAGGTTTTGGAGGAGCTTTGGGCGGAGCCTTTTTCGGTGCTGGAGGCGCCGGTGATTCGGCAAGGACAGCAACTTCGATTGCGATCACTTGGTCGACTTCCAGCGGAGCGCTACTACTAAACGGATTGCTCGCCCATGCCACGGCAAATATCGCAAGGTGAAGGGAGCCGGATATGATAACCGCATTGCGCATCCGTTAGGCTATCTTTTGCCTTTTTGGCTGATATTTTGCGGTAATTCAGCCAGTAGCGAGACCTTTTTGTAACCGGCAACGCTGACACGTCCCATGACTTCCATGACGCGCCCGTATTGAATTGCTTTGTCACCACGCACATAGATTCTGATGTCCGCATTTGCCCCGGTTACAGCTTGCAATCGAGCAATGAGATTCTCGATCGGGGTCGCGACCTCCTGAAGAAATATCGCGCCGGTCTTGTCGATCGAAATCACTAATGGCTCATCGGAAGCATTGATGGTCGCCGCTTCAGTTTTCGGTAACTCAACAGGCACCCCGACGGTCAGCAATGGGGCGGTAACCATGAAGACAATTAGGAGAACGAGCATGACATCGACAAATGGCGTCACGTTGATCTCCGACATCGGCCGATAGCGCGACGACCGACTGGATGCTGACGGAGAGCGACCGCCACCCAAGGACACGCCCATCGATCAACTCGCCTCTTCCAATTGTCGCGATAGAATCGCGCTGAATTCTCCCGAAAATGCTTCCAGACGCCCTGCATACCGGCCAAGATCATTGGAAAGTTTGTTATACGCCACGACGGCTGGAATTGCGGCGACCAGACCCAATGCCGTGGCAAAGAGCGCTTCGGCTATGCCGGGTGCAACAACTGCCAGGCTGGTTTGCTTGGATGCCGCAATCGCCTGAAAACTACTCATGATCCCCCACACCGTGCCGAATAAACCGACAAATGGTGCCGTTGACCCGACCGACGCAAGAAATGTCATGTACTTTTCAAGCCGCTCCATCTCGCGGCTGAGCGATACCTGCATCACCCGCTCGATACGTTGCTGCAATCCGCCGCGCATGGTTTCCAACTGGGTCAATCCGCGCCCGGAGGACCGTCTCCACTCCCGCATTGCTGAAGAAAATACGGCAGACATTGGATCCAGCGGTTGTTGTCCAACGCGTTCATAGAGATCGTCCAATGAGCCACCGGACCAAAAAGACTCCTCAAACTTGCCTGCACTACTATGAAGTTTTCTGAGCCGGATGACCTTTTCGATGATAATTGCCCAACTCCAGATCGATGCAACCACTAGGAGAAGGATCACAAATTTGACGATCCAATCCGCTTGAAGAAATAATCCCCATACCGTCATGTGTGACGCGGAAATTGACCCACCGAGGGTCACACTATCGATGATACCTTGCTCCATTTGACGCTCTCGCTACTGATTTTTGGTAAGCACGTTAAGTCTTCATGTACGCAGTCTCGGCAAATCTCTCAGCAATTTTCGTCCTCAATATCTTCAATCAAGTTCAGCTGTGCAGTGACTGTTTTAGGAGGGGAAATACCGATGTAAGTCCATCCCCGCGTTGCGAGCATGCGCCCACGTGCCGTGCGTTGAACAAGCCCCTGCTGAATTAGAAAGGGTTCAACAACCTCCTCCAATACATCTCGCTGCTCAGCGAGCGCGGCACCGAGTGTTTCGACACCAACTGGACCGCCGTCGTAATTTTCGGCAAGACAGGTAAGATACCGGCGATCCATTACGTCGAGGCCCCGACGATCAACGTCAAGGCGACCAAGGGCCGTGTCCGCAACGGCGGTATCAATTGTCGACACACCATCAACAGCAGCAAAATCGCGAACCCGCCTCAACAAGCGGCCCGAGATGCGTGGCGTTCCACGACTTCGTTTTGCGATTTCCTTCGCGCCGCCCGAAGTCAGGTTAATGCCGAAGACACGCGCTGCCCGCTCGACGACGAGCTGCAACTCCTCCTCACTATAAAATTCCAACCGTAGCGGAATGCCAAATCTGTCACGCAACGGAGTTGCAATAAGGCCTGACCGAGTTGTTGCACCGATAAGCGTAAAAGGAGACAAGTCGATGCGGATTGAGCGCGCTGCCGGCCCTTCTCCAATCATCAAGTCGAGTTGAAAATCCTCCATCGCCGGATATAAAATTTCCTCCACGGCTGGGTTCAGGCGATGAATTTCATCTATGAATAAAACGTCACGCGGTTGGAGGTTTGTTAGAACAGCAGCCAAATCGCCCTGCTTTGCGAGTATCGGTCCTGACGTTGTGCGAAAGTTTACGCCTAGTTCTCGGGCAACGATTTGAGCAAGTGTTGTCTTACCTAGACCTGGCGGGCCAAAAAACAGTAAGTGATCAAGCGCCTCACCACGCCCACAGGCCGCCTCAATAAAGACAGCCAAATTCTCACGAACAACCGATTGGCCAATAAATTCATCCAACTTTTGAGGTCGAAGCGACGCCTCTGCGCCATCTTCGCTAGCAGAGTTTGGCGCTACCAATCGCTCACGCCCATCTTCAGTGGCTTCCTCGAGTTCTATCGCGTCAGTGGTTTCGGTAGCTCCAGTCACTGGCTAATTTCCTGCAATCCAGCGCGAATTAGTTCGTCTAAATGAATATCTTCGCCAAGCCGACCGCTCACTTTTGCAATAGCGCCAAACGCTTCTGTCCGCCCATAGCCGAGATTTGTAAGCGCCGAGACAGCATCTTCATTTGCCGAAACGGACGTCGACGTGCCGCTGGCATGCCCAGTCCCCATGCCACCTGTCAAGGCTGGCAACGCGCCAACTTTATCCTTCAATTCAGAGACGATACGCGCCGCTAACTTTGCGCCAACTCCATTCGCGCGGGAGACCGCTGCATTGTCCCCTGCGGCGATCGCTTGCAGCAAATCGTTCGCGGTCAACACAGATAGGATGGCCAGCGCCACCCGGGCACCGACGCCCTGAACCGTTGTCAGCAACCGAAACCATTCTCGCTCCGCAACATCGACAAAGCCATAAAGATGGATGTGATCCTCGCGGACATGTGTCTCGATCTGCAAGCGCACTGTCTCACCCACAGGCGCCAACCGATCAAGCGTGGGCGCAGAACAGAAGACCAGATAGCCAATGCCCCCAACATCGACAACTGCTCTATCTTCGCCGATCGAATCAAGTCGGCCAGTCAAGAGGGCGATCATTGGACTTGCTCTCGTGTACTGTCGGCAAAGCGCCGCAATGTTGTGGAAAAATGAGCATGACAAATTGCGACGGCGAGGGCATCCGCGGAATCAGCGCTTGAGAACTGACAGCCCGGCAGCAACCTCGTCACCATCAACTGTATTTGGTTCTTATCTGCATGGCCGACGCCAACGACCGATTTCTTAACGCGGTTCGCAGAATATTCAGCAACAGGAATGCCAAAGAGCGCCGGTGCCAACAAGACGACACCGCGCGCCTGCCCAAGTTTGAGCGTGGACCCATAGTTTTTGCTGACGAAGCTTTCCTCAACGGCAGCCTCTTCAGGCGCATATGTTTCCAGGACATCGGCCAGCGCATCGTGCAATTCGCGCAAACGTGACGCCAAGTCTTGACTGACGTTGGGCCGCACAGTTCCATCCGCGACGTAGGTCAGATGGTTGCCACCGGCATCAATTACACCCCAACCGGTGTTTCTCAATCCGGGGTCGAATCCGATTAACCGCATCGCTTGAACCCAATCACGTTGTAAGACGTTCGAGGACATCGTCGGCAATATCATAATTTGCCGATATCGCCTGAACGTCGTCGTTGTCATCGAGTAGTTCAAACAATTGAAACAAGCTCTCCGCCGCATCCTGATCGACCGCGGTTGTCGTCACTGGACGCCACGCAAGCTTTGCAGTCTGAGGTTCGCCAAACTTTGCTTCGAGCATGCCTGCGACCTCATGAAGTTCATTCGTCGCGCAGGTAACTATATGGCTGCTTTTGTCCGATTGGACATCGTCAGCGCCAGCATCAAGCGCCGCCTCGAACATCGCTTCAACACTTGCCGCCTCAATCGAATATTGGATTTCTCCGACATGCTCGAACATGAATGTTACTGCGCCCGTTTCTGCCATCGTGCCGCCATGACGACTGAAAGCTGAACGGATCTCAGAAGCCGTCCTGTTCCGGTTTTCAGTCAAAGTTTCAACAATTACCGCAACGCCACCCTTGGCATAGCCTTCGTAGCGAATTTCTTCGTAGTTTGCGTCGGCATCATTTCCCGACCCGCGCTTGATAGCTCTCGTCAGATTGTCTTTGGGCATGTTAGCTGCCCGCGCGGTCGCGATAGCAGCGCGTAGCCGTGGATTTCCATCTGGGTCAGGACCTGCCGACCGAGCCGCAACCGTAAGTTCGCGACCCAACTTGGCAAACAACGAGGCACGCTTTTTATCCTGCGCACCCTTGCGATACATAATATTCTTGAACTGAGAATGGCCGGCCATTCGTACCAACAAGGCTCCATAGATGCGAGATTGTGTGTCGCTCGTTATCGAGTATACAAGATATTGTGGGTCGAAACACAATTCCTTAGTCAGTAAATTATCCAAGTAATATGGCGAGATTGCGGCAGCAACACGATCTGCCGCACCATTTCTACGTGCCAACTCGCATGCAGATGTCTTGTCCGAAGTATTCTGCCACTGTATCTATGCGTAGATAATTGCATTGCTATGGGCACGCCAAGCACAAATGCATGTATAAATTCCGCAGCACTTCCCTGGCGTAAATTTGTGAACGATTAACCGCTGACGAGCGATTAATGCCCTAAGATTTGTCCCAAATATTTGTGGTTATCGCCGACGATAATTTGAACATGATGGCGATGGTATGGGGCATCTTAAAGGCATTTGGCGTTCTCAATATTCGCTCCTTTCCAGACGGCCAAACCGCGTACAACGCGTTAGAGAACACGGAGGTAGACTTCGTTGTCATCGATTGCATGATGGAGCCACTGAACGGAATCGAATTTACAAAAAAGGTTCGACTGGGTGCAGACAGTCCGAATCCATTTTTGCCGATTATTATGCTGACTGGGTATACGGACCGATTGCGCGTATTCCGCGCTCGCGATGCGGGCGTCACTGAGTTTATGGCAAAGCCGATTTCGCCAAAGTCGCTATACGCACGGATTACGGCTGTCATTGACCGCCCACGTCCGTTTGTACGGTCGGAGAACTATTTCGGACCAGATCGAAGACGTCGTGTCATTGAGTTCCAGGGGGCAGATCGCCGATCAACCGAAGCGAAAATTATTGACGGTGATGTAGCATACGCCGGTCCCGGCGTAGACGACCCATCCGAAGAACCGGCGGCCTCCGCAGAGAGTGATTCATCTACAAGTTCAAATACCGACGTGGAGACTTCGAATGGCCAGTGATAATCCAAAAGAGCCCGTGATGATCAATCCACCTGACCCGCTCCGATCGAAAGTAACGGGCGGCGGTGGCCCGAACATGGAGATGCTCGCGAAGGCGGAAGCTGAAATCAAGGAAGTTGGCGCCGGATACACAGAATGGACAATGAAGGATATCGAACGACTTGCCGGACTGCATGCGCCGGCATCTGAAAATCCGGCTGAACGCCGAGAACGGATCAGCGAAATCTTTGATGTTTCACATGATATGCGCGGACAGGGGACAAGCTTCGATTATCCCCTGATGACCCGCATCTGCGAATCATTGTGTCGATTTGCCGACGAACTAGAACAGGTGGACCAAAAGGCCCTAGATCTTGTCCGCACCTATATCGAGGCAATGCGCGCGGTGATCACATACAAGGTGTCTGGCGAGAAAAATGAACTTGCGCAGCAGATAGCGTCTGGCCTTGAGATTGCGAGTGAGAAGTGGAAGGCCGCGGCGGGGAAAACGGACTAAGAAGTCCGAAATATTCCAGATAGGTTGGGCGGCCCCACATTGGCCGTGAGCCATTTCATATCCTCCAAGGCCTACTGATGTAGGTGGGCGCCATATACCGAGACCACGATCCCGACAGAGACAGCTCCCTAGAGGTAATTATTGGCCCCGGGGATATCGCGACCGCACGCACCACGCAGCAGCCACCCGCCCCTAAGTTAGGTTGCTTCGAGGCGTCCAGCAATAGTCTCAATTTGTTCGGCAAGTGCCTCAATTGCAACAACGGCACTTTCTTCACCTGCATTTTTGCGCCCTTCAGTAGGCAAATCAGTGTTACCTTCTTCACCGCGAGCGGCTGCAAGTTCTACATATGAGTCTGACAACTCATCAGCAATGAGCAAGCCGAGCATCACAAGCAGGCGGGTATCGCCCACTTGTCCGACAGCAGCGACAACCTCACCGATTCGGCTATTGAGATAGTCTGACAGCCTCGTCAAATGATCTTCTTGACCATCATCGCAGGCAATTGTGTAGTCCCGCCCATTTATCGTAATTGAGACTTGGCTCATACTTGATTAGCCCTTCAGCAAGCGCTCAAGGCGCTCGATTGTCTCGTCCAATCGGGACGTTACAACGCCTCTAACATCCTGCAGCCGCTCATTATCCTTCAATGCCTGATCCAACGCCGATGCTAGTTCAAACTGGTCGTTTTGGCCTACGTCCGCAGCCGATTGCCGATCCAGCGCAACCTCGATCCGCGCCAGGGCGGTTTCTAAACGCTGTTGTGCAATGTCGAGGCGAGACATAAATTTTACCTAAGACGCAAAAGCAACAACACGGCCTAAATAGCCGCACATGCGGCAAAATACGCGCGTCTATCGACAGCGTCAACCGCGACAAATTTTGTCAAAGTCAGGGCTATTCCGATCGAGAACAACTACACCATTGACGCACCCCGGCGAGGTCGGCATGTTTCATAAACAACATGCTTGGCCCCGGTTAGCATGTTGGAAATGTCCTTTTCGCGAAGAACTCAGGACCCCGTCATGACAGAGGTTGAGTCGAGCCCGGACATCAGCCGGCACGACATGGCAAACGCGCTACGTGCGCTTTCCATGGATGCGGTTGAAAAAGCTAATTCAGGCCATCCCGGCATGCCAATGGGCATGGCAGACGTTGCGACCGTTCTGTTCACGGAACACCTTAAATACGACCCTTCAGACTCGGCTTGGCCTGACCGCGATCGCTTTATTCTCTCCGCTGGCCATGGCTCAATGCTGCTTTATTCGTTGCTTTACCTCACCGGTTATAAAGACATCGACATTGAGCAAATCCGTAATTTCCGACAGTTAGGAAGTCGAACAGCAGGGCATCCAGAATTCGGGCACGCGGACGGAATAGAGACGACTTCTGGCCCTCTTGGTCAGGGGCTAGCAAACGGTGTCGGCATGGCGTTGGCGGAACGGATGTTGGCTGCCCGATACGGCGATAAACTCGTTTCACATTATACGTACGTCATTGCCGGCGACGGTTGCCTGATGGAAGGAATTAGCCATGAGGCCATTTCTCTTGCCGGGCACCTAAAACTCAACAAACTGATCGTGCTGTTTGATGATAACGGCATATCAATCGATGGCCCGACCCACCTCACGACCCTAGATGACCAATGCGCGAGATTTGCTGCCAGCGCCTGGAACACATGGAGCGTTGACGGACACGACATGACAGCGGTTTCGGACGCCATCGCTGCGGCGAAAAAATCTGACCGGCCTGCATTTATTGCATGCAAAACCGTTATCGGCTTCGGCGCGCCGTCCAAACAGGGAACTGCAGCGACGCATGGTTCGCCGTTGGGAGCCGATGAGGTCGCGGCTGCACGAGACAAACTCAACTGGCCATATGAGCCATTTACAATTCCTGGCGACATCCTCGTGGAATGGCGAAAGGCCGGCGGATCCGGTGCTGCCGAACACAGCGGATGGCGTGAGCGAACTTCCAAACTTGATGCGCCTAGTCGTAAGGAATTTGAGCGTGTTTTGAGTGGAGAGCTACCGGATGGATGGCTCCAGCGGCTGGACGAACTCAAACGCTCGATGATCGACAATCCGCCTAAGCTTGCAACCCGGCAAGCGTCACAAAAAGTACTAGAAGTTCTCGTCGAAGCCATTCCAGAATTGGTCGGCGGGTCTGCGGACCTTACCGGTTCGAATTTGACCCAGGTGAACAGTATGAAAGTCGTTAACAGCGACGATTATTCGGGCAACTATATTCACTACGGCATCCGCGAACACGGTATGGCGGCGGCGATGAATGGAATTGCCCAGCATGGCGGCATCGTTCCCTATGCCGGCACATTTCTCGTCTTTACAGACTACTGCCGGCCTTCAATTCGTTTATCCGCATTATCCAAAAATCGCGTGATCTATGTAATGAGTCACGACTCGATTGGGCTTGGTGAAGACGGGCCTACGCATCAACCAGTTGAACATCTGGCCAGCCTGCGCGCGATCCCCAATCTACTGGTATTTCGACCAGCGGACGCGGTGGAAACGGCTGAAAGTTGGGCTTATGCGCTGGCGGCAAAGCAGACACCGTCGGTGATCGTTTTGACGCGCCAGGGAGTTCCTGCGTTGCGCCTATCACATGATGAGCAAAATCTCTGCTCCCGCGGCGCCTATGTCATAGCTGAAGCTAAAGAAAAGCGTCAGGTCTCGTTGTTGGCGACCGGTTCTGAGGTTGGCTTAGCGATGGCAGCACGCGAAATGTTGGCGCGCGATGGCATCCAGGCGGCTGTCATCTCAATGCCATGTTGGGAGTTATTCGAGGACCAAGACGCATCTTATCAAGAGTCGGTTCTCCGTACGGACTGTCCCCGCGTGGCTGTGGAAGCTGCAATCCGCCAGGGTTGGGACCGATATATCGGCCGAAATGGTGCATTTATTGGGATGAACTCATTTGGCGCATCTGCGCCTGCAGGGGAACTTTACAAACACTTTGGTATAACCGCAGAGGCGGTTGCGACCGCAGCACGCAAACTTGTCTAAGGACGGTGGAATGAACGTAGAGGCTTTGCAGAAAACAGCGGAACTGCTGGTCGTTGACGGTAAGGGAATTCTGGCGGCCGACGAAAGTACGGGAACGATTAAGCGACGGTTTGACTCAATCAACGTCACTTCCACAGAGGACACTCGGCGCGATTACCGACACATGCTTTTCACTACTCCGAGCGTTTCAAAGCATATCAGCGGTGTGATTCTGTACGAAGAAACGCTGCGTCAGAATGCAGCAGACGGAACGCCGCTTGTCAAAATCATTTCAGATAACGGAATGATTCCTGGCATCAAGGTGGATGCTGGAGCAAAGCAGTTAGCAGGATGGTCTGGCGAAACCATTACCGAGGGTCTCGACGGTCTGCGGGAACGCTGTAGCGAATACTATGAACTTGGCGCACGTTTCACCAAATGGCGTGCCACTTATCATATCACCGAAACGATGCCGAGTGACGCTTGCGTTGAGGCAAATGCGCATGCGCTTGCGCGCTATGCGGCAATCGCTCAAGAGACAGGTCTGGTCCCCATTGTCGAACCAGAAGTGTTGATGGACGGTGGACATACGGTCGAGCGATGCGATGAAGTATCCGAGCATGTGTTGCGAAGTGTCTATGCTGCCTTGGCAAACCAGGGGGTTACCTTGGAAGGTACGTTGCTCAAACCAAATATGGTGTTATCCGGAAGCGTGTGCCCTAAACAAGCCAGCGTTGAGGAAGTTGCCCGACGGACCGTGGCATGCTTGAAGCGGACGGTTCCCGCGGCTGTGCCGGGAATTGTGTTTTTATCGGGCGGACAATCTGACGACCTTGCAACCGCACATCTCAACGCAATGAACAATTTATCGAGCAACGCACCATGGAAACTAAGTTTTTCATATGGCCGGGCGTTACAGGCGGCGCCTTTGAAGGCTTGGAGCGGCAAAGTCAAAAATATTGCAAACGCCCAGGCGACGTTTTCAGTGCGCGCAGCCGCAAATGGTGCAGCGAGCTTAGGCACCCATGTCTGATTCTTTGGTGCGATGGGCTTTAAAGTCGACAGTAGGGAGTATCTGCGTATGGCGATACGAGTAGCGGTCAACGGCTTCGGACGGATTGGCCGCCTGGTCTTTCGGGCCGCGATGGAACGACGACGAAAGGATATTGAGTTCGTTGCAATCAACGATCTTGGCTCGCCTGACGCCAATGCACACCTCCTCAGCTATGACTCCGTACACGGTCCCTACCAAGGCAAAATTCAAGCGCAGAAAAACTGCATTCGTATTGATGGCAAGAAGGTCCAGGTATTTGCAGAGCGGAATCCAGAAAAGCTTCCATGGGGCGATCTTGGAATCGACTTGGTCATGGAGTGTACAGGTCTGTTTACGAGCAAAGACAAAGCCGCGGCCCACCTTGTTGCCGGCGCAAAACGCGTTCTTGTTTCAGCACCCTGCGCCGATGCAGATTTGACGGTTGTTTATGGGGTTAACCACAAGAAGCTTCGCAAGAGCCATAGAGTCGTCTCGAATGCATCCTGTACAACAAATTGCCTGGTTCCAATCGCCCATGTACTCAACCGCTCTATTGGAATTAAGCACGGCTTTATGACCACGATTCACTCCTTCACGGGCGACCAGCGGACAGTTGACACATTGCATGGCGACCTTGCGCGGGCCCGCGCTGCTTCAGTTTCAATGATCCCGACGTCCACAGGCGCTGCCCGCGCCGTCGGCCTTGTACTACCAGAGCTCAAGGGTAAGCTGGACGGCACATCAATCCGCGTACCAACGCCAAATGTCAGCCTTATCGATCTGACATTCACTGCCAAGCGAAAAACCAGCGTTGACGAAATCAATGGGATGATCGTCAAAGCGGCGGCGACGGGCGACCTTAAGGGAGTTCTTACGACAAACGACAAGCCGCTTGTCTCGGTCGATTTCAATCACAATCCCGCTTCATCGATCTTCGACCTTGGAGAGACCCAAGTTCTTGACGGGACGTTCGTCCGCGTTATGTCCTGGTACGACAACGAGTGGGGATTTTCCAATCGGATGAGTGATACAGCGGCAGTCATGGGTGGGATGAGATAGCGCTGAGCAGCAAAGCGATTACCGTCCATTCTCTTGAACATGCTTGCATCGCACTAAATGCGGCGCACGAACTCAATGTTCCGGTAACGCTATTTAGTGCGCCAGGCGCGGCTGGATATGCCGGTGCTGGGTGGTTTCGTGCACTAATTTCTGAGGCAAAAACACAATATCCTGACGTCAAGATGACGCCGATTCTCGATTGCGCATCTGCAGCCGGCGATGCACTCGCCGCAATACGCGAGGGTGTGCAGGCGATACGCTTTAGCGGCAGAAAAAATGTCAAAGACAAGATTATGGATGTTGCCCTGCAATCTGGAGTTACCATCCATACGAGGCGCGTTCCATCGCTCGACTTGGGAGATGTCGACGTTGCAGTTGCCGATCTATCCGAAGCCTGCCGAGACTGGCTGAAGCCCAGTGCCTCGACATGACGGCTAATTTGTATCTGATTACTCCGAATACGTTAGACCCTATAGAGTTTGCCCCTCGGCTGGAGGAGGCTCTCGACGTCGGCGGAGTTGCTTGTGTTCAGCTTCGTCTTAAGGACGTAAGCGACAGCGAAATTCGTGATGCTTGTTCTGTTCTTAGGCCTATCACACAAAGTCGCGATATCGCCTTTATTCTAAATGACCGTGCAGACCTAGCAGCGGAATGTGACTGCGACGGCGTCCACATCGGTCAGCAAGATGGAACATACCGCGATGCACGCGGGCTTGTGGGAGAGGATGCAATCGTCGGTGTCACATGCCACGACTCGATACATCTTGCCATGATCGCAGGCGAACAAGGCGCGGACTATGTCGCATTTGGAGCATTCCATACAACGGCAACCAAGGATGTCGTGCATCATACAACTCCAGATCTAATCCGACAGTGGAGTGATATTGCGACAGTTCCCTGTGCTGCTATCGGCGGCATTACACCGGACAATTGTCAGCCAATTATTGCGGCCGGCGCAGATTTCATTGCCGTTGTTTCGGCGGTCTGGAGTAATCCAAAGGGACCGGCGGCTACAATCCGGTCATTCAATGCTGCGATTGCCAACGTTGTCTAAGAAGCATCGTACTGATAGTTTGCGCGCCGTCCAAAACCCGGCAAGCCGCCGCGGTAGCAAGGGAATGAGATGAAGATCGACGGAAATACAATTCGCCCCGGAATGGCCATAGAGCACCAAGGTCGCCTATGGCGAGCCGTAAAAGTCCAGCACGTTAAACCCGGCAAGGGCGGAGCATTTATGCAGGTCGAACTGAAGGACGTTCGCAGCGGCTCGAAGCTCAACGAACGATTTCGAGCGTCGGAATCTGTGGAGCGGGCACGCCTCGATGAGAGGCCGTATCAATTTCTCTATGGCAACGACTCCGAATACACCTTCATGGATGTGGAAAACTATGAACAGATCACCTTAGGCGACGATTTGATCGACGAAAGCCACGCCCGCTATATACAAGATGGTATGACCGTTACGATTGAGTCCCACGACGGAACACCAATTGGTGTGATGTTGCCTGAAAAAGTTGTGCTTTCAGTTACGGAAGCCGATGCAGTCGTAAAGGGCCAAACACAATCATCCTCATATAAGCCTGCCGTACTGGAAAATGGTGTGCGTGTGTTGGTTCCGCCTTATATTGAGTCAGGCACACGTATCGTTGTGAACACTTCAGACGATACATACGTTGAGCGTGTAAAAGAATAGTCTGCCAGTAATTGAGGAGCAGTTAGCCGCACCCTCCCCTACCAAATTGTTGCACTATCCGAGGCGCATGCGCCCAAACATTCTAAAGGAGACCGCGTGGCTATTCGTTCCGCCCTTATCAACGTCATGGCCGCCGCCGCGAATAAGGCCGGTCGGGCACTGATTCACGACTTCGGCGAAGTCGAACAACTCCAGGTGAGCCGCAAAGGACCCGGCGACTACGTGTCGACAGCGGATACCAACGCGGAACAAATCATCCGATACGAGTTGCAAAAAGCGCGACCCACATATGGCATGTTGTTGGAAGAAGCAGGTGTTATCGCTGGTACTGACAGCAGTAACAGGTGGATCGTAGATCCACTGGATGGGACCTTCAATTTTCTGCATGGCCTACCGCATTTTTCGATCTCTATTGCCTTGGAGCGAGACGGCTCGCCAATGTGTGGCGTCGTTTACGACCCGGTGAAGGATGAATTGTTTTGGGCCGAACGCGGCCAAGGCGCCTTTCTCAACGATCGGCGCCTTCGGGTGTCCGGTCGTAGCAAGTTGACAGATGCTGCAATTGCATGTGGCCTGCCTTTAAAGAATGTCGACGATAGCCCCGAAATCAGAGCCGAATACAAACTGCGATTTCAACGTATGTCAGACCAGACAGCGGGCGTCAGAGTGTGGGGCTCAACAGCCCTTAATCTCGCTTATGTGGCGGCCGGAAAATTCGATGGATTTTGGGATGTAGACATAAAGCCCTGGGATACCGCAGCCGGAATAGTTCTTGTCCGTGAAGCGGGTGGTTTGATATCCCGTACAAACGGGCAAACTTACGATCCGAATGCATCTGATATTGTTGCTTCCAACGATAATCTGCATACAGCGCTGATAAAACAACTCAATAATAGCACCTGATGCATTCACAAACGGTTGTCCGGTGAGTTAGCCTGAGATACTTTCGGAAAGTACCGCTCGTTGCAAAGCGCACATAACGACCGATGATCGGGCTCGACTCTATGACTGCAACCAATAGTCGGAAAAAAACACTAGGCTCGCTTACCGTAGTTGCCAGGGCGTTTATCGTGCTCGGCACGGGTGCGCTGACACTCGCCTTTGGCGTCGGTTCAACCGAAGCACAATCTACGAGAAACAGCCGTTATGTCGGACGGCCGAATATCATCATCGACTTGAGCGTACTCGACAAATTTGGACCGGCGCCGACGCTAGCTGGAATTTTGCGGCAAGGATCAGCCAACTTGGTCCCTAGAAGTGCTGCACGAGCACCTGGGCAACTCTTGGCACCACCCACGTCAACCCCGCACTCCCAACTGACTCTGCCAAGGAGCGTCACATCGAAGCGTCCGACAGCGCCACCGCCAAAACCGCAAATTTCTGTAGCCGCCGTCCCTAGGCCAACTGCACCGAAACTGCCCAAAGTCCCGGCAGTGTCACCGGTAGTGCCAAAAGTACCGTCGATATCGAAGCCTGCCGTTGTCGTGACAGCCACAGCAAAACCGGCACCGGCCGTTGCGGCAATCACAGCGCCGAAGCCAATCGCAATTCCAGTACCAGCAGCTCCTTCGGCACCGCCAGCGATACCACCAGCGATACCTATGGCAGTTGAAACTGACGTTATTACTGCACCAAGAATAGCTATACCGCAGCCACCGAAAGTAACTACGAGAGTTCCAGTACCGCCTAAAGCAACTGCAGCAGTGCCACAGGTGCCCGCTCTACCGAAAGCTCCGAGCACCGCAGCAGAGTCGGCGACAACGAAACTGGGCGGCTCTGTTGTTGCTGCACTCACAGCACCGGTTGATGTCAGTAGCGACGGAAACAAACTCCGCATTCTGTTCAGAGAGGAATCATCAAACCTGCCAGAGGAAGCCGCCTCAGAACTCCAAAAATTGGCCGAAAAATTGACCGCCGAACGCGGTATGCGTCTTGTACTTTATGGATTTGCCGGCAGCGCATCAGACACCCCCAGCACAGCGCGCCGACTTTCCCTCTTTCGCGCTTTGGCCGTTCGCACACAATTGATGAACTATGGTGTACGCAGTACCCGGATGCAGCTTCGGGCACTCGGCAACCGGGTTGAAGAAGGCCCTCCTGATCGCGTCGATGTAGTAGTTGAGAAGTGAGCGATCTAGGCGTCGTGATCGCGCCTAATACACATCAGGCCGTGGAACGGATTTCTAGCCAGTGACCACACCAAAACGCTTCCTCACTCGGATGTTCCTGTTCCTGGTGGTTGTCGCAATTGCTATTGCCCTTCTGTTTCCATCCCTGCGTAGTGCGTTTTTGGCAAATGCTGTACTGAACGGCGTCATCCTTGGCGTCTTGGTTTTCGGGATATTTTATATCTTTAGAACGGTAACGATGCTGGGGAGTGAAGTCGCCTGGATCGAAGAGTTCAGGCGTGATCAAGCGACAGTCTCCGTACTGGCAGCACCCAAACTTCTCGCGCCAATGGCGACTATGCTTAGCGAAAAAGAACGAACTGGCAGGCTCAGCCTATCCACCGTTGCCATGCGCACTTTGCTGGATGGTGTCAGTGCCCGACTAGACGAAAGTCGTGAAACGTCGCGCTATATGATCGGACTTCTCGTCTTCTTAGGGTTACTTGGCACATTTTGGGGGTTGCTTGAAACAGTTCGGTCAGTGGGTAGCGTGATTGGCGGTCTTTCGGTCACAGCAGGAGAACTTAACACTGTTTTTCAAGATCTCAAGCAAGGCCTCGAAGCGCCACTTGATGGCATGGGGACGGCGTTTAGCTCGTCGCTGTTTGGCCTCGGTGGATCGCTGGTGTTGGGTTTTTTAGAATTGCAAGCGGGCCAGGCGCAAAACAGATTCTTCAATGATTTGGAGGAATGGCTGTCAGGTTTGACACGGCTCAGCAGCGGAAGTCTTTCCGGTGATGGTGAAACATCCGTCCCGGCTTATATTCAAGCCCTCTTGGAGCAATCCGCCGATAGCCTCGACAGCTTGCAGCGTATCATTCAACGCAGTGAAGAGGGCCGGAACGCAGCCAACGCGAACATAATGGAGCTCGCGGACAAATTGGGTGGGCTTACTGACCATATGAAGGCCGAACAAAGCCTGATGTTGAAGCTTGGCGAAGCGCAAATGGAACTTAAACCAATTCTTTCCAAGCTTGCCGACCGTGACAGTGGCGATGATGTATTGCGTAGTCACGTCCGAGGTATCGAAGCGAATGTCAGCCGAATCATCAAGGAATTACCCAAAGGTCGGGAAGAGTTAGTCGGGGAAATACGCAGCGAAATTCGTTTGCTTGCGCGTACGATTGCCGCCTTGTCTGGTGACGGCGAGCCCAAGGGCCCCCGAGCGATCTGACATATGGCCGTACTCCGCCGTAGCCGCACTAGCGTTAACATTTGGCCCGGATTTGTCGACGGGCTGGCGGCTCTGCTTATGGTTATTATCTTTTTGCTGATGATCTTCGTTGTCGCCCAGTTTTATCTCAGTGAGGCAATAACTGGGCGCGATCAGGCCCTGGAAATTCTCAATCAGGAAGTTGCCGAACTTGCGGATTTGTTGGTTTTGGAACAGAAGTCAAATGTCGATCTACGTTCGAACTTGGCGCAATTATCGACCGAACTGCAAAGCACGCTGACCGACCGCGATGACTTTGCAGCGGAATTAAGTCAATTGCGGACCTTGCGTGACACGCTTTCAGCAACAGTGGAAACCTTGCAGGCACGAA